>JBGTHB010000062.1:0-30938 GCA_041746415.1 Coxiellaceae bacterium | reverse complement strand
AATGTAGTCATTTTGACCGCACCACAGGGCAACTTCCTGTTGCCCGTTCGCCGGGACGAATCAGTGATTCGTCTATGTCCGGCTCACCCAGAGAGATTCGAACTCCCGACCAACCGGTTCGAAGCCGGTTACTCTATCCAGCTGAGCTACGGGCGCAAAGGGGCTAACTTTACCGCAAGCAGAAACGATTGTCAGCAACCTTGTCGCTATGCCATCTTCAATAGTGAATGTTATACTTTGCCACTAGGAGCAAAGCTATGTGGAATTGGTTACGCTGTTTAATTGCTTTAGTCCCCGTGTGCGGTGCTCTTGCAGCGCCTACATGGAAGCTGCTAGAACCAGGTTTGGCCTACGCGTATATTTCACCGCATTTTATTTCAACTTCAGCCAGCAGCATCTATGCGTTTCGTATTGATCCGCGTCAATATCAATTGCGTCTCGTATCTGCAAAGCAGCTAAATCAGTCTGCTGTTTATGCCAAGGATGTGATTAAAAAGACTAACGCTATATTGGCTATTAATGGTGGTTTTTTTTCGCCGGAAAAAAAAGCATTGGGTTTGCGTATCCAGAATGGCAAAGTGCTGAACCCATTGCGTCGCATTAGTTGGTGGGGTGTGTTCTATATTCAAAATAATCAACCGCATGTTACCACTATGCAGAACTTTCGTTATCAGCCAACGGTGCAATTTGCCGTGCAAGCAGGACCACGGTTATTGCAAAATGGTCGCAAATTGAAGTTGAAGGAAGGGCGTGACTTACGTTCGGCGTTGTGTGTGGACGCCAAACAACAAATTATTATTGCCGTTACCAATAATCTTGCGCTAACCACAAATGAATTCGCTGATTTTTTATTAAAGTTTGGTTGTGTCGACGCGCTCAATTTGGACGGTGGTAACTCATCACAGCTGGTCGTCAAAACGCCCAAGTTCACATTAGATATTGAAAGTTATCGCCCAGTTGCGGATAGCGTAGCTGTTTTTAAAAAACCTTAATCGAATAAGACTATTACAGTATTTTGTGCTAATGGGTATGTTGTTGCTTTTTTGTGTCATCACGAGCGCGCGTAGCAAGCGTAGTGATCCATGTAAAAGGAGTGTTCTTTTAACTTGAGCAGCCTCTCCTCTACCGCTTACGCTTGATACTAGCGATCATATTCTTAGCTTGTTTAAATTTAGGATCGTTCACTAGTGCTTTTTCAAAATAGCGTTGTGCAGGTTGAAAACGCTTAGCGTAATAATGACATAAGCCCATATTATAAAGTGTTTCAGTTGCCTCATGGGGGAAAAATTTCAATGATAACTGGTAATAATGCAGGGCAGAGGTGTAGTCATCCAGGCTATAAAATAGCGTACCAATAGCAAAAAACACATCGTCGCATTCGGGCACAAAGTAAAAGTTATCAGCAATATTTTCAGTTTTAGCTAAAATAAATTCAATCAAATCCTCATCTGCATCCTCTAAGAGATCTAACAAACGGTCATAAAGCTGCATGAATGTATGCGGATCCCAGTTAGATAAACTTAACGTCGCAGCGATTGTTTCTAGATCGAGCGTGCGTTTACGTTTGGAGAGAAAATCAAATAAATGAAAATAATCGGTGGGGCTTACGCCTTCAAAGTTCTCAGCTAAAGCCAAATTGGATAACGGTAAATCATGCCATTTCATGCCATTAATAAAAGCACAACTGCTTAAACCACCACGAGCCGTTTGTAAAAAGGCGTCACCACCGCATAATTTAAAATATTCGCCGATGGCATGGTAATTCACCATCAAAGAAAAACTGCCATGAAAATCCAGCTCGGGGAACTCCATGTTGTCCAATTCGGTTGTACTCATGAATCCTTTGTCAGATGAAAGCAACAGCAGTTTATTGTTAGCGATTTTATTAAGATTGTGAATGCCATCTAAGCTGCCATTGGGAAAGTTAATGAAGCTGTCTTCTATAGTCTTTTTGTAACCATCCAAGATCTTATTATAAAAATTGTTCGAGTAGTAAGGTAACTTCAGCAGCTTTTCATTGTGTTTGATTTTAACTTGCTTCCAATCTTTTGGCATGTTGCCATTAATGTTGCTTTTAGTTGTTGTAACATTAATTAATGATTCATAAATTTTGCCATTGCGAATTTCAAATATGTCATTAACAATTGAATCAAATAAATAATTAGCGATCACAATTAACGGTGTGGTTAAATTTTTTGATGACAAGGTGGTGTTGGATTGGATCAATTTAAGTTCGCTATCATGTTCCACATCAAATTTTGCAAAATCCACCGTTCCATCGTCAATAAACGGTTTTAGTGATGGGTTTTGTTGCCAAAAGCGAATATTGTTTTCAGTGAAGTCAGTCATGACATAACAAAAGGGGAAATTTTTAAGCCCTAATTCTTTTCCTATTATATGAAGCTGTTTTAAAGTGTAAAAACTGAATTGGCCTGATCCAGTACCAAGTTCAATAATATAAAATTTTCCATTAATGTTTTTGGTGCGACAGTCTTGAATAAAATTCAAAATAAGTTTGGCATAGCTGTTGGCAATAAAAGGATTGCTGGTGATATAGAAGGGTACATCGGCGGCCCACGCTTGTGCACCTTGTTTATCATAGTAATCACGTTGAGCTTGCCATAGCAGAGATTTAGAAAAGCGCGCATTGTTCTCGATGCTGATCATGTCAATCCTTTTAATTTACTGAAGATTTCCAGAAAAAGAGCAGTTGGTTTAAGGTACGGGTTATTATCACTGGGAGCAAGCGATTCGGCACTTTCTCACAATACTGCTGCCAATAAATGCCGTATTTTAAGCGGCAGCGTTGTTCATCACGGAGTGAGCGATGCAACAATAATACGGTTAAAAAGATAACATAAAACCAGGGTAACAAATGATGAAACAGTGCGGGTAACGTCCAAAAAAAAGCACCGAGGATTTCTGGCACATAATGAAAATGCCGCGCCACGCCCCACCAACCTGAAGCTAATAATAAACTGTGTTTTTGCTCGCCTGTTGCCGTGGTGTAGTTGGCCTTAATAAGCACGGGTGGTTTGCGCCAAACTGTGCAGTTGCCATTGGTGGCGCGCACTCGCAGTCGCTGTTTATCCGCCCAGAAATTAATAAGTACGCTGCTAATACCAGCGATTAAAATTAAAAACGCGCTGAGTTCGTTAAGCTCTATTGGATGATTGACCAAATATAGAATCGGCGAAGTGTAAACCGCAGGCACCCAGACTAAACAACCCCAGCAAATATAATAACCAGCGCGGTCGTGCATGATATCCAGTGAGCGCATGTAGCCCATTTCCCATAAAAAGAATTTACCGATATAAACCAACATGATGGCCACCGCGACCCACATAGAATTGCTCAAACCGTACAACTGATCTTGTTTGGCAGCGAACGACAAAATAATAATTGGCCAGCTCATCATGCCAAAGCGTGAGTTGGTAAACTGTTTGATGTCCCAGCCTAGAACACGAGGATAAAGTTCTGTGCCCCAGTAGTAATCAAAGAGAATATTGCCCGTTATGCCAGCATCACTAGTTGAAGGTTTGAAGCGCCCCTTCAAATATAAACCAACACAAAACAACAAACTAAAACAATTTAATGCACCCAAAATTGCGCCAAAATTGTTGTAGACAATGGCGGGTGAGTACCAGTGTAAGCCAAAACTGGTGACGACAAATAATGAAATTGTGATCACAAAACAAGTAAAACCATTGGCTTTATAAACCGGTGTGTTGCCTTGAGGGGTAACTGGGCCATATTCTTTTTTGCCCGGCACCAACCGCATTAGTAGCAGTTGTGTTGCTGCGAAAATAAAAATAATGCCCCATGCTTTTGCTGAGCCAAAAAATACCGGTGACCAAATATGGTATAACGTTGAAATAAACCCGTTACTCAAAAATTGTTGCCACAAGGCGTAAAGCGAACCGCCGAGTGTGGTGTTGGTATACCAAATTAATATCGCAGAGGGTGGAGTCAAAACAATGAGGAGCAATGGGATTAAGGTGAAGCGCAACAATTTCATAGCCAATCCTTTTTGATTTAATTGGGGGAGATAATACACTATTCGTGATTAAAAATGCGAGTTGCGAACAAATAATTGGCAAGCGTCACTTCCCAAGGATATAATGCCAAAGATATAATAAAGTTAGCACCCTGAACAAAGGATTGAATCAGACATGATGAAAACACTGCGTTTGCTTATTCTCACTGTGGTTGCATTACTCTTGGCCGCTTGTGCTAAGCAAATGACATATGATCAGGTGCTGCATTATAAAGTAAACGAGTATTCTAAGTACGCAGAGGCACGTTTAAAGCCAGATTTTGCAAAGGCGCAGGTCAATTACCCCCCCAAACAAATTACTTTATTAGTATTTAAGCACGAAAAAAGAATGGAGTTGTGGGCACGCGATAGCACTCAATCACGTTGGCACCATATCAAAAATTTCCGGGTGTATGCGGCCAGTGGTGGTCCAGGACCTAAATTACACAGCATGGATGATCAAGTGCCAGAAGGGATATATCACATTATCGGTTTAAATCCAGAGAGCCGTTTTGATCTTTCGATGCACGTTAGTTATCCGAATGCGTTTGATCGTTATCATGCTCTTTTGGATCATCGCACCAATTTAGGCGGTGATATTTTTATTCACGGCAATAAATTGTCGATTGGCTGCATAGCGATTGGTGATACCAATATACAGCAATTGTTCGTGTTAGCTGATTTAGTCGGCATAAAAAATATTGAGGTGATTATTGCCCCCAATGATTTGCGCTACCAAAAACCACTGCCATCACGGGAAAAAGTGACCTGGTTGCCGCAATTGTACGCCAACATTCGAGCAGCGCTGCAACCGTTTAAGCAGAAAGTGAAGGGCGTATAACGTAATTGCCATTGCAGTTGGTGTAGATTGCTTCGAGGACTTGCAACGACGGAAAACGTCGCAACAACCCAATGCCGTCATCGACTGAGTCCTCGGGCGTAGTGATCCACGTGCCGAAGCGTCGTCGCTCTGTAAAAAGCCGCTTGGGTTAACTCGATTTATATCTCATCTATTAATATTCAGTTAATGGTAATTTATTAACCTATATCCATATAATATTGGTCCAATATACCGCCGGTGGAGATAGATAAATGCGAATGTCGTCAGAAGAAATACAAGCTATCCTCGGTAGTTGGACCGACGGAGCTTATTTAAGGCGTGTACTAAAGCCTTTTATTGTCGGTATGCGTCGTCTTGCTGAATGTGAGATAAATAGAAATTGTTTTATGTTCGATCTTTTACCTGGTGCACATATTTTCGTTGATGCGAAATTTAAAAATGCCATATTGAGCTTACATGGTTTTGGCGCTCCCTATTTGCAATCCTGTGTTAAAGGTAAGCTTAGCCAGGAGAGGTTTTCACTATTTTTTAGAAGAAATATGGTTAAGGATGTATGCGATCAATTTATTAAACTTAAAAGAGATCATGAGACTGATTATGCCTTTTTAGGCAAGAGCCAAGAAGAAATTATTAATTGGTGCAACAGCAATTTTTCGTTTGTGCACGATATGATTCATTCGTCTAATATGGGAGCTTTCCCTAAATATCCTGTATTACATAATGGCAAGGCTGTTTATAACCACAGCCATTATCTTATAAATAAGGTAACCCTGCCCAATCTGCTTTGTCATTTGCGAGAACGTGATTATAACAACAGCCAGTTGGAACAGGCTGCAAATAGTTTTAATCACTGCCAATCATTCCCCGAGTCATGTCTGTTTAGCGGTGAAAACTGGGAAACAGATCTATTTGCACTTCTAGAACAGTTTAAAGGTACTCTGCTATTTTTTGCTGCTATTAGTTTTGCAGTACAATATTTATTGCCAGCTAAAAAATTGGATAGTTTTTTATTAGGTCAAACTCGTTTAATGCGTTATTCAGTACAGTTTACGATACGCATAATAGTCAATTTAATTTTGGCGACAGTAATTTTACAAAATAAGAATATTTTATTGAGCACACTTTTGAGCGTGTTTGTAGCTAATTTGAGTTGCAAACAATTTGATGAAGTTAACGCTGAAGCTGCTAGTGTTCAAAACCACAGATGAAAACCAAGCTGTAACTGGCTGTTTTTGCTTAATAGTAAGGGTGGACGTGCTGCTGTAGGTAATTGCAATGCTATCTGAGCTGTAACGCATGCATCCATCACTGCCGCTAGCATTTTTTCAATAGCTGCACGTTGCTGTTTGCCTTTAATGAGCTGACAGTAATTAGCGTAATCTAATGGGCCAATAGCGATACCCACGGCGGCACTGGGAGAAAAGAATCGTTTTCCCAGCATACTGGTGGCACCGAGCTTATTAAAAGATTTACCAAGCAGTGTGTATTCTGCCTGATTTATTTCAAGCCATTTACCACTATTTTCACTAATGCGCACTGGCAAACTTAAATGAGAGCTAAGCAATTGTTGCAGTGCGGACGTACTAATCGGTCGCCGCAGAATATAATTTACGTATGGCACCAGGTTGTTATCTTTGAGATCAAAACATTCAGTTAGAGTGCGCTTAAGACGATTAATTTGCAGCGTGGGTTGATTGCATTGCCAAGCGTTAACGAGTAAATGCGTTAAGTGATTCTGAAACAGTTGAGTAAATTGAGCAAAGGCGGGCGCACGTTGCTGAGCTGATTCATGAAATTTTTCAAAGTCGTTATTAGGCATGATGCCAGAGACACCATAGAGTTGCATAAAGTTAATGTGGATGCACACCGCGTCCGCAGTGGCCGTGATTTTATCAATGTCATTTAAATTCACGGTAGTTGAGTGTGCTGCAGCAAACTGCAACGGTTTAGTGGCGGTTAGCTGCAAGGAATGTACTATATGAAAAAAATCCGCTATTGCCATTGGTGCAATACCTGATGTTGTTTGTTGCGCAAAATTAAAATAACAAAGCGGTTCATTTCAACAGTGGCTTGTAAATAATGAAAGAGTAATAAGCCTAACAAGGATAATTCCGACTTATTGCCGTCGTCAGTGTCCACTAGTAAATTAAATTCGTAACCGTAAGTCACGGCCGAAAAGCCAGCTGTACGTGATCGACCCGTAATCAATTTAATGCTCAGTTGAGATAAGTCATCAATTAAGCCGGAGAATTTTGATGCTGAGGCTGGATGCAGTGCGCGTAATAATAATTTTAGTTGACTTAAAACAGCATCCGCATGGGCTGGTGCGTATTGTAGTGGTTGATTTAACAACGCGATTAATTGCCAATAATGTTGCTGGTTAATTTGGTTGAAACTACCGGGGTAGAGTTGGCTTTGCCAACACAAGACGGCGCTATCGAGTTGAGTTTCATCATGAGCAGCAAGATTTGCTGAATCATTTAAAATGGTTTCAATCGCTTCTTGATTGCTTTTTAAGGCTTGCACTTCCAGTAAATCAATTTGCGCATAGTCTTGGCTAGAGTTAAAACTTAGCTGAGTTTTATTTAGCTCGGTGTTGTAGTGCGCGTAATAGCACAACTCAGTTGCACTTGAAGGATTTTCCAACAACGGCGCAACATTAATCATTTCACCATCATTTTTATAGGCAGTCACATTTTCAATCGCAATGATATTGTCAAGTTGAATAGTTTGTTGCGCTACGTCATGATTGAGCTTAATCGGTTCGCATGTAGTTGAATATTGGTTGATAAGCGGGAAGCAATTGAGTTGCAATAAATTGGTATGGATTAGGCGTTCAAACTGCGTATCAAATTTTTTAAAATAAAACGTAATGTCTACCGCTTCATTGTATACGCAAAGATTAGTTAAGCTGAAGAATTGTCTTTTAAGAGGGTAGTGAAAAAATTCACGTATAATTTGGTAAATAAATAAAAGATTAGCGGGTTGAGCAAGCCAGCAATTTTGTGCTGCTAACGCATAAAGCTGTAAGTGCGGCTCCTGAGGCTGATGAGTAGTGCTAATGCGACTTTGCAAAAGTGCGGTTATGACAGCGTGAGCAGATTGATTGTTGGTATTAAGGTAAAAATTCAGAGTGTTGTTATCTACACAGCTGAGCTTAATAACCAGCTCCGCCCCGTGGGTGGTTCTTTTATAGAGGGTGCTTTTTATTTTAGCTTTGCTGATATGAACTGGCTGTGGGTTTGTGAAAATTACTGTGTCACCGGTGGTAGTGGTGGCATGAAAAGGTGTTGATTTCTCTAGGATGAAGTTGTCGCTGGGGTCACTATTAGGTTGATAGCACGCAATACCCGCTGCTGGTGAGTGCTGTAACAATGCTGGCATTATTGCTGTCAACAAGACATGACTTATTTGTTTAAAATCGCCATCTATTTTTTTTTGTATGCGCGCTGTTAAAAAAGCGGTTCCTTGTAATAAGCGTTCCAACTCAGGGTTTTTTATGGCAAAAGGCAATATACCAAGTTGGCTGGCGTATTGTGGATGCGCTTTAGCAAAATAAAGTGCTTGTTCATACAATGCTTCAAGCTCGGTTTGATAATAGTCCAAAATCGTTTGCAGCATTTTCCTGACCTTTTAATTTTATTGAGTGCGCGGTGTTAAGAGCATTGGATTGTAAATAAAGCGCTATGTTTTGCGTGTTTTTTAATTCAACCGTGATAGTAAGGAAAAGCTGTTGTTGCTCGCTGTATTCAATATGCACCGACACGTGTTGAACCCGTGGCTCAAACTGCTCGATTGCTTGTTTTATTTCAAATTCCACAGTGGCAAAAGTAAGTTGCGAACCATTGATCATTTTAGAAAAGTCACAACAGCCATAGCCTAAAATGGATTTGGTCACAAGCGGCCAGCGTTTAATATTAAAATAATAGTGTTTGCGTGTGTTGAGTAACTCTTCAAGTGCTATTTTAATGTCGTTAATTAATTGTTGATGCGTTGAATTAGTCATATTATACCTTAATTAAAATACGCAGTTTGGTTTCCAATTGGTTAAGTTGCCAATGAGGCACTAATGACAACTGGCAAATAAATTCGCTGCGATTGGTTTGGTTCGCTTTTACTGTGACATGAGCGGATTTTAAAGGGTAGCGTGCTGCTAAATCGGATGACAAATCTGAACTTTGTGCGCAATAACCTAATAACCATTTTTGTAATAATTGCTGGCATTGGTCGGTGGTGGTGAAATTACCGGTTTTGTTGCGCAAAATCGCTTTTAAGTAATGTGCAAAACGACAGCCGCATAAAAGATGTGTTAACGGTTGTTGCTGTGTTGCGCTAACAGCATGGAAAAAAGCCAATTGATGACTGAGATGCAATGATTTGATGCCAATCACTCCTTTTGTTGCTAGCTGATCAGTTTGTTTGTCACTCAAATACACCTTCGTATCAGGTGTAAATGAATCAATAAATTCATAATGCGCAGGCTCAATAAAAGGCGCTTTAATTGCATGATCGGTGATTTGTGAAAACCAGCCTGTTTGTTGGAAAGTTAAAGCAATAATAATAGCGACTGCATAACTGCTGCTAACAAAAAGCTGGGTGTTGATGCGCACAGCAGGGTAGCTCACGCAGACAAACGCTGACCAAGTGAGATGATCATTGCTATCGGGATGGGTTGTTGAAGTTAACAATATGGTTAATGCTTCTTGCGCCAAATAAGCAAGCAATTGCAGCAAGCGAATTTCATTGTAAAAATCCGCTATGATAATCCCAAAGGGTTCGCCACCTGGAAAATCCAATTCGCGATGATAAATTAATTCGTATAAATGACTGTTAGTCAAATCATCGCTCAGCGCTAAATCAGTCAGTGCTTCATGGGGTTTGATATTGAGTAATTTAATTTTGGTTTGTTTGGTAGACAGTTGCGTTGTGTCAACCAGCCATTGCAAACCTTGCCAACTGGCAGCAAGCTGCTGCCAGTTGGCATTATTTTCAATATCCGCAAGCGTTTGATGAATTTTTTCATCACATAGGTTAATAAGCTTTAGTATAATCCAGCGTTGCTTATGGTTTTGGACCGCATGGCTGCTTGGCATGATGACTATTGACCACCTCGTTTGGGAATGCTTGTTACCAGGCGTAATGAAGCCGTTAGCTCTTCCATTTGTAGCCATGGGCGCAGCCAGGCAATAGCGTGATATGCCCCGGACTTTCCTGGAATAGGTTTCACTTCAATTTTGGCATCTGCCAATGGGTACTTCGCTTTTAAATCTTGCTTAGTCGAAGCGTTATTGTTTACAAAATTTAAAATCCAATGGTTTAGCCAAATTTCACAGTCACTGGCTTCTTGATATGAACCGATTTTATCCCGCGCCATAATTTTTAAATAATGTGCAAATCGAGAGGTAGCTAATACATAAGGTAGGCGAGCTGCGATACGTGCGTTTTCGGTAGCATCCACACGATCATACTGTTTTGCTTTGTGCAGCGTTTCTGCACCAAAATAGACAGCGTAGTCTGTGTTTTTATAATGACACAAAGGTAAAAAACCCAGTTGAGAAAGTTCGGCTTCGCGCCGATCGGTAATGCCAACTTCCGTTGGGCATTGCGCGTCTAAATCGCCATCGTCGCTAGTAAAAATATGCAATGGCAAATCTTCAACTTTACCTCCTCCTTCTGCACCACGAATGGCTGTTGTCCAACCCGTTTTAGCAAAAGCATCCGTGATTTTAGTAGCAAGCGGATAGGCGGCGTTCATCCAACAATAACCATGACTATGTGGCTGTTGTTCTTCATAATTAAACTCAGCAACTGGTTTTGTTGCTTCACCATAAGGAAGACGTGCTAACACACGTGGCAGGGTTAAGGTAATAAAACAAGAGTCTTCAGTTTCACGAAATTGACGCCATTTAATGTAATCTGTGCTTTCAAAAATTTTCTTTAAATCGCGTGGTTGGGATAACTTGCTCCAGTCACTGAAACCAAATAATTGCGCATCAGCACTGGATAGGAAGGGACAAAAACTGGCGGCAGCAACACCGGCTAGTCCTTGAAGTAGGTTAATGTCTTGTGGATGTTGAGTAAAAGTATAATCACCAATTAAAACACCATAAGGTTCGCCGCCTGGCATACCAAACTCAGACTCATATATTTTTTTAAACAAGCTGCTTTGGTCAAATTCTAAAGCACGTTCAAAATCCAATTGTAGTTCTGATTTTTTAACATCCATGAGTTTTATTTTAAGTAAAGACGAGGTTTCAGAATGATTAACTAAATAATTCATGCCGCGCCATGAACCTTCCAATGCACTAAAACGCGGATGGTGCATAACCTCAGCCAGCTGCTGCGAAATTAGATTATCTAATTTCGCAATGGCGCGATTAATGGAATTAATCACACTTTTATCCCAACTGAGCATACCATCTGTTATATTTTTTGCTAACGCTGTTAAAAGCTGTGTCGTTTTGTGGGTGTCTCTATGATCATTGGCTTGTAACGCTAAATTAAAAATATTTGTTTCGGATTTTAATAAGGTTGATTTATCAATAACTGTGCTCATTATACAGACTCCGCAGTGTAATTAGGTTGGTTGCTGAGTTCAGCACTGAGTTTTGCCAACACTTCAGGTTCTTTTAGGGCTTGTTCAAGTAGTGCTTCAAGTTGTGGTGAACGATCGCTTTGGCTGAGTAAATCACGCAGCATATGTCGCAGCGCTTTTAATTTTTTAAGCATTGGTATGGCGTCAGTGAGGTTTTCTGGCGAAAAATCATCAAGGGAGGCAAACGACAAGGTTACCGGTAGTTCTTGTTCTGCTGTGGTGAAAACATTTTTTACGCGGATGGACAGCTGTGGGTTCATGCGTTGCATGACGTTATCAAAATTATCGCGATCAATTTCAATAAATTTACGTTCACGCAAAGGTTTACGGTTTTGTGTGTTATCCATTGAGAAATCGCCCATAACGCCGACCACAAAAGGCAGTTCATGCTGCGCTACCCCATCATTTGTTTCCACTTCATATTTAATGTGGACGCGGGGTTTGCGTACGCGTTCAAGTTTATTATGTATGCTTTCGATCATAGTGGCCTCCTAGTTCATTGTCGTTTTGTAGATTATGTTCATTATTTTTTGAGTAGTTATAATTTTATGCCGATTAAATTACACAATTTGTCACGTGTGGTGTCGTCCGTAATCATTTGTTCAAGTAGTTTAGGTAAGGGTAACTTACCCCATTCAACGCAACGCTTAAGCAAAAAAATTAAAGGTGAGTGCGGTTCAGTTTGCTCAAAAAAATGCGACAACGTTTCTATTTGTTGCAGTGCTGTTTCACGTGTTAAAGCGCTAGTAGTGGATGGTGAATTTGTGCTTGAAGCAAGGCGGGGACTTGTTTGTGTTTTTATTTCAGCTCGTGTTTGCGGGAAATGCTGTTGCACGATATCGCTGAATATAAGTTCAAGTTGATTTAAGGCATCTAAAAAATGCGTTTTACTAGGCGCTTGTTTGTTATCCAGAGCGTGGGCAACTTCACACAACGTGGTAAATGTGGTTTTTGCTGTTGCGATAAATTGTAACTGTTGTTGATAGAACGACAAAGGCGAAGACTGGATAGCAGCAGTAAGCGCATGGGCAAGCTGAGCATCATTGTTCTTGGCCTCATATTGCCAAGCCTGAAAGTTGGCGCTAATAGCAGTATTGTCGGTGATGGGTAGGAATCGTAAATAACCGCTTAACGAATTGGTGTTGCCACCTTCATGCAATTTGGCTAAATAGTCCAGTGGGTTATTAGGTTGACAGGCTAAGCCAACGGTACGCAGTAAATCAGTTGTATACTGCCACGCGGTAATAAGACCAGTTATACCGTCGGTACGCACACGGGCTTCGATTAGCCAGCAGCACACTTCAATATCTTTGCTGTGTTCAGCTAAGATCGTGTCGCATTGAGATTCAAGTGCCTGCCAAAGTGGTAAAGCAAGTTGCAGTGATGTTTCATTTAACACCGCTTCACGCTCCATGCGTTTAGCATCATTGCGCTGGCTCTTGGTATCAAAATAAAGTGTGGCCAAATTAGGGGATTGGCGTATATCTTGATTGGCCGTTTTTAATGTGTCGGCATTTGCATTCATAAAGTACTCACCAAGTTAAAATGTTCGAGATCAGTTAATTTCAATGTAGCTAAAGGCAATGTGCTGTTGATGGTTAGCTCTACAACACGGTGGTTAAAATAAAGTATTAAGTTGTAATTATTTGGGTTGTTGCCCGGTTGCCACTGTCCTCGATCAAATAATTTAAACAATGACCAGGGACCGCTGCTGTGGAATTCATCGGGGTTATGATTAAAATCTATCATGGAAAGCGTTACGCTTTGATTCAATATACCCAGTGGCCAATGTAGGGCAAGGCTTTGGCGCGGACCGTGAGCGTACGCTAAATTTTGATTACCAATAGCTAAATTAAAGCGCATTAAATTAGTATCAAGCAAGCGTGGCTCAATTGTTAATTCCAGACTTGGCGTGCCTGATGTGTTATTAAAGAAATCGTTTTGAATGCGTTTAGCGCGCTCAAATAAAACCAGCGTAGCAGTAGATAATTCAATAGAACCATTTTCACGTTGGTAATATTGCCAATTTGGCCCGTCTGAATTGACAAAGGGTTGGATGAACTGCACAAAAAATTGATCCAATTTACCTTTTGGTGCAAAAAGTGTTTGGAAGGTATTAAGATCGAGCTGCGCTACAGCGTGAATGTTAATAGGATAGTGCCCCATCACCTCGTTGCCGTATGGAAGAATGATGTCCTTTTGCCATTGCGCATTAATATAATCGCGCGCGTGCGCGAAAATTAATGCCAGCGTGTTATCGGCAATGGTTTCTAGCCAACGTTTAGCTGGAGCAGGTGCATCTTTGGCTAATTGCTGTAATTGATAAATTGGATTTTTGGCGCCCATAAAATACTGTTTAGCAGCATCAAAGGCAGCTTTATTAGGATCATTTTGATTTTGGATAGTTTGCAAATAGGTTTTGATGGCAGTGAAACTAGCGCTCAATTTTTCAGCTTGAGAATGGTCGTAAAAATGATTCAAGGCGTAAAAATGTTGCTTCACTTGGATGCTGTCATCGTCAATGGTTGTGGTATTACGCTTAACAATGTTCAACACATGAAATAAAGGCGATTGATTGCTGCCTAACAGCGTTAAGATTTTTTCCGCATTGTCATAAGTGTCAAAAGACTTGACGTCAAGCGCCTTAAGCGCGTTGTCCCATTGATTTAGGTAATCTTGGCTATATTGTGTTTTAACTTGATCTTTAATATCTGTTGCAGAAGGTGAACCATAGGTTACGCTGCTTAAGCCAATTTCGTGATTATCGTTGGCTACTTCATTAGCAATATTGTTCAGTTGATATGAAAAGATATGTTGGAAACCAGCTAGGGTATAAAACGCAGGAATTTTTGGTAATGTGGTGCTGTTGACAAAAACACTGTCAATAGCGCTGCCAGTCAATTGCGCAAAATTAATATCGTTGAGTGCACTAGCGCGGCTTTCAAATTGCAATAATACATAGGCTCGTTGAGACGGAATCACTTGCTGTAACAGATCGCGATTTTGACTAACCAGATCGTGATCAATCGGTAAGGCGGTTTGAGGAAACAGTACCGCTTGATTGAGGTAATAATTAAGCGCTAACAACGTATTCGGTTTGCCTTTAAAGTGTTGCGCCCAATAAATTTTCATTGGTGCAATTAGATTATTGGTAGGTGCTTGGTTTTGTGGGTTAAAAACCAAATAGCCTTTTAATGTCGCATAGCGAAAATTAATGTTCATCTTATTATGGTGTAATTGATTTTCTAGTGTTAAGGCGATACGAGGCACAAAAAAACTGGCCAATGTTCTTTGCATTAAATTGTTTGCTTGAGTGCGTAATTGATGTGAATTAAACAATAAATTCATGCCAAAATGCGCATAATGATGAATTGGGTTCAATATACGATGTGCTTGCTGTAGCAGCGGTAACGTAGTGGTGATATCGGGATTGTGAAAATCCAAATTATTGCGTAAGTGCTTATAGTAGGCAATCTTTGATTTAAGAGCAGTTAAGTAATGGATTTCATAGTGGTAGCTGATTGCTGTTTGCCAAATACCGTATATTAATAATAGCGGAATAACTAGCCACGCGCTTTGATAAGTGTACTGCTTGCGTTTACGAGTTTGATGGCTGAATCCCATTATTCTGCTTTCAGGATAAATGAGTTGTTCGAATAAATTGCGAATAAAATAACATTCTTGATTGAGCGTTGAAACAGTCGGTGCAATCGGCACCAGTGAAAATTCATTGGCAATGCTGTGCAATAGCAAATTATGCTGTTGGCCCGTTTGGGAGGCGCTAGTAAAATAAAATCCCCGTAAATGAATCAAATTAAACTGCGGCAGCGCGCTAATCAGCTGGTGGATAAAATCAGCAATGGGTTGCGCTAATAATTGAATTTGTTGCGGGAAAGCATAAATTAATTCGCGAGCCGCGGCTGATTTTTCACTGTCTAATAGATGAATAACACGTTCTTGTAATCGTTGCACTAACTTAGGGTATTCTTGATGTAGAAACTGTCGTAGCAACGTGAGATCAGTAATTTTTGTAATTGGAAAAGTGAGACCCCAAATTTGCTCCAGCTCTTCGCGAGACAGTTCATGGAAAAATTCATTAAAACCAATTAGTCTGTCCATTTTAGTCCAGACCAAATAAACCGGTATTTGTTCTTTTAATTGCTGACTTAAACGAATCAACAATTTAGCGTAACGTTGAATTAATCGCTGCTGTTGAGATTTATCTTGATACAACCACTCATTGATATCAATCGTCATAATAACGCCGTTTAATGGTTGTTGGCGGCGGTGCCTCGCCAGGGTTTTTAACCAAGGTTTGATGTTGGCTTCATCTTCAAAAAAAGTTTCGTCTTTGTTAGTGATAAAGCAGGTATTGGCATTAAAATCCCAACTTAAACGAGGAAAAAGCGCTTTGTAAAATTCACAAGCTTTACTCAACAAATGATTTGCTTCACTGTGAAAACCGCTGTGGGCGATTAATTGGCTACGTCCAGACTGTGATTCACCTAAAACAAAATACCAGGGTTGTTTGTGAAGTGAAGTAAATTGACGTTTTTCGCTAACAAATAATTTCTGTTTGGTGTAGTAGCGTTGGCTAATTGTCCATATTTTTTTAGTGGATTGTTTAATCATGCTGACGACATGAGTGCAAAACTGCTTAATGATATCCCAGTAACGTCTCATGAGTTTGGCCTTGTACGTTTAATGTCGGTAAATTGGCTAAAAACGGTTACTGGTGAAATTTGGGCTAATTGCGCTAATTGTTGGGTTAGTGGATCGGCAACGTGATTTAACCTCAAGTTATAACTGAGATTGATGAGTAAAAATAGAGATAAACAAACGTAAGCAAATTTTTTGAGTGAGCGACGGTTTTGGTGATGCAACATAAATGGTTCGGGATCATAAGCGTGTGTTGAAAGTTGTCTGGTCACTTTACCGCGGGCATGGCGTATGGCGTAGAATAAGCGGTTACGAATTTGTTCGCGGACAACGGCTTCTTTATTATAAAATTTACCTTCAAAGCCCAGGCTTAATAAAACATACAGTAATTCGATAAAATCAAGGTTATCGCGCATGTTTTTCAGTGCATTTTCTAAGATTAAATAAAAGCGCTCACCGCCCCAGGTTTCTTGATGGAACAAGCTCAATAAGGTTTGTTGTGACCAGCCGCATTGTACGCCCCAATTAGTCGATAATATGGCCTCATCAGTAACTGCACATAAGCAGTAGCGGGTAGACAATGCCTGACGTTCGCTCACTCCTTGTTGGCGCAAATAAATTTCTACTTGCTGGATCTCATTAATAAATTGAGCGTGCAATTTTTGATAATCGGGTTGCTGAGCTTGATGCTTAACTTGCAATAATAAGGTGATAACCGTTTGGGTGCATGCCAGATAGGGATTGTGGTGTTGATGCTTCATCCTCGTACTGCCCATAATTCCAGTTTCAATCCAGGTAACAATCCCGTTAAATGTAAAGCCAATGCGGCAGATTGTGGCAACGATTGCCATAGTGAGTGTTGTTTATTAATTTGAAAATATAAAAAATTGCTGTGATAGGGAATTTGTCTGGGTGCAATAGCTAAATTTTCAATTTCAATACCAGGTAAAGAACGCATTACTAAATTGTGCAGTTGTTCAACAGGGGCGATTTTTATTTGCGATGGCAATGTTTTACGTAATGTTTCGCTAGGTATATCTGCGCTAATTGCTAATATAAAGTGACAATCATCTAGTAAACTTTTTTCATTTATAATGCCGACAAAGATGCCAGCACCGCGTGGTTCAAGTGTTATTGCTACGGCAGATTGAACCAATACAGTACTGAGTTCATGACGTAGCTGGTGCATTAAGGGCATAAAAGTGGTGGCAAGATCTTGATGATTATAAACACACATGTTTGCGACGCGACGTTTGTCATTTGTAAATGTGCTTAGCTCACTGAGCAATTGTATTAACGCTTGATACAATTGCCGCGGGTGTAAAACAGCAGTATTCGTTAAATCGAAAAATACTGCTTCATAGCGATTCACTAATTGCAGCAGCATGAAGTCAGTGATTTCAGCAGTAGCTGACTGTTCTACGTCGGTTAGGCGTTGCGATAAAGCATGCGAGCGATGATTGAGCAACTCCAATATTTCAACTGCCATTTGGGCTAACTTTGCAAAGGCCTGAGTTTGAATGGCTGTTGGAATAAAATTTGAATCAAGTTGAATGCTGTTATCAGTGCGACATTCTGTAATTTTAGCTAGTGGAATAACCAGATAATTGTCTAGCTCGTGGCTTGAAAGTTTTAGTATGGGTTTAATTTTTGCTATTTCTATATCATCACAATCAAAATCGTTGGTGGATTGATCGAGTAGGTTGAGGTGGGCGTGGGAGTAGCGTTGATGGTATTCATTATGTTTGATTACCGGCAAAGCAAGGTAAACTATTTGGTTTTTAGTATTATTTGGGATGGTGATGGCATCTGGGCTGCAATCGCAATTTGGAAAATTAAAGCCCGTTCCATCGGCAAAAAAGCCGCTTGCTGAGTCTAAAGCCAATTTACCTTGTTGCAATAGTTCTTGATTAAAAGACAGCGTCTTGATTCCCCACAAATGATCACCGAGTTGGTGATATTTTTGTGTAATGGAATATTCAAAGTAGCGTTCTTGTTGTTGAAAGTGTTGAGGTTTTAGAAACAACCCTTCAGCCCAGTTGACTCGATTACTTTGCATTTATAGTTCCGCAACTTTTTTAAATTTACACATTATTTTTATCGTTATTATCGTACTCGTTCAACGCTTAGCGCTTGCGCTTCAAGCTCGATATTTAAATTAAGAGCGCTTGTTTTGGGCGGGGCGCTTATAACCGCACGCCATTTTGCTGCATTAATATTACGATAATGAGCGACTAAACCGATAAATTCTGTGTCTTGGGCAAGATCAATATGAACCGTGCGGTGTTCGCCTGGTCTAATTTCAATATCTTGTCGGTCAATTAAATTATCGCCTAGAAGGTTGGCGGCGTTATCATTTAATTGTTGGTAATCTGTTTGACTAAAACGATTGGCAAATTTAAGTTGATAAATTGATACTACTATCGGTGCAGGCCGACCAGACACATCAGGATTAAGATAGTGCGCTGTGGTTACGGCTAAATTCGCTTGTCTTGCACCGTGCGAACATGCACATAGCAATAATGTCAGCAGCAGTGTCTGCCATAATTTCACCATTGATTTACTCCGGGCTTGGTGGTTCGCCAAATTTTTTTACTGGTTTGTTTGATACGCTCAAGCAGCTTAGGTTTGTTAGCGTATTCGGTGGCTTTTTGTATGGCCTCCGGTGCACGATAAGACACAGGCTCATGTGCAAGCGAAATTGCCGGCGAGAAAATATCCGGCGCTTGAGTTGCTGGCGCTAAAAAGGCAAGGGGATCGAATGGATCTGTCGCTGTATGAGAAAAGGGATGGCTTAATTGTCGAGTTTGGTGATTTAAATCGGTTTGCAGTGGACTTAGCCAATTTAGTTTTTGTTGCGTCACTGCTTGATTGCGTTCATTAATAATGTGCACAGTAAGAAAATATTGCTGATAGCGAATGGTGTCACCATTATTAAGTGTCATGGCTTTATTATCCGACCATAGCTGCATTGATTTTTCCCCAGCGCATAAAATAAAACTATTCACGGTATGCGTGAATTTTTCGTCATGCTTAACTTCATCAATCGTAAACAAGATTTTTTGCATGGCGTGATTTTGCAGATTATTTTTTTTAGTGACAATACAGGGATTTGTTTGTAATTTAAGCAGAATAAATCGTGGTTTTGTTTTGAATAAATTTATTTAGAATTGAGAGTGCGTACAACACGCGTAACAATCTATGTATAGGTGCTACTAAAAAACATCGGCATATGGATGGCGACGCTCGTACCTCGCTCGCCATGACAAGATTTTTTTCTGACGATACGTGCGTGTGCAATTCTTTTTCTGTCATCACGAGTGAGTCATCGAGCGTCGTGATCCATGTATGAGTGCTGCTAAAAACATCGGCATATGGATGGCGACGCTCGTACCTCGCTCGCCATGACTCACCTTTCACGTGTGCTTACGCAGTGAGTTTATTTAGAAGTTTGTTGAGAAAATTAAATTTCTCATCAGCCGTTTGGTTTTTGTTGATAACGCGTAACACTTCCGGGCCTTGTAGTTTATAGATATTGGGTTGCGACTGAATGAGTTTAATCAAGTTTATCGGGTCCATATTGGGGTTTTTAGTGAAATGCAAATAGCCAAAATCTTTAGTTAATTCAATTTTTCGCAGTCCGATTTTTTTGGCGCGACATTTTATTTTTGCGATGCTAAATAAATGTTGCGCCGGCTCTGGTAGTAAGCCAAAACGATCGATCAATTCACTTTTGAATTGTTGTATTTCATGATCGTTTTCACAGCTGGCCAAGCGCTTATAAAGAGTTAAACGTAATGCAATATCATTGATGTAGGTTTCAGGAAACAATGAAGAAACGCCCAGTTTAATTTCAATATCCATTTGTTCAGCTGCTTCTAATTGCGGTGTTTTGCCTAGTTTTAATGATTTTACCGCTTCACTTAGTAATTCCATATAAAGTGAAAAACCAATTGTTTGCATATGACCACTTTGTTCGTCCCCCAGCAGTTCACCGGCGCCGCGTATCTCTAGATCATGTGTCGCTAAACTAAAACCAATACCCAAATCACCTAATTGCTCGAAGGCTTCAAGTCTTTTTTTGGCATCTGAAGTAATAACTTTCCACGGTGGCGTGAGCAAATAAGCATAAGCTTGGTGATGTGAACGACCCACTCGACCGCGCAATTGATGCAGTTGTGCTAAACCGAATTTATCTGCTCGATCAATAATTATGGTGTTGGCAGTTGGCACGTCAATGCCCGATTCAATTATAGTGGTAGCCACTAATACATTATATTTTTGATGATAGAAATCACTCATGACGCGTTCCAGTTCACGCTCATTCATTTGACCATGACCTACGATCACGCGTGCTTCAGGCAACATTTCACGGAGTTTATGTGCTGTGGTTTGGATAGTTTCCACTTTGTTATGCAAAAAATATACTTGGCCGCCACGTAAAATTTCACGTAATAAGGCTTCACGAATTAAACTGTTACTGCTTTCATGAATAAACGTTTTAATTGAACGTCGTTTTGGTGGCGGCGTGCTAATAATAGAAAGATCACGCGTACCAGCGAGAGCAAAACTTAACGTACGTGGAATAGGTGTGGCAGTTAAGGTTAGCGCATCGGTATTAACGCTGAGTTTTTTAATGCGATCTTTTTGATGGACGCCGAAACGGTGTTCCTCATCCACAATCAATAACCCTAGATTTTTAAATTGAATGCTGTCGCCTAATAATCCATGTGTCCCAATGATGATATCAATCTTGCCATTAGCCAGTTGTTGACGAATTTCTGCGGCTTCTTTAGCGCTGTTACCGCGCGACATTACGGCGATTTTTACCGGAAAATCAGCAAAGCGATCTTTAAAAGTTTGGCCATGTTGCGTGGCGAGCAACGTGGTGGGCACTAACATTGCAACTTGTTTATTATTTTGAACAGCAAGAAATGCCGCGCGCATGGCGACTTCTGTTTTGCCAAATCCAACATCGCCACAGACTAATCTATCCATGCAGCGCTGGCGTTGCATGTCTTGAAATACGTCATCAATCGCACGTTGCTGATCGGGTGTGGTTTCAAATGCAAAACTTTGCGCAAATTGAAAATAATCGACATTCGGTTTACTGAATGCAAAACCAGCGGTTGCTTCACGTTGAGCATACAGTTCGAGCAGTTCCACTGCGGTATCACGAATTTTTTCAAAGGCCTTGTGTTTTTCACGATCCCATTTTTTGCTGCCCAATTTACTAATCGGCGCATGCTCGCTGTCGACACCGGTATAGCGTGAAATTAAATTTAGCGAGCTAACCGGCACATAAATTTTTGCTTTATCGGCGTAGCCTAAACTAATGTAATCAGCAACCATATCGCTGGTGGTTATCGTTTCCAAACCTAAATAGCGACCAATACCGTGTTGCAAATGCACTATTGCTGCGCCGACGGTGAGTTCATTGAGGTTACGAATTATGGCATCAGGATCAATAGCTGCAGTTGAGCTGCGTAATCGTCGTTGTTGTACGCGTTCGCCAAGTAAATCACCTTCACAAATTAAAGTGATGTTGGCGTGATGCGCAATAAAGCCTTTATCAAATGGTGCAACCACAATATTAAGAGGTTGTTCAGCATTAAGTGCTGCGGTGAATGTGTCATGTTGCGCGGGAAAAAGTTCCTCTGCATGAAGCAAATCAAGTAAAGTTTCGCGACGGCCGTTGGATTCAGCACACAAAATAATTTTATAAGGGTGCTCAGCAATAAATGTTTTCAGTTTATTAAAACGCGCACCGCTTTGAGCAGCAATTTTAATATCTGGTAGCAGACTGATGTCCGCTTGTTGTTGTGTACGCGCTACTTTTTTTGTAAATAACTTAACTTGTGAAAATGTTTTGGCGTGAGTAAAAAAATCCGTTAATGATAAATAAATTTGTGCTGGCGGCAGAATAGGGCGTTGGATGTCGCCACTGAGTTGTTGATACCGTTCTTTGGCTTCGGCGCTAAATTGTGCTGCATTGTCTTTGGGATCATCGGCAAATATAAGTGCTGTGTTTGTGGGTAAGTAATCGAAAATTGTGGCTAGCTTATCAAAAAACAACGCTAAATAATATTCACTGCCATTGGCAGGTATGCCATTACTGATTTGTTGATACAGCGGCGCATTGAGTGGGTTACCACTAAACTGCTCGCGCCAATGCTGACGAAAATGCGTGATACCGTTTTCATCTAATGGGTATTCACGCGCAGGCAGTAATTCGATGCGGTCGATTTTTTCTGTTGAGCGTTGGGTTTCGATATCAAAGTGGCGAATGCTTTCAATTTCGTTATCAAACAACTCAATGCGCAGGGGATGATTTAAGCCCATGGGGAAAATATCTAAAATTGCACCACGATAAGCAAATTCACCGTGCGATAATACTTGCGCGCTATGCCGATAACCGTTATCAACCAGGTTGCGTTTATACTGCTCAAACTGCAATGATTGGCCGGTTTTAAGCATTAACGTGTGTTGTTGTAAAAATGTTTGTGGTAACAAGCGATGCATTAGCGTGGTAATGGCTGCCACGATAACACCATTAGCCATTTGTGGTAATTGATACAAGGTGCGCAAACGATCGGAAATAATATCTTCATGCGGTGAAAAATGATCGAACGGCAGTGTTTCCCAATCGGGTAAACGAGTAACAGCGTAATGCTGTTCGCTTAAAAAACGCAACTCACGTATCAGTTGTTCTGCTGTTAATATATCGGGTGTGATCACCAGCCACGGTTTTTTTTGCTGTGAAGCGAGTTCGTGGATAGCGAAGGCGAGACTGCTACCGGGTAAATTATCCCAAATGATTTCGTGATCTTGGTCAGTAAATTGAGGTGTTTTTAACATATTATTTTATGATGCCTCCACCGAGGCAAATTTCATGTTGGTAAAATACGATGGATTGTCCTGGTGCAATAGCGCGTTGCGCCACAGCGAATTCAACTTGGTGTTGGGCGTTAACGACACATGCTTGGTCATCTTGGTGGTAACGAATTTTGGCCGTGCATTGCAAGGGCAGGGCAGGGGCAACACCGCTTATCCAGTGCACATTTTCACACGTGAGTGCAGCGGAATATAATAATGGATGGTCGTGGCCTTGGCCGACAATCAACACATTGCGTTTTACATCTTTATCAATCACGTACCATGGCTTTTCGTCTGCTTCACGTCGACCACCAATATTTAAACCTTTGCGTTGGCCAATGGTGTAAAACATCACGCCATCGTGTTTGCCAACGATTTTGCCATCGGGCGTTTCCATATTGCCGGGTTTAGCTAAAATAAACTGACTTAAAAAATCTTTAAATTTACGCTCGCCAATAAAACAAATACCGGTGCTGTCTTTTTTGTTGTGATTAATGAAATGGTTTTGGCTGGCAAGTTGGCGCACGACAGTTTTTTCTAACTCACCGAGTGGAAAAATAGAATGCGCTAGTTGCTGCTGATTTAACGCATGCAAAAAATAACTTTGATCTTTTTTGCTATCTAAACCACGCAACAGTTCATATTTATCCTTATTTTTTCTAACGCGCGCATAATGCCCAGTGGCTAAAAAATCAGCGCCGTGTTGCATCGCGTGTTGCATAAACACTTTGAATTTAATTTCACTGTTGCACCAAATATCTGGGTTAGGCGTGCGACCTTTGGCGTATTCATCTAAACAATATTGAAATACTTGATCCCAATATTGTTGGCTGAAATTGACGACACTGAGTTCAATGCCAAGATCATCGCACACCGCACGCGCGTCGGTTAAATCTTGCTCGGCGGTGCAGTAAGGATCATCCCGTTCCGCCTGCCAGTTTTGCATAAACATAGCGGACACAGCAAAACCCTGCTGTTGCAGCAATAAAGCACTGACAGCAGAATCAACGCCGCCAGAAAGTCCGACTATCACTTTTGTTTTGTCACGCATGGGCGCGATTGTGCGCGTTTGAGTGGGAATTTTCAATTAGTTTGGCCAGCTTTGAGCTGGCCAATAATAAGCTACTGCTAAAAATTATTATTGCTGATTTCTCATGCCTAGCAGAGATGCGGCAACTCCGTCTACTATCCCTTTACCATCACTGATAATAACCGTGGCACCGTGTGGCAAGGCATCTCGTGCTGCACCAAATAAAGCTTGTCGAATGGCGGCAGATGATGCTCCTTTCATTGCCTCATCACGCACCAACATTGCATCACGGTCTGCTTGTGCGCGAATCGCTTCAGATTGTGCATATCCTTCAGCAGCGATACGCATTTTATCAGCGTCTGCGCTTGCTTTAGTTACGGTTGTTTCGCGTTCAACTGTAGCGGCTGACAAAGCAGCTCGTCGCTCAACCACTTGTTCGTTTTGTCCTTGAAATTTTTCTCGTAAACGTGGATCGCTTACTTTGACATCCGCTATGCGAAAACCATCTACATCAACTCCATGATCTCTAAATGCATTTTCAAGTTTTGATTTTATTTGGGCGCTGATGTTTTCAAAAGGACTCGAAGAAGTATGCTGGCTATTAGCTTGACCTTTTTCTTCTTGTGATCTTGCTGGTGCAGGGTTAACTGCTATGCTTCCTCTAGTTAACGTTTCACCAGATTTAGCGGCTTGAAAGCTCATTAATTCGGTATATTTTAAATCACGGATAATTGCTGAAACTGCAGTTTGCACATGTTGTTCAACAAAAAAAGTGATTTCGTCTTGTAAATTGGTGTAGTCAAATTTCGTTAAAGCCTTATCAAGGGCAATTTTGTAAGCTAATGAAATAGATACGTCCAACTCAATTGGCTCGAAAGTAGATACTTTCAATGTTTGTGCTTTTTGGATGAGTGTTGTTTTTACTGGCGTTTTATTCAATTTAACAACATCTGATCGGAGTGTATAAAAACCTTCACGTAATATAAAGAATTTCTCATTTTCGTTTTCAGCGTTTGGTGCGTTGCCAACTACAGCAAAACCACGTTTGACATTGATTACATACGCATTACCAACATGAATAACATCTGTATTGGTATCTTCTAATCCTTCAAAGCGGAAATTCGCTGTTTTAAAAGCATGATAACCCCCATCATCACTTGCAGTCAGTAACAAGGGTTTGTTATCAATAATTGCTTTACCGTATTTTCCTGGCGGAACATGAACTAGATGAATATCATCTTTTGAGAGATGGTGAATATTACTATTAACTCGTGTAAAGTCTGAGAAATCGAACTGGTCAGTAATGGGAGTTAAGCACGAAAGCATTCGTGTTACTGGGCTAGTATCAGCATACACATTATTTCTCCAGTCTCGTCCTAAAGTTACTTGTGTTGGGCCATTGTCACGTAAAACTTGAAAGCAACAGGCTCCGCAGCCAGCTAGCCAGTATAAAGTTGATAAGAATGAGTAAGTTGCTTTGCTTGTGTCAGTTCGTAATCCAGAAGTATTTACAAATGTAGCAAAATGATCTCGTGAAAGCACATTAGGTTTTAAAAAGTCTACTTTATGTGAAATGGGTTGAGATTTTTGCAAGGACGCACTTTTTTCTTCGCGTGGCGCACTTGCCTGGCCCGTTTCTTCAAGTAATTGATAGCCTGCTGATACTGCTGGTTCGTCTGCTTTTCGCATAAAATTTCTCCTGTGGTGCGGTTAGTCCTAACCCTAACAAAAAAACAAGTTAGGCATAAACAGTTGTTAGGGAAACAGTTTGTTTCATTTAGTGCAACACTTAACTATAAAAAATAGCTAAATACGCTTTAAATCTGGACAAAACGCGCTTTGGCATAACAAAATAATATTAAGTTAATGATTAAAATAGCAAGAAACAACAACGGCATGGTAAACGGATTTTGATCCGGCAAGGCGGTGAGAGTGAAGGTGGTGAGCATGGCCATCCCCATGGCGATAAATGATAAAATCGCTGAGCCAGTGGCTTTATCGTTGTAATTGGCTAATGCCATCACACTGGTGCTGCTATAGCCAATGGGTAATCCGGCCATTACAAAAAATAATGACATAATAAACGTAAAATTATTCAGACAATGACAGGCAACGCAAATTAATAATAAAACAGCACCCATTGCTACACTACAAAAACTGATGAAAACAATGCTGTAAGATGAAAAATATTTATTAAGTTGTGCTGCCAGCAGGGCGCCTATAGCTTGTCCGCTATAGGGGATTAACATCAATAAACCATATAAGCTTGGATCCATACCTAAACGTTTGATACCAATAAATGGTCCGGCTGTCGCGATAATATAAATAAATGCGGCTAACAAACCATATATCATTGAAAAAACAACAAGTGGACTATGACTGAAAGCTTGAGCGTAAGTTTTTACGAGTTGATTTAAACGCAGTGCGTTGTGATCCCTTTGAGGTAAAGTTTCAGGTAGAAATACACTGACCATGGCAATAAAGATGCCGTAGAAAAATAAAAAATAAAAACACTCTTGCCATGAAAAGTGGGTGGTGATGAAGCCGCCGATAGCAACTGCAATGGCAGGCATAATGGCAAAGGCTAAAACTAAATAGCTGACAATAGGCCGGGCATGTTGAGGTGGGTAAAAATCATTAATAATAGTAAAGCTCATTACAAATCCAACCGCTGAACCGAGCGCCATAAATAAGCGGCCAATAATAATTAAATTGAGGTGATTGCTGTGAATGCCGGATAAACAGATTAAGCAGCTTAATAAATACAGACCTATACCAAGATAAATAGCTGTTTTGCGGCCATAACGATTAGCGAAAGGTGAATAAATTAATTGGCCGAAGGCGTAACCCACAATGTAGATGGTAATGAGTTGCTGGGCATAATTTTTCAAAACGTGAAAATGGGCAGCGATGGCAGGCATAGCGGGGCTAATTAATACCGTGGCAACAGAGGGAAAGCTGATAAGTAGAATCAAGCAAACTAAATTGGGTTTTTGGCAATGGACGAGCGGAGTCATTTCCTGTGTGAGTTGTGTCACTTCGTTATTCCCTTGAACTATGATATAAAGCGCCGCATGCAGTTTGAGTTAATGAAAACCCAAGGTCAAGCACGGCGCGGTCAATTGACTTTCGCGCGTGGCATTATTGAAACGCCCGCTTTTATGCCGGTGGGAACCTATGGCACGGTCAAGGCGTTAACGACAGAACAAGTAGCAAGCTCCGGTGCGCAAATTATTTTAGGTAATACGTATCATTTAATGTTGCGACCAGGTCAAGAGGTGATACAACAACACGGCGGTTTGCATAACTTTGTGAATTGGCAACAACCCATTTTAACCGATTCGGGTGGCTTTCAAGTTTTTAGTTTGGGTGAGTTGCGTAAAATCAGTGAGCAGGGCGTGGTATTTCGGTCGCCGTTAGAGGGCGCATTAATTGAATTAACCCCTGAAAAATCCATAGCGATGCAGCATACGCTCAATTCTGACATTATTATGGTGTTTGATGAATGCACGCCTTATCCGGCTGATCACGCCGTGGCAAAAAAATCCATGGAACTCAGTTTGCGTTGGGCCAAGCGTTGTCGAGATTTTCACGCTGATCATGCCAGCGCGTTATTCGGTATTATTCAAGGCGGTATGCACGAAGATTTGCGTGAAATATCCCTCGCTGGTTTAACTGCGATTGGTTTTGATGGTTATGCCATTGGCGGTTTATCGGTAGGAGAACCTAAGGCAGAAATGTTTAAGGTGCTGGATTTTATCACGCCTAAAATGCCCAGCCACAAGCCACGTTATTTAATGGGTGTAGGTAAACCCGAAGATTTGGTTGAAGGCGTGTTGCGTGGCATTGATATGTTTGATTGCGTAATGCCAACACGCAATGCACGTAATGGCCATTTGTTCACAAGTCAGGGCATTGTGCGCATTAAGAACGCACAATATAAAAATGATTTGAGTGCACTTGATCCTGAGTGTGAGTGCCACACCTGCCAACATTATTCACGTGCTTACTTGCATCATTTGTATCGCTGTGGCGAGATCTTAGCTGCTACACTGCATTCGTTGCATAACACTTATTATTATCAAAAGCTGATGCAGCGATTGCGCTCTGGGCTTGAAAACGGTACATTAGACGCCGTTGTTGAACAGTTTTATAAGAGGTTAGGTTAATATGTCATTATTAAGTTTACTTGGGGTTGGCACAGCTTTTGCAGCACCTGCAACGGGCACAGCAGCAGCGCATCCATCCAGTCCATGGTCTATGTTCCTGTTACCATTATTAATTATTGTATTTTTTTATTTTGTTTTGATCCGTCCGCAATCAAAACGCGCTAAACAACAAAAACAATTATTAGAAAAATTAACTGTGGGTGATGAAATTTTAACGGCCGGCGGTATTGTGGCTAAAATTACACGTTTACGGGATAATTTTTTAGTGGTGCGTATTAGTAAAGATACAGAAATCACCATTCAAAAAAGCTCGATTGCTTCGGTATTACCAAAAGGCACTATGGACGCTGCTAATTAACAAGGAGTCGTTGTGAATCGCTATTCACCTTGGCGCTATGTATTAATGATTGTGCTGATTGTGATCGGTGTTATTTATGCGTTGCCTAATTTATTTGGTTCGGATCCAGCGATTCAGCTTTCCAATAAAAATGGTGCGCCAATTGCAGCGGCTGTAATCCAAAAAGTTACTTCAACCTTGCAGCAGCAAAATATTTCGTTTCTTTCTGTAACGGCACAAAAACAAATTGCGCTGGTGCGTTTTGCGGATACCGAAGAGCAATTAAAAGCGCAAGATGTGATTCAAGCAGTATTAGGCCCGGATTACTCGGTAGCGCTTAATCTCGCTTCAAAAACACCCGCTTGGTTAGAAGCCATAGGCGCTAAACCAATGAACCTGGGTTTGGACTTGCGTGGTGGTATTCATTTTTTGTTATATGTAAACAGCGCCGCGTTAGTTGAACACGATCAGCAAAGCGATATTCAATCCTTTGGTCGTGAATTGCGTACGGCAGAAATTCGCTATCGACATTTAGACAACCTTGGCACTAAAGGCGTAGTGATTGGCTTTGAAAAAACAGACAACCAGCAAAAAGCGCTGGCTTTTTTGGCGCAGCGATTTCCTAATTATACCTTCACCGCTAAAACGCAAAATGGCGAACCCGTAATTGTGGGTGAAGTGTCTGCAGAAAATTTACAAAAAATGCGTGAATACGCTATTGATCAAAACTTATTTATTCTGCGTAAACGGGTTAATGAACTCGGTGTGGGCGAACCAGTTATCCAACAACAAGGTGCGGATCACATTAGTGTGGATTTGCCGGGCATCCAAGACACAGCGCGCGCTAAAAACATTATTGGTAAAGTGGCAACGATTCGTTTGCAATTAGTTGATACCGAAGGCGACGCGAATGCCGCGGCAAAAACGGGCGTGGTGCCGTTTGGTGATCAGTTATTTCAAACAGACAATGGTCCGGTATTGCTTAAAAACCAAGTAATTTTAAAAGGCAGTGACATCACCAACGCTTCAAGCATTATTGGTGAAGATGGTCGTCCTGCGGTATCGGTGCAAGTGGGTGGTAGTGATGTGTCACAGTTTAATAAAATTACCGCGCAAAATGTCAATAAACCGTTGGCTGTTGTTTATATTGAAACAAACACTATTAAAAGTTTAGAAAATGGCAAAGTGATTGAACGACAAAAACAATCTGAACGCGTAATTAATGTGGCCAACATTCAAGAAGCTTTAGGTGCGCGCTTTCAAATTACGAATTTAGAATCATCACAGTACGCTCAAAATTTAGCACTTTTACTGCGCTCTGGTGCTTATCCAGCACCAGTAAGTTTTGTGCAAGAACGTGTGGTCGGCCCAAGTTTGGGTAAAGAAAATATTCACATGGGTGTGCTATCAACTGAAATTGGTTCATTGATGGTTATATTATTTATGTTATTTTATTATCGCTTGTTTGGCGTAGTCGCTGATGTGGCATTGATATTAAATATTGTGTTTATTATTGCGATTTTATCATTATTGGGGGCAACACTGACGTTACCTTCTATCGCGGGTATAGTGCTGACGGTGGGTATGGCCGTTGATGCCAATGTGTTAATCAATGAGCGTATTCGTGAAGAATTACGTAACGGCATGTCGCCCCAAGCGGCCATTTATGCCGGTTATGAGCGTGCGTTTTCAACCATTGTGGATGCGAACGTTACAACATTAATTGTGGCGACGGTGTTATTAGTGTTGGGTTCAGGACCAGTGCAAGGCTTTGCGGTGACATTAATTATTGGTTTAATTACTTCGATGATGACAGCGATATTCTTTACCCGTGGCATCGTCAATTTAATTTATGGTAATCGTCAAGTAAAACAATTATCCATTGGTATTCGTTTACCCAATGCTGAGCAGGGAAAATAACATGGAGTTTTTTAAATCTAACACCAAAATTCCTTTTATGCGCCAGCGCAAATGGGCGGCGATTTTTTCATCGATTATCATTATTGGTTCAATTTTATCGTTAGCTATTTTTCATTTAAATTTGGGCTTGGATTTTACGGGTGGTACGCAAGTTGAAGTGACTTATGCGCAACCCACAAATGCAGGTGTTATTCGTCAATCATTACAACAAGCAGGTTTCACACAGGCTGTGGTTCAGGCTTATAGTGCTAAAGATTTTTCAATTCGGGTGGGGCCGCACACCAATGAATCGCAAGATAAATTAAAGCATGATTTAATTGCAGCTATACCAGGTGCTAAGGTGGGTTCGCTCAGTTATATTGGCCCGCAGGTCGGCAAGACACTGATGACCAATGGTATTTTAGCCATTATTGTTTCGTTGATTGGTACCATGTGTTATGTGGCATTGCGCTTTGATTGGCGTTTTGCTGTGGGC
>JBGTHB010000061.1:0-3376 GCA_041746415.1 Coxiellaceae bacterium | reverse complement strand
AATCAAAATAATAAGTTTGATTAGACGGCGCGGTCAAAGGATTAATAATTTCGCCTTGAGCATTACGTCGCACTGGCCCACCATTTTGAGCATAGTTCGCTTGAGCGTTGTTTGCTGCATAAGTTTGCGCAGCTGCTGTGTTATCCTGCGCTAAATTGGGTTGTGCATTATCAGCAACCGTCTGCGGTTTTTTACTGCAGGCTCCCAACAATAAACTCCCCGCTACCATAGCCACACCTAGCACCACATAATTTAATTTCATATTAGCTTAGCTCCCTTTATAAAGTTACCCATGCAAAAATGGTGACCACGCTGGATCTTGCACCGCCCCTTCACGCGCTGGCAAACGCAATTTGACTTGGCCGTTGGTTGACACTTGCGCCAACACACCACGTCCACCATATTGCGTCGCGTATATTACCATTTTGCCATTCGGCGCCAGCGACGGTGATTCATCTTGTCCCGCTTGCGTTAATACCCACACGCGACCATCTTGCAAATCTTGCTTAGCAATACCAAACATACCATCTTGGCGGTGCATCATCACAATGCCTTGCTCATCCGGCATAAACGTAGCACGCGCATTGTAATTGCCAGTAAACGTTATACGATCTGTATTGCCGCTTGCAAAAGTATAACGATAAATTTGTGGCGTGCCATCACGGTTTGAAGTAAACAATAAATATTTGCCATCCGGTGAAAATGACGGTTCTGTATCAATCGACCAATCTTGAGTAATAGCGCGCAACTGCCGCGAAGCTAAATTCAAAATATAAATATTAGGATTGCCCGTTTTAGATAATACTAGTGCTAATTTTTCACCGTCAGGTGACCACGCCGGCGCACCATTTATGCCTGGTGCATCACTCACTTCTTGCCGCTGACCACTGGCTAAGCTCTGCACGAAAATAGCCGCACGATGATTTTCAAACGACACGTATGCCAACTTGCTGCCATCTGGTGACCAAGCGGGTGACATAATTGGCTGCGCAGACGACAATAACGTTTGCGGATTAAAGCCGTCAACATCCGACAATTCCAGCTTATATTGAGTGGGTTTGTTTGGTGCACGCTGCACTAACACATACGCAATTTTGGTGTTAAAAATCCCTGGTGTGCCAGTAAGCTTCGTGTAAATTAAATCGCTAATATGATGGGCTAATTCACGCAAGCCACTACCACTGGCGGTAAACGAATCTTGCATCAATATATTATTATGTTGAGCACCTTTATAAGTGCTCACTAATTCAAAATTAACGGTATAACGACCACCGAATTTTGTTGTAATGTGACCCACTACTAAATTATCAATTTTTTGTTGTTGCCAATAAGAATAATTAATGTTGACCGGCGTGGCTGGTGCAACGATATTTTGCGGACCCACAACGCGAAACTCACCACTGTTTTGTAAATCATTACTGACAATTTGATCAATGGTTTCATCGCCCGGTGCAGTTACGCTGGTTCCAGTAAAAGGTGTTATAGCAATAGGCACAGCTGAAGACACACCTTGCGTCAACTCCAATTGCAACATGGACAACGCCGGCATGACCGACAGCCACAGCAATAACAAACCTAGCCATTTCCCTATTTTCAACATGCGCTGATTATACCGATTCCATAGCACATTGCGAAGCTCAGAGTTGTGTTTTTGGCGACATCTTGATAGTAAATTCGCGGAATGAATCAAACAGCGTTGGATCGGTTGGAACTGGCAGTGGTGATGACTTTAAAATTGCCAAGCGACCGGAGCGATCTAATAATGCGTTCCCACTACTTTGCACCAACTTAACATTTAATACCGCGCCGCCCGGTGCTAACTGTACATCGTAAACACTCACCAAGTTGGCATTTTGAAACGGCTGGTGCCAATTTTGCTGAATGGCTGCTTTGATCTGCGACATGTATTTATCAACCACACCCGCCAGCGCTTGCTGGCGTGACTTAGCTAATGTTTGTTGCTCGTCTTTAAGTTGCTGTTGCTGCAGTTGTTTTTGCAACGCTTGCTGTTGCGCGAGTAATAATTTTTGTTGCTTTAAACGCTTAGCCTGCTTTTGCGCTAATGCTTTTTTAACGGCTAATGCGGCTTTTGTCGCTTGCGCCTTTTTTAGTGCCAATGCTTTTTTGTGCGCCAAAGCGGCTTTCGCTAACGCGGCTTGGTGCTCGACTTTGCGCTGTTGTGCTAATGCGCGCTGTTGTTCTAACGCTTTTTCTTTGGCTAACTGCCGTTGCATCTCCAATTTACGCTGCTGCGCTAAGCGCTCTTTTTTTGCTAACGCGTGCTGTGCTTGAATCGGGTCTTGCACCACCGCTCTGGCTTCAATAATTTTTGGCGCCTGTCCCAACCCATTCAAACCGATATTTTTATCGCTTGGCAATTTAGCAATAAGAAAAACAAGCAATGCCATATGCAGCGCTATCGCAAACAATAAAGGCCAGCGGTAAATTTTATCTAAACGTATCATCATACTATGATCCCAGGCAGCCTGAATAACGTCAATTAAGAATTCGCTAAGTCTGAACTGCTAAGCTGTAGTGATCATGAGAGTTTCAAAAGACACCGAAGTGTATCACGCTCAGCATAAAGCCACGGCGAGAAAAGAGCTGCCCAAACTCTTTAGCGGGAATCTGGCTGTAATGCGTTTTAAAGGTGCAGTCAAAGAAGCAAAAGAAGAAAAACAAGAAATTAACATTTTTCTTCCCGGTGCGGGTACTACCCCTGGTTTAGACACGCTTATCGTAGAACTGCAAAAAATTTACGGTAAGACCGTGACACTGCATTTTTATGTCAACGACCTTAAAAATCCAGAAGCCATATTTAGTGAATTTCATCGTGGCCATCAGAAAATAGTTTTTCACTACCTTGCTGGTGATATCTCAACGGCTTTAAATGGTTTGGAAGACGACATTAAATTTGATGTGGTTTTTTTCGAACATCCAACGGTTTCAGCTATGTTTTTGTTAATGACTGATTATGCTGCTAACTACCGCGCTGCTATACCCAACATACTGGCGCGTTGCAAAACTCACAGCTTAATGATTGCCGCCACTTACAATTGGCTTGAAATACGCGATTTTAACCAGCTTTTTTTAAGCTGCATTGATAAACTGTGGCAAAAAACCGTTTCACCAGCCACGCCTCGCATTTCAGGCTTATCTTTATTAAAAAATTCTAATGGTTACCTGCCTAACCAAGCTGTTTACTTAAATAAAAGCCTATCGCCTAACTATGATGCTCAATTAATGGAACGAAACATACGTGAACGTGATGCGGCTTTTTGCCACAGTGTGAAGTGGACAGCACTATTTTGGCTATGGACACTACCGCTTAATATGTGGCAATCACCAGCAAATGACTGGATAAATCACGCCGCTA
>JBGTHB010000060.1:0-13690 GCA_041746415.1 Coxiellaceae bacterium | reverse complement strand
GATTCAATTGCCAACTTGGCAGATGATTGTCTGAATTCTTCTGTGTAGCTTGTGACTACACGTTTACGTTCACTCATAGGGACACCTCTTTAAAGTTCGTTTTATTTTAACTTTTGTGTCCGGTCTAGTGTAGCCACTTCATGTCGGTTGAGATCACGACAGTTAAACTTTTTTAGGAAAATTATTTTTTACTTCTCCTTCTTTAGTTCTTGATCGGCCTGTTTAATTTTTTTAGCTGGTTTTATTTTTTCTTTAGGCTTAATTTCTAAGTTACTTTTTTCACTTTCACCTTCAGACCCTAAAACAACTTTGTCTTCTCCTTGAAGCATTTTAGAAGTTGCTGTTACTGTCCTGATACGCGGTGCAAACGGTGAACGTATGGTTCCTGCTAATACCGACTGCGGTAATTGACCAATTTTCTCATCGAGTTTTTTAATAATCGCTCTTGTGTCTTCATCATCTGACATAATCGTTTTTCGGTCTAAGCCGCTTTTCTCCCACGAAAATGGCAGTGCAAAAAAATCTAACAGGCGCTTTACCCAGCGTTTACGAAGCACATCATAAGGTTCACTCAGCAATACACCGACACGTTCAGCCGTAATCAGTACACGCATCAGCTCATCTAGATTTGCTAATAATTGCGCACCTAAATAACCGTACTGTGTGCGAAACCACAATTCATAATTAACAGGTTTTTGAGATACAAAAGCACTAAATTCCAAATTACTTTGTGCATTTGCATTGTTGAGTTCAGATTTACACTGACTAATCGCTTCTTGTAGTGATGATTTAAGCTGACTAAATTGGTCGTAGACTTTGAGTAAATAAAAATCGGCATACGGATCATCTTGCTCAGCCGCATCCCACACTTGTGTCATCGCTCCACCAAAAGGTACTAACCCCACTGCCCGCTTATCTTTATAGCCATTGAATAATCGTTGTGCTTGAAAGGTGTGAAGTGATAACACAATATTGCCGCGCAATCGCCCCGGACGTTTATGTGGGTAGTCTTTACGATTTTTCTTTGACGGCGAAAGTGAAGCGTTGGTTTTATTTTCCTCTACCACACGATTACCACGCTCATCTTCTTGAGATTCACCTGTTTCAGTCGAATTTTTAGCATCCTTAGCAAATAGATTTTTAATATCATCTAACATAATAATGACCTCTTTTATAAATGAATTTGAATTAAGCAAGACTCAGCGGTCAGACAAAACGCGTTACGCATTGTCCAATGGATCAGGTATTAATTGGGCGTTGATGGGCAACGTAAACGATTCACCTAAAAATGCGGGTGCATTAATCACAACACCAGTTAACGTGTTTCTCGTTTCCCATCGACCTACGCAATATGCGTGTATACGTGATCCATTAGTTTTGCGTATCAGTAGGTTCTGTTTTTTAATCGCGCGCATTAGCGGCGCTTGTTGTTTTAGTAATCCTTCAACATCAGCGAAGCCCTGTTGCTCAGTGTAATGCTTTATAAATGCCTCAATCGCTTGAGGCAGCACAATCAACAAGCCGCCTTCTACGCCGTGCACCACACTCGCTATTTCATTGAGCGTGATATGGTTACGTGTAACGGCTTGTTTTAACCATCGCCAAAATTCAGCTACCACTAAAGTCGGTATTTTTTCTGCATGAGCAATTGATTCAGTTTCTGATTGTTCATTTGGCACACTTGAAGTTGAATTTTTTAACGTGGTTAAATCCACTTCTTTTATTACTGCATCGACGGGTAAAGATTCCATTTTAAATGCAGCAGATGATGGTTTTATCTGCACAGTTGAATTGTGAAACGAAAACTCAACTTGATTTTCAACGATTTCAGAATTTGTTATGTGTTCAGGTAATGCAACAACCGTATTTTTTAATGGCGCTATTGGAGCTTGCTCTTTCACTTGATCCAGTTTTTCAACCAATAAGTCATTAAAAATAGTATGTTCAACATCACCGTTTAAATACATTTGCCAAGCGTTAAATAATGTTTTATTTCGATGAAGCCACGCAAACGCGGAGCTTGGTAATAACGCTTTGGCTAAAGAAAAACGGATCGTGCTATCCAGTGATTGTAACAATGAAGCTGTAAAAACAGCATACGTCCATTCTTCTCGTTCCCGAAATGCGGTTTCACTATCGGAATCCAATGGTAATAAATAACCTTGGCGGCGTTTAAGGGCTAGAATGACTTGATCAAAATCAGTTAATAAGTCTGAATCACTTCTAGGCTCGTTTGGTTTGCGTTTAAACTCGATCCAACGGTCAATGGTTGCAACATAGAGTGCTTCAAAATCATTTTGCGTCAGACCCGATAAGGATTTAATGCGATCAATTTGTTTTTGAAGCGCTTTGTTTTCTGTGTTTTGAGTTACTTTGTGGAACATCGCCTGCTTCACTAAATTGTTTTGCAACAGCCGCTAGTAGTGCATAGGGTTGCTCACCCCGCAGCACGATTGGCCGATTGTTCTTTACTTGAAAAACAAAAATTGGCAAATAGAGTGCACCTTGAATGGCATATTGATTGGCATCATCTATATTGTTTTGTATTTGTTGTTGTATTGCTGTTGATTGCATGGTGCTAAACAAATTCGTTTTATCTAAATTCAATTCACCAACTATGTGTTCAACCGTGCTTACAGTAGGCTCTTCTTTTGATTGCATCAGTAATTGATGCGCATTTTGCCACTGATGTTGTTTTTTTGTCGCTAATGCAAACTGTGCTATTGCCTTAGAATTAGCATTTAATAACGGCACAACGCGATAGTTAACCTTGAGATTAGGAAACTTAGCCCTTAATTGCTCAATCACGACATTCATTTGCCGACAGTGTGGGCATTCATAATCGTAATATTCGGTAAGCGTCATCGTGTTTAATGGATTATGGGTTTTGTGTTCCGTCTGTTTAGCATTAACTAGTAACGTAATTACTCCAATTAACAAAATTAAAATAATTCTCTTCATCTTTTTCTCATCATTTTTTTAAAGACTGGGTTTGTTGTCTTTTTCCCAAGTGGTAAATGAGCAGCAAGGGTATTGAGAACAGCCCCAAAAAGCGTTGCCTTTTTTATTTTTTAATCGCCTTAAAGGCGATTCACATTTCGGACATAAATACACGGTACTGGTTTGCGTATCGGATTGCAGTTGCAACGCCGATGGATTTTGCTCTGATTTATGTTTGGTTAAATCGTGCAACATATTTTTTAATAAGTCAGACTGCTGCATCACAAAGTGATTCAGCTCAGCTTGCCCATTGGCGATTTTATCTAACTGTTGTTCCCAATGTGCCGTGAGCACCGGGTCTTTAACAGCAATTGGAACTAAATCAATTAGCGCACGTCCTTTTTCGGTTGAAAATACGTGTTTTTTAGAACGCTTTAAATAATCACGTTTAAATAAGGTTTCTAAAATATTGGCACGTGTGGCTTCGGTGCCGATGCCACTACTGTCTTTTAAAATCTTTTTAAGCTGTTCATCACTGACAGACTGACCAATCGTTTTCATGGCTTCGATTAATGTACCTTCGGTAAATCGTGCCGGTGGTTGCGTTTTTTTACTTAGAATTTTCGTTTCTTTGTTTTCTACACATTGTCCATTATATAACAAAGGTAAATACGGTTCGTTTTCTTCGTCATCCTCATCAAGAGTATTAGCTGAAAAAGCATTTTTCCAACCTGCCTTAAGCGGTGTATTACCCATTGCTGAAAAACATTCCCCCGCACAATGGATTTCTACTTTTCGCTGCCGGTACTCATAATCACCTAAAAATTGAGCGATATAGTAACGTCGAATCAAATCATATAAATTCAGCTCAGCCGATGACATTTTGTCGATATCCACATGATTGTTAATTGTTGGAATAATGGCATGGTGTGCAGTAATTTTTTTATCGTTCCACAGCGATGATTTAAAATAGGTATCGCATTGCTTAATCAGTGGCTGCAAGCTTGCATCGACTTTTTCTAAAGCCGTTAACACCTGTGATGCTTCAGTAAATTGTTCTGTGGGTAAGTAATCACAATCAGTTCTCGGATACGTCACCGCTTTGTGTGTTTCATAAAGCGATTGCACCACACCCAATACTTGTTTGGCTGAATAACCAAGCAGTTGAGAGGATTTTTTTTGCAAAGCCGATAATGAAAAGCAAAGTGGCGCTTTTTGGTTTTTTCGTGTTTCACTAAACTGTGTGACCACACCCGGTTCATCTTCGATTTTAGCCGCCACACTTTCAATGATTTCTTTTTTTAAACACAGTCCATTTTCATTAACAAAATGATCATGCACTTTCCACGTTGTCCAAAATGTCTGTTTGTTTTGTGTGGCAAATTACGCTTTAAGCACAAAATAATCTTGCGGTGTAAATTGTTCAATGGCTCGATCACGATCGACGACTAACTTTAATGTCGGCGTTTGTACACGTCCAACTGATAGAACACTGTTGACACCATACAAACTACTCGCAGCCATCGTCATGTTCATACCGATTAACCAGTCGGCGCGTTGACGACCTAAACCTGCATCGTATAATTTTTCAGTTTCATGTCCTGGCCTTATTTGTTTAAGTGCTTTCTGAATCGAAGCATCATCCAACGCCGATAACCACAAGCGATCTATTTTGCCGTTGTACTGACACGCTCTCAGAATTTCTCGCGCGATCACTTCACCTTCACGATCCGCGTCAGTCGCAATAACAACGTGCTTAGTATTTTTCAATAAGTGTTTAATGACACTAAATTGTTTTTGCGTGCGACGTGATACCAACATTTTCCACTGTGTTGGTACAATCGGTAATTTTTCAAAACGCCACGGTTTTACATTTGCATTGTAGTGTTCAGGTGGTGCCAATTCTAATAAATGCCCCACGCACCAGGTGACTTGATAACCATTGCCTGCAAAATACCCTTCGTTTCGCGCGTTTGCGTTGAGGTTTCGAGCAATATCTCGCGCCTGCGATGGCTTTTCGCATATGTACAAAATAGTGGTCATGATGATTTTCTACAGCAAAGCCAGAAAACGTCCCAAAAGGTTGTACGCAAATAAGGCCTCAATTAGCACCAAAAATCCGAGGATTTTAACCTGTTGATTAGATAAGTATTGAATGATTTCAGGATCCCACTTTTGGCGTTTGCCCAAAAATTTAATAAAATACGGCCACAAAAGCAGCATCACTATATATAGGGTATAGCGCCAAAGGGCGAATACCCAAAAGTGCTGCGCCAGGATTTGCGATAGCCCTAAAGTCGAGCTAAGCTCCAGTATACAGCGGCCAAAAAGCAGTAAGAAAATGACGATGACAGTCGTCAATAACGCATAGCGTAATGATTTCATTATAACCTCGGGTTAGTTGGTTTCGTTACAAAGGACAGAACAACATGAGCGCCATTGAATGGTTACATTTCATTAATACACTTATCGTGATAACGATTGCTGTTGTGCTCATGGTTTCGATACCAGTTACAAAATCATGGCGAGCGGAATTTAGTTTATCCGACAAACCATTTGCCATGAAAAAAATACTATTATGGGGTCTGTGCTTTATCAGCATTGGTTGGTTTTTTGCATGGACCGCCACACACATCTCAACGCCAATTATTCGCGTTAACATTGTAGCGTTGAGTCAACTTATTTTAACGCTTTCGCTGATGACAACGGGCATTGTGACTATTCGCCGTTTGTTTCAGAAAAATAGTTTTATTACGATTCTGTTTATTTTAATTAAGCGCCACGTGGTGCCTGCTCTTCCTTTTTTAGGTGCAGCCATACTCTACCTATTTGCCACTGCTGTGGAATCTATGGGTAAAGTTGAGGCAGAACAAGAACGAGAAGATGCACCTCTAAATGATGTAGAAAAAGGTGCGCTAAGTCATTATATGAACTTAGATGGTGAATACTGCGATGAAACTAAATCTAATTGGTATTAGCGTTATCTCCCATTTTTAGCAATAAATTTGATTGTTTTAATAGCCATATCTTTGGCATATGACCCGCCTTCTTTACCAGCGTCACTTGCTGGCAATTGCATTTGACCAACAATATTTGCAATGTTGTTGCTTATTTTTAAACCCGCCCATGAACAAAGTAACAAAAACAAAGAAGGCAATGCTAAATACATTGTCCCAACTATAAAATGCACTAACCTCGCGTTTAAACCGCTACCACCTTGCAATATGTCTCGCAGATTCGGTATCGCGTTATTGGATGTAGGATATAACGCCGCTATTAGTTGGTTATCAATGTAGAGCACTAAATGCCATAAAAAACTCCAAAAGGTAATCGCAAAAATAATTGCTGAGCCTGTAATAATAAAATGTAATTTATAACTGGAGAACGGTATCATTAATGCCAACAACGCATAAATTGATAATAACAATAACGCTTGAATTACGGGTAACGCGTTAATCAATAGATATAATTTGGGGTAATACGTAAATTGATGACTAGTAATACCTAACGTACCCGCTAATGAAACAGCCCACTGTGAATTATTTATATCATTAAGCGATTCATAACCTCGCGGTATATCACCAAAATCAGACATGCCGGGATCAAATGAATGCTGAATCAGTTGTCGTATTCCCGAATCAGCCGCATCGATTTGTCCTAAATGAATAACCTCGGTTAAAAAACTCGGCGGTAACGCTTTTTCTAATTGAGCGTGCAACCCATTTTGCGGATCATTCCACCAGGCACGACAAACAGGGTCTCCCCATTTTGAATGATTTGCCACTTGCCCTTCATACTGATCTCGCGTTGGATTAAATAAAAAACCAGTTACCGGTTCCTGCGCTGATAAGTTATCGTAAAAACCCGGCGTATTTAAAAACGCTTGTGAACCAATCCAACCTAAATCATTTTTACCATATTGTTTTTGATATTGCGTGATTCCAGCGGCTTGTTCTTCTGTCATATTGCCTGACATGTATTGACTGTAAGCCGGAATATAACACTCGTTATAAAACGCTATGGTTTCTTTTTTAAGTGCGGCGCTTTCAATTTGTGATAAGTCCAATTGATCTTGTAATGTTTGATAATCAATTGGAGAGCATGTTAATCCTTCTGTTGCGGCGTGCGTAAATCCATTACTGACGGCCATCACTAAATACCAAATCACAGGCACTTTCACACCGGTTGGTACGTTGAATTGATTATCGTACGTTGTGCCGGTGTTACCCGGTGTCGCAACTTGCACGTTCGTCACACAAGCTGGTTCATAGTGCAACACTTTAGGATCAAGCGATACAGCAGGAACACAACAAAACTCAATCACCAATAACGCGCCTACAATACGAATCATTAATCGACGTAATGCAATCACCGCTGCACTTTTGGGTTCTTGGGATTCAAAGGGTTCTAAAAATGAATTCGCAACAATACCAATAAACCGAATAAATACGAGACCTGTTCCGACCATTAAATTCCAAAGATTTCCGTACTGCTGCCACCCAATCAGTGTGGTGTACAGTGCTAAATAACCTGTTACGGATAATGACATAAAAGGTGCCTCTTAATTATTAAAAATGTAAAAAAAACGTGACACAACCCACCCACTAACCAAATGGGTTGTGATCACGACCTATAGCCTATGAGGAACTTAAAATGTTTCGGCTTTAGGTTTTTCTTTTGGGAAAATTGCACCGTTTTGCATAATCGGCGCATTGGGTTTAGGTGTCGCAATCGCTGAATTTTGCGCTTCTTGCGATTCACCCGCTTGCATCACAGTCGACAACATATTTGACATTAACGCTTGTCTGGCTTGAATAAATGTCAAAATAGCGTTCATGTCATTTCGCAACAAATCAATTGAATGCGAAATAGTATTTTGTGCAGCTGAATTATTATATATAGCAGGTATGCGACTACCGGATTGCAAAATACGAATCGCCAATCGTGCTTTATTTAAAATACGCATCGCTGCAATGTTTTGTGAAATTTTATCTACAATAATACTTTGTATGACTTTCGGTTGATTACGAATTGATTTAATCACTTCAGGTGAAATACCCATGCCCTCAGGTGAAATCTCATTTAATTGTTTAGGCGGTATAGTTTCTGAATTAGAAACCACTAATGCCAACAGCTTTGGTTCGATTTCGTTGGTTAATGCTTCAATTGATGGATACAACCCCACACCGGGTTGTGATTTTTTTTCACCACCGTTGTACGTAGTGATCGTTTCATCGCCGACCACATCGGTTACCCAATCTGCTGCTGACTTCGCGTTTGGAAACGCTTTGCTTAATTCCGACTGATTTTGATTTTCAGCTGCATCGGAATTGTTTGCATTTTCGCCACGATCATTCGTCATCACGTTATAACCCGATGCGGCGCTGTCATAAATAATGCGTATCGGCTGTTGATTTTCACCACCGGCATAATGTGTATTGTTATCTACAAAATCAGTTGAAAGCGGATTCACCCAAGGCACACCACTTTTACCGGCGTCTTGCGATACCGTGTAACGCGCTTGATTAATATCACCTTGATTGGATAATTCAGCTGATCCAATTTCTTGTTTCCAACGATTTCCCAAGGAAATTTGTGCCCAATGTGCATATGGATCTTCACCCGAGTTAATTTGAGACTGCATCACTTCGCACGATTTAGTTGATACACCGATATCTTCTTTTGCACCCGCCATTGCAGTTGAAATTAAATTATATAAATTAGGATCGGTGCGTGACAATTCATACATGGGAAATTCAGTTACCGCACCTGTCGCACTATTTAACACTTGCTTTTCAACATTGAGTGCACTGTGTTTGATTTCATTTAGCGAGTGGGTAATGGACGATAATGGATTAAACGCACCGCAATCAAAACCCAAACCGACATCACTGCCTGCACTCAATGGAACATAGGAAGTTTCATAAAAAGCTGGCAATGGTACATCTTGACCGCCACCGAGTTGATAATACAATCCACTTTTGACGGCCGGAATTAGCCCGTTCGCAAAGCTAATAGAAACACTAAGCAATATGGCTAAACCAATAGCCTTGCTCAGAATCGTATTTGTTCTGTTATTTTTCATATCGTTTTTTTAGTTTTTGTTTTATTTTTTTGATGAAAAAAAACCGGCGAAGAGCCGGCTTTGCATAAGTGAATTAAATCAAACTAACAAATAACACATTTAGATGATTTTGCATTTCGCTCAGGATCTAAAGGCAGAGCCTTTTTTGTGCTATTGATAAAATCATTTACTTTCTTTGGCAAGCCATCAAGAATATTTTCTGGCAGAATTTTATTTGATTTCATCCACTCAAAAAACAACACCAGATTCCCACTAACCTGTATATAATTTTCTTCAAGGTTCGTCTCAGCCCAAAATGGAGCAGCACAAGAGGGAGGAGTATCTGCGCCAAGGCAAAATGATAGCGCATTAATACGTTCTTCTATCGCTTTCAAATTACCCCCTGCGGTTAACTTCACTAGGTTATGATTGTCTTGCTCAGTAAGTACTAACGAAGTCAAACCAAAAGGCCGACTCTCCGACCCAATTTCAATCTTAATAATAACTTTTTCTGCTCGTTTCACACTTGAAAACATGCTTCGCATACTGCGTCCTCCTCTTCGCCTGAAACTATCAAACACACTAAATTAAGTAATTTTTGATGCTCCAACAATAGCACTCAGATATTATTCTTTCCACTTAGAAACTATACCTCAACATCAATTTGCTTGGTTTCATAAATTTCTCATCTCAACTTTTTGACAAAAAAACCGGCGAAGAGCCGGCTTTGCATAAATGAATTAAATTAAACTAACAAATAACACATTGGCGTGATTTCGTGTTTCGCTCAGGATCTAAAGGCAAAGCATCTCTTGTGTTTTTAATAAATGATTTTGCGCTATCCGGTAAACAATCAAGGAAGTTTCTAGGTAGTACATTGCTGCACATCATTAAATCAAAAAATAACTCTAGATTTCCACTAACCTGTAAACATTTTTCTTTACTATTCACTTCAGCCCAAAATGGAGCGATATAAATAAGATCATCTGTATCAGGATTATCCAAAAAAGGGATATCAGTAGCATAACTATTAGCCCGTAGATTAATGCGCTCTTGCACAGGCTCTAAATTGACTGTGAATAGCTTTACCACACTACACTGCTCTTCTTGAGTAAACACTAACGCGGTTAATCCCATATATCGACCGTTCTGATCAACATCAACTTTAATATCACCTGGTTTACCTGAAAATATGCCTTTCATACCAGCACCCCTCCGCATAATTTAAAACTGTCAAAAACGCCAAATTAAGTGATTTTTGATTCACTAACGATACTACCAGGACAAATTCATTTCCAGTTGAGCCATGCATCAGCGTCTACCAAAACAAAAGCAGCATGTTCGTTTATTATCATTTTCATCTGCTGCTTCGCCCTCACTAACCGGAGGAGGACTAACGTGCCTTTCCAAATCCGGATTTGCTTCTGTCGGTTCAATTGACATAGATGGTCTAGGGTTTTCTTCCGTCAACATGTTTGACTGTATTTCCAGATAACGGGCGTCTGAAATTGGCTGCTGCATAGGATCCAACTCCGCCTTAACACCTCGAACCTCATAACGATAGCTAACGCGGCGAAGTTTAGGAATAGCGCGCTCACCATCAGTGCGGCGGCTCTCTTGTTCAAAATTCGGACGCGGCCCAAGCGGTAAGTGCGCACGATCAAGAACCGTTTCAATCTTTACAGCCAACTCAATGACTCGTTCAAGGCTCGAAGCCAGGCCTGAGGCATCTTCAAAAATATAAATGGTAATGTCGCGACCAGGCTCCCCCACCTCAGACATCTTGTAAGGAGCAGCAACAATTTTAAAATGATTTGCTTCATGTTTCATTAATAACTCAGCCACACAACGCCAACCGATCTCTCTATTTTGAGTATCATTTGCATCCATGGGCTCAGGTAATGACACGTGCAACTTTAATCTTTTATCTATATGCATCAACCCGATTTTCTTTTTCTGATAGTGAGGTACTTTTTGGTAACAAAAATAAAATCCAGCAGCATCAGCACGAGCATAAGCTGCTTCAGCATCATTGCGATAAAAAACAATGTATTTACCATCCGTTAAGTCAGGCACTTCTTGTGAAACAAAATAGTTTGCCAACTTTGCATAGTCCAAGAGATCGTCAGACGAGCAGTAAACCGTCTGTGGAGCACCTTTCAGTACCTCGGACCCAACTACACGGCCTGCAATATCACCTTGCTTAACCTCCTGCTCCTTATCAATCGGGTCAGAATTATCTGGATTTATGCGCATTAACTTACCCACCTGCTTTTTCTATCGAAATTTTTTACTATTACAAATTTCACTCTACTGATCATAAATTGAGCAATCGTGCACTCTAAAGGCTTTCAAAGTGAATTGCAATACTGTGGTATTTCGAAAAATTAACCTGTTACAAAGCGTGTGAAGCAAAAACAATATGTTACCAATCAATTGACCAAAAATATTTCCCATCACCTGGCACACAACCGTGATAATGTCTCCACAACACCCAGAGGTAACGATTACTACCTTTTGTAGTAGCGTCTGTTTCCCACGGGCGTAAACTGGTAATGTCATTTTTACCAAATACCACACACTGATTTTCCACTTTGGGATAAATCAGTTGGTACAGTGCATTTGGGCTGTTTTCTTTAACAGGATAGGCCGTGCAATGTGCGCCGCAGCTATTCGATAATCCGTGATATAAATGAGGCTGTCCAATTTCAGTAATAATAGTTGAGGCACGCAGTGCGATAACAGCAGCGGCTTTTGCGCTATCGGGTTGATTAACATAACCGTTACGCGGATAAACTGGACCCCAATCGTGAATGACCACAGTGCCTACATCATGAATTCCCGGAATTAAACTACCGGTATAAAATCGTTCTAATGCCGGAAATCGCCACGCATACGTATCTAAAAGTGAAGTGTAGTAAGGCACATAAGGTGTAGCCGCACTCGGTAACGTAAATTCTTTACCGCTCAATAAAAATAAAGCGGGATTGCCAATAATATCCACTTCGTGAAATTTATTATTTATATCTCTATTGCTGTTATCGTGCTCATCACCAAATCCGACGTGTTCGTCGGTCATGTTTTCTAATTCTGCTTTACCGGCAACAAACGCAGCAGGATCTATCGTTTTATTTGCATATAACCATGGGTTGTTCGTCGGTTTCGTGTAAACGCTAACAACAGCATCCGGTAAATAATGATCAAGCTTTAATGTGGGTTGCACGTGACAATACGGTCCATCACATTCTAACCAAAAGCACATGCCAATAATTTTGTAGTGCATACACTGTGAGGCACCCTGGAGTGTGTCTTTTACAATGCTGACTGAAGTAACACTACTATTTGCTAAACTCAACCCACAACATAAACACAATAGCGCTACTAAAAGCGATGTGTGCTTTCTCATGATAAAAACCTCAAGAAAAAATGAACTAATTATTTACGAGCAATGACAACGTACTCATTGATAATATTCGGCACATAAGTGCTGGGATAACCGCGCGCTTTTAACGCGTTTTGATCTTGAATGACATTAATTAAACCTTGCAATGTAAAACCCGCTTCTTTAATTGCTTCGATGACATCCGCATGTCGCGCATAGTACTGATCTTGATAACGCTGATCGGATACGATTAACGCTATGTACGCTTTGGCTTTTAACTTTTCTCGCCAGGCTTTTAAGCTTTCAGCTAAATTAATATGTGTATTTTCATTGTTGTTTTTAAAATCCAGCTTCGGCAATTCGGTTAACAGAAAATCAACACTGTTACCTTCAATCAAGCTTAATGGGTTTCGGTACTGTTCTTTGTCAAGTAAAGTAATCGAGTGAAGTGATTCTTGATCCGTCAAAATATCAAACACGCTTTCACATTCTTGCTGTGTTTGGCTAATACCAACAAACTGACAATCTAAATGAACAGATGCCTTAACCGTATCGCCGTGTTGAATATCAGGATCAAATACATATTGATTTTTTTGCGTAAATAGCTCAATCAGTTTTACACGTGTTTCATCTAATGGGCGATCAATCAAAATGGCAGTTGTTGTCTTCATCATTTGTCGTTTTATTACAAAAGTAGTATTAAAATCAAGCGGTGCTCGCCCGCTCCACTGTAGGAGTTTTCGGGTAATCCAAACGGTTTGAGTCAGCTTTACCCACGCTTTCGCTGATAAATTATTTAATGCCATAATTCAACCATTGCACAATATGAAAAATATAAAAGTATATTAACGTTTAGATGAAGGTAAAAAAATAACCACCAAACTTGGCTGAAAAAAAATTAACGATTTTCAATCGAATGCTGATACGATCTCTACTGTCTCATCACCATATCGCTCAACTTGATTTTTTATTCTTTTCGTTAGCCGATCAAAACGCTCCAAGTGCTCGAATTTAACACCATTAGTTTTTGTACGTTCTGCAAACGGAACAGTATCACCTGGTTTTAATGAAGCTTGGTAAGCTAATATTGCCTCGGCTAAGCAATCTACCCTATTAAAACCCAGCATAAGCCGTTCAAAATCATGCAGACTCATTACCTCTAATGGAAACTTATTACCGTTGAGCTTCAAGCAATCATGATGATATAAGCTGTAAAATAATTTTGAAAAAGTCAGGATATCATCATTTATTAAAATAATAAAAATAGGAGTTAGTTGTCTACCTTTACCGCTATTCTTCATATA
>JBGTHB010000059.1:0-4883 GCA_041746415.1 Coxiellaceae bacterium | reverse complement strand
AGTCTTGGTAGGCCATTACCCCACCAACAAACTAATCTGACGCAGGCTCATCTCACAGCGAAAGCTTATAAATAGAGGCCCTCTTTGCTTCGTAAAGATTATGCGGTATTAGCCCGAGTTTCCCCGGGTTATCCCCCACTACAGGGCAGATTCCCAAACATTACTCACCCGTCCGCCACTCGCCGCCAGGTAGCAAGCTACCCGCGCTGCCGTTCGACTTGCATGTGTTAAGCACGCCGCTAGCGTTCAATCTGAGCCAGAATCAAACTCTTCAGTTAAAAACGGTACAACATATATAACTGTTGTAAATAAGGCTCGACGCACAAGACATCAATATTAATGACGCTTATGTGTCGATAGTCGTACTAAATCAACTACTTCACACAGCGTTCACACAAACTGCCTTGCGAAAATCTTTCGATTTTCTTGCGCATTGCTGCAAATTTTTAAAGAGCATTTCACTAAGGAAAGGCGAGCTATTCTACGCATTCAAATCTCGTTGTCAACAACCTTTTTGATTATTTTTCAAAAAAGTCGGCTGTTAACAAAATCTAAACAAGCCTTTGATGCAGAACTAAAAATCACCCCCCCGAAGGGACGAGAATATTAGCACTACGTTTTGACTAAAAGCAACAGGAAGTTGCCTCTAAAATCCATTTTGTGGGAGTCGTTCAATATTAACTATAGACCATGGACAAAAGTTTTACCAAATACAAGTCAACAAATCTCAATGCGCGCAAAGCGTCGTTTACCTACCTGAAATATATGCGTTTTCCCAGTGGCAATAATCAACTTAGGGTCTGCAATTTTTTCGCCGTCAATTTTAACAGCACCCTGACTAATCATTCGCAACGCCTCTGAAGTGGTCTTAACTAGGCCCGCTTGCTGCAAAACATAACCAATACCCAAACCGTTCTTATCTTGTGCCTTAAGTTGCGTTAGCTCAATATCGTCAGGCAACGCATTATTTTTGAATCGATCCACAAAATCCTGCTGCGCTTTCATTGCGGCCATCTGCCCATGAAAGCGCGCCACCAATTCTTTGGCTAACTCAATTTTGGCATCACGCGGATTGCCGCCCTCGGCAACCACATTGCGGATCACTGCTATTTCTTTGAGAGACTTAAAACTTAAAAGATCGTAGTAACGCCACATCAGCTCATCCGAAACCGACATCACTTTACCAAACATATCTAATGGTTGATCGGTGATGCCTATATAGTTTCCCAAAGATTTCGACATCTTCTGCACCCCATCCAGCCCTTCAAGCAAGGGTGTGGTCAAAACACACTGTGGCTTTTGACCGAAGTGTTTTTGCAGTTCGCGCCCCACCAATAAATTAAACGTTTGATCTGTGCCACCCAATTCCACATCGGCTTTGATTTCAACAGAGTCATAACCTTGTAGCAGCGGATACAGAAACTCATGAATGGCAATCGGCTGATTACCTTTATAGCGCTTACTAAAATCATCGCGTTCGAGCATACGCGCTACCGTGTGCGTGGCCGCAAGACGCACCAAATCAGCAGCAGAAAATCGATCCATCCACTGTGAATTAAAAACGACTTCTGTTTTATTGGCATCAAGGATTTTAAATGCTTGCTCTTGGTACGTTTTCGCATTTTCCAAAACCTGTTCACGCGACAGCGATTGCCGGGTAATATTTTTTCCTGTTGGATCACCGATCATTGCCGTAAAATCCCCAATCAAAAATATGACGTGATGCCCCATATCTTGAAATTGCTTTAATTTATTCATAACAACCGTATGACCCAAATGGATATCGCTCGCCGTTGGATCCATCCCAAGCTTAATACGTAATGGTTTACCGCTTGCTAATTTTTCAACTAACTCAGCTTCACTTATAACATCCACTGCACCACGCTTTAATTCAGTAAAACTGTCTTTCACTTTTTGCGTCACTTTCATTTTGCTCCAAATAAGAACGGCGTCGCTTCATTGATACGAATCTAACTATTGACCGCGCGATAAACCGTGGTTATGTTAACGCATAACAGAGTTTGATGGGAATAGGCGCGCCAATGATGAACAAGCTAGGGAAGAAAAAGGGATGGCTAATTAGCATTATCGTTTTTTTGCTCGCGCTTTCCATTTATTTGATTGTGCATTTCACACTTGCCCGCACTGCAACTGAATCCACAACCCACATTCAAACTGCAGCATCACCAGCCACCAACACCTCTGCAACCATCGCTGCAGGAGAATGGATCACCTACACCATCCAAGCTGGTGACACCTTATCTTCTATATTCCACAAACTGAATTTCGCCACCAATAAACTGATGTTGTTGGAAAACCATCATCTGCAGCACCTCAAAGTGCTTAAAGTCAACACGCCTCTCTATTTTTTAGTGGGAAATAAAAAGTTACTAGCACTGAAATACAATCTTAACTTTTTGCAAGTGGCTGAAATTTCATTTACCCAAAATGATCTTGATATAAAAGTACTCGATAAGCCCATGACCAGCAGTTTACAATTTAAATCTGCCATCATTGAACATTCACTGCGTGACGCCGCTTATCGTGCCGGACTAACGTCTACGATGTTAGCGCAACTCGAACATATTTTTCGTGGCTCAATTAATTTTGCGCACGATATTCACAAAGGCGATCAATTCGCCATTCTTTACAAAGAATATTATATAGATGGTAAAAAATATCATCCGGGCAATATCATTGCTGCAGAGTTTTCAACACATAAGAAAAAATTTAAAGCGGTGCGTTTTAGCTATCCTAAAAATCACGTCGGATATTACACTTTGGCCGGCCGGGCCATGCAATCATTATTTCTAGATTACCCAGTGCACTTTAAATACATCAGCGGTCATTTCACCTATCACCGATTTGATCCTTACCTGCATAAATGGCATACGCACCTTGGTGTGGATTTTGCAGCAGATCGCGGCAGCGCTATCCGTTCAATTGGTAATGGACGTATCGCATTTATCGGTCACGATGGAGGCTATGGCAACTGCATTAAAATTAATTATGGTCGACACTATGAAGGTTTATATGGCCACATGTGGCATTTTGCGCCTAACTTGCATTTACATGATTACGTTCACAAAGGTGAGATTATTGGCTATGTTGGCTCAACTGGTTGGTCAACAGGACCGCATTTGCATTTTAGTTTTTTTATTAATGGTATTCCGAAAAATTGGTTAGCTTTCAAACCACCACATGCTGAATCTATCCCCAGAAGTTATTTAAAAACATTTAAAGAAAGTGCCAACCACCTCATAAATACGTTATCGTTATACCAACATGAACAGTGAAATTTTTATTGGATTAATGTCAGGAACCAGCATGGATGGCGTCGATGTGGCGGTTGTTGATTTTGCCACGCATCCACCAGCCATATTAGCTACGCACAAAGAACCGATACTGCCTTCACTAAAACAAAAAATTAAAGCGTTGTGTCAGCCAAATGATGGCAATGATGGTGTAGCACGTCTGGGAGCAACCGATGTTGAACTAGGACATGTCTTCGCTCAGGCCGCACTAACTGGATTACGCAAAACAACGGTTGCGGCAAAAAATATAAACGCCATCGGCAGCCACGGCCAAACTATTCGTCATATGCCAAATGGTGAAGCGCCGTTTACCATTCAAATTGCTGATCCCAACATTATCGCCTTACGCACCGGCATTACTACCGTTGCTGATTTTCGCCGCAGAGATATCGCAGCGGGTGGACAAGGCGCTCCCTTAGCGCCGGCATTTCATCACTTTTTATTTAATGAAAAAAATAAAAATCGCATCATCGTTAACATTGGCGGCATTGCTAATCTCACCGTATTAAATCAAAAAGAAATTATTGGGTTCGATACTGGACCAGGTAATACTTTACTCGACGCTTGGTCTGCACATCATTCTGGCTGCGATTATGATCACAATGGTAGTTGGGCACGCACAGGAAAAATAATTTCAACGTTACTGGCTGCACTATTAGACGATGCTTATTTCAAAAAAGCTTATCCTAAAAGCACTGGTATTGAATATTTCAATTTAATCTGGCTAAAAAAATTTCTTACTAATGAAAAACCACAAGATGTGCAAGCCACACTTACCGCCCTTAGCGCCGTAACAATTGCCAATGCCGTTAAACCATTCCATGCCGATGAAATCATTCTTTGTGGCGGCGGCGTTCATAATCATTATCTTACTGAGTTGTTACAACAAAACTGCGCCAATGCAGCTGTTGTTTCTAGCGAAGAAGTGGGTGTTCACCCGGACTGGATCGAAGCCATTGGGTTCGCTTGGCTGGCAAAACAAACCATTGAAAACCAACCTGGCAATATCCCTTCCGTAACTGGCGCGAAACAAAAAACTATTTTAGGTGGAATTTATCCCAGCAATATTTTTTGAATATTGATCCCACCAATCGTTTTATTGTTGGTCATCTGCTTACGCAAATAACCAATCAACGATTCATCTGTCACTTTTTTCTCAAGTGAAGAAGCATGACGAAATATTAAATCACCATCATTGAAAAAAACAAACCCTAAATGCGACACATTGATATTCGTGCCTATCTTGTCACGCACATTCCAATCAGGCCTGACAATTTCGATAATGCTAGCCGGGGGGATTTTCGCGAACAAAAAAATATTAGGCCGTCCATTATTGAATAACTTGCTCAAAGGGATGTAATTAATGCGCGCCGTCTGCGCCTGGCATTTTTCAGCAAAATGATGCAACAAAGCTAAGCGCTGCTGCGCTTGATGCAAGGTCAAACGTTCCATCAATTTTAAGTGTGTGAGCGTGTGTTTTAAAAACCAACTGGGTTTATCTATTTGTGTTTCAGCTACGGCTACTTTACTGTGGTCACAATGCGCCAATACTTCCTGCGTTATATCCCG
>JBGTHB010000058.1:0-12445 GCA_041746415.1 Coxiellaceae bacterium | reverse complement strand
AAGACAAAGCACCTCTTCGTGACCATCTTTGCGAAATTCGCGAACCAATTGCTGCTTATCTTCAAAAGAAAGTACTGGTAAAACTTGCCGGTAAATTTCCCGCCAACAATAAAGCTTTTGCCCAAGCGATTTTTTTTCATTAAAAATTGTGCCAGCTAGCTGAGTCAACTCTTCACTAGACAAATAGATTTTAACCACGAAAAAAAAGTTAACAAAAAATTCGTGATTGCTTTGTGAAATCACCACTGTATCACCAGGGAGTTCTGATAACGGCACGGCAAAAGGTTGTTCAAGACGTTTTAAATAATCCGCTTTCTCTTCAGGTTTAAGGTCGTGATCAACTGTTACTATTCGATGCAACTCTTTAAGGTATTTAAATTTGGCAGAAAATGGCGCCCTTGAATCAGCAAAGGCAGCTTCTATTAACTGCCTGCGCACCTGATCAACACACACTTTTTCAGGAATATCTTTGATACTAGCAAAAAACAAACTGTAGTCGTAATAACGCTCAAAAAATCGATCTTTAATTGCTTCATTCAACGCTTTTTGAACACATTCAACACCATCTCTATCGTTTTCAACCGTCATCTCTGCTGCGTTTAAAACTGAGCTTATTGCCAATAAGGAAACAGCAAAACACGCATGCAATCTCCGACTTTGAGAATTTACTTGTTCAGCGTCTAACTTTTGTGCTGCATTATTTCGGATTGCATCATTTGCCTGTGCAACAAACCAATTAATCAACCCATGCAGAAAACAAAATCGCACTTGATTTTGCTCTGCTGGGTTAAAATCGGTAATCAGTTTAGAATCGCAAAACTTTGGTTTGATCTGCCAAATTCCTTTTTCGTTTTGCTCAAAAAAATGGGAAATTAAAAGAGTAATGTACTGCTTTATTCGTGCAACGTATTCTGTATAAGTGGTAACGTCTTTAAAAAATTCCACCGCGTGTTGATTTAAATCTGCTGAAAAAACAGGATCCTTTTTTTCGTAAGGTGACGCGCCCTGATCTAACACCGTTGTTAATGCGCGCGGGTCAACATTTTTTGTTGCTAACGTTGCCTCTAGTCGCGCACGAGCGTATGCCGCTAATTCACTAGGAAACGGTAACCGCGGATACTGTGCTGTCGGACTTTGTCTCATAACGCCCCTCGCGGGCTGGGAAATTCGGCTCGCTGTATTGGCCTATATCCTACACCCATTTAATTAACTCATGCTTAAATTAGTGCTCATTTTATACTCAGGCTCAGCGGCGTAAACGAAAAAAATCTTGCAACATCTTCGCACAAGGCAGTTCTAATACCCCACCTTGCCAGTTAAGTCTATGATTTAAGCGTTTTTCTGCTGGAATGGTAAAAACCGAACAAACCGCACCTGCACGCTGATCGTATGCTCCAAAAACCAAGCGCTTTACCCGTGCATGCAAAATAGCACCGATACACATGGCACAAGGCTCTAATGTCACATAGAGGGTGGTATCAATAAGTCTATAGTTTTCAAGCTGTTTGGCCGCCTCGCGTAACACCAATATTTCAGAATGGGCGGTGGGGTCACAATAGCCAATAGGCTGATTATAAGCGCTTGCTAACACTTCATCACCACGCACTAACACGGCACCCACAGGAACTTCGCCGTGTTTTTCAGCTAATTTTGCTTGCGCCAACGCTTGCTGCATATAGTGCTCATCCATGGCCGCCATTATTGATCAGTTGCCGCAAAGATGCCATAGTGGCGACGATTGAAAGAGGAAGTTAAGAAATGCCCGACACAAAAAAATTGAATATTGGCGTTATCGGTGTGGGTTACCTTGGCCAATATCATGCACAAAAATACGCTCAATTAGCGACGGCCAATCTAGTCGCTGTCGTGGATTCCGATTTAACTCGCGCCAATGAAATCGCTACTCTTTATGGCGCAAATGCCTTCCTTAATTACGAAGACATTCTTGACACAGTGGATGCGGTCAGCATTGTTGTCCCCACCCCGCTGCATTACGATATTGCGCGTTTTTTTCTTAAGCACGGCAAGCATGTGTTAGTGGAAAAGCCCATTACCACTACCTTAGAACAAGCTGACGAGTTAATTCGTCTCGCCGATGAATACAATGTGTTATTGCAAGTAGGCCATTTAGAACGCTTCAATAATGCCGTCAAAGCGGTAGAGCCTTCTTTATCAAAACCGCTGTTTATTGAATCAGTGCGGTTGTCACCGTTTAAATTACGCGGCAGTGACGTCAATGTGATTTTAGATTTAATGATTCACGATATCGACATCATTCAATCTATTGTTAAAGCACCTATAAAAGACATTCGCGCTAATGGTGCGCCGGTGTTATCGCCATTTATTGATATTGCCAACGCGCGCATTGAGTTTGAAAATGGCTGCGTGGCGAATGTTACCGCTTCACGCGTGAGTTTAAAAACGGAAAGGCGTTTGCGGATTTTTCAACACGACAGTTATATTGGTATGGATTTGGCACAAAAACGCATTGCCATTCACGCTAAAGGCAAAAATGAAATGTTCCCGGGTATACCTGAAATTGTCAGTGAAGAACACACCTTCGATCAAGGGGATGCCTTGAACGAACAAATCACCGCTTTTGTTGATGCCATTATTCACAACAAAGCGCCTTTGGTCAGTGGCCACGATGGTCGTCGTGCTTTAGAAACGGCAATTCGTATTACACAAATTGTCAAACAACAGAATTTGCAAGCCGAGTTAGTGAAAGCATGACACGCCTTTTTTTATGTGCAGGTGAACCTTCTGGAGATTTATTAGGCAGTGAACTTGCCACCGCATTACAAGCTGCGCATCCCAATATTTCCTTGTGTGGCATGGGCAGCAAAAAAATGCAGCAAGCTGGTGTGGAACTGGTTGTCGACTGCAGTGATTTAGCCATCGTTGGTTTATGGGAAGTTGTCAAAAAACTACCGCAAATTAAACGCACCATGAAAAGCATTGTGAATTATTTAACTGCTCATCGTCCTGACGCCATCATTTTAATTGATTACCCTGGTTTTAATTTACGCTTAGCCAAAGCCGCTAAACAACTTGGCATTAAAGTTATTTATTATTCATGTCCGCAAATATGGGCATGGCATTATTCTCGTATTAAAAAAATAAAACGTTATTGTGATCACATGTTGACGCTGTTTCCATTCGAAGAAAAAATGTATCAACGTGAAACTATGCCAGCAACGTTTGTTGGCCACCCTATGGTGCAACGCATTCAACCAACCATGACCCAATCCATGGCTATGGAAAAACACCACTTAGATCCGAACCAAAAAATTATCGCGTTGTTGCCAGGTTCCAGAATAAGCGAACTCAATAATCTTTTGCCGGATATGTTAGCTGCTGCCAAACTGATATCGCAGCAATTGCCTGATGCACAATTCATTTTGCCACTTGCGGAAAATTTCGATAAAAATATTTTGACTGCAAGAGCGGAATTGAAATTATTGCCAAAAAATTTACATATCATTGAAAAAAATCGCTACGATGTGTTGCAATGCGCTGATGCCGCGATTGCGGTTTCTGGCACAGTAACGTTGGAATTAGCGCTACTCAATGTACCTATGGTCATTATTTATCGTGTGTCGCCGATTACCTACGTGCTGGGTAAAAACTTAATGCGCGCACCTTATTTTGGGCTATGCAATATTGTTGCAGAAGAAGTGCTGGCCAAAGAATTATTGCAACAGCAAGTGACGCCAGAAAATATAGCCAATGAAATAATGCGTCTGCTCAATAAGCCAGAGGAAAGACAGACTGTTGCTGAAAAACTAGCAAGACTGCAAACAAAAATGGTCTCCTCAAAACCGGCTGCACGTGCAGCTGCAAAAATAATGGAATTGGTTAGTTAACTCTAATGAAAATTATTTTGTTGGGCTGCGAAGCACAACACAATGGTGCACTGCAGTGGATTGCCGCGCTCGATGACTCACTCGTGATGATAAAAAAAAGGCACTATCGACGCATTAGCACAAATGAAAGGTGAGTCATGGCGAGCGAGGTACGAGCGTCGCCATCCATATGCCGGTGTTTTTTAATAGCACTGATACATGGATCACAACGCTCGATGACTCGCTCGTGATGACAAAAAAGGAATTGCACACGCTCATAATGACAGAAAAAAAGTGACATCCATAGCATCAACTAGCGTGCGATACCACGATGGGAATTTTCAAATGCAGTTAACAGCACCTGCACTTTAGCAGACTGTTTAGCTAAAACACCAAGCTGCTCGAGAATTTCTTGTTTTTTCAAACCGCGTTTGTAAATTATCATAAATGCTTCTTTAACCAGCCGAATTTCATTGGCGGTAAAATCATTACGTTTCAACCCCACTAAATTCAAACCATTTGGCACGCCGGGATTACCTGTTACCAACATGTAGGGCAAAATATCATTACACACTTTAGTAGCGCGACCTAAAAAGCTGAACTCACCAATTTGCACGTGTTGATGCACACCGGCATAAGCGCCTAAAATCGCGTGGTCTTTAACATCCACAAATCCCGCAATAGCTGCTGAATTCGCAAAAATAATATGATTGCCAACATGACAATCGTGCGCAATATGCGCAGTGGTCATTAAATAATTATGGCTGCCAACTCGCGTGATACCACGGCCACCGATAGTGCCACGATTAATCGTTACGTATTCGCGAATAATATTATGATCACCTACTTCTAACGTAGTGGGCTCACCTCGGTACTCTAAATGCTGTGGCGCAGAGCCAATCGAAGCAAACGGAAAAATTTTGTTGTGCTTGCCCAGTTTGGTGTGTGATTCAATCACCACGTGTGATGCAATTTCACAACCTTCATCAATTTCCACATGCGGCCCGATAATAGACCATGGACCAATTTTCACATCGTGAGCAATTTTTGCTGTAGGGTCGATAATAGCACGCACATCAATTGTCGATTTAACTAACGCTTCCTGCATAATATTATTGTCCTCGTACCATCATAATTTCTGCTGCACAAGCCAGCTCACCCTCAACCGTGGCAGTGCCCTGCACTTTCCATAAATCACGACGCATTTTAATTGTTTCAATATCCATAACGAGTTGATCACCTGGCTCAACCACACGCTTAAAACGAGCGTTATCTACACCAGCTAAAAAGAAAATGTTATCGTGGTTTTCTGGCCAATCTAATGACTTTGCCATTAACACACCCGCTGCCTGTGCCATTGCCTCAATCATAATAACCCCAGGCATTACTGCGCGCGCTGGAAAATGTCCTTGAAAAAAATATTCGTTGTGCGTCACATTTTTCAGAGCGCGCAAACTTTTATTGGGCTCATAATTAAGGATCTGATCCACAAACAAAAATGGATACCGGTGGGGAATGTATTTTTTAATTTCGTCTTGATCAATCATCGCTATCACCATTTGCATTAACCAAAATCTGACGTTCTAATTTCTTCACGGTTTTGGCAAGCTCATCCAGTTGTTTAAATCGTGCTGCTGCGCGTTGCCATTTGGCACGCGGTAAAAAATTGGTGCCTGAAGAGTACACACCCGGCTCACCAATTGAACTAGAGATCATGGCCATACCTGTCATGACCACACCATCGCAAATTGTGAGGTGATCAGCAATGCAGGCCGCTCCAGCAACCACACAATGACGACCAATGCGCGTGCTGCCTGCAATCGCTGCACAACCCGCAATAATGGTATGGTCGCCAATCTGCACATTGTGGCCTATCATAACCTGATCATCAATTTTTACACCATGGCCAATTACGGTATCGTTAAGTGCACCACGGTCAATACAAGTATTAGCACCAACTTCAACATCATTGCCAATAATTACAGAACCCACTTGTGGTACTTTGTGCCAATAACCGTTTTCATCCGCTTCGTAACCAAAACCATCGGCACCAACAACACAACCAGCGTAAAATTCACAACGATCACCAATAGTGATGTGATGATGTAATACTACATTATTATGAATTACACAATCTGCGCCAACACTAACATCGTCCTGAATAACCGCGCCCGCCAAAACACGCGTATTAGCACCTAATTTTACGCGATCACCCATTACCACGTTAGCCTCAATTATGACTGAATTATCCAACTGGCAATCCACACCTATAACAGCGCGCGCATGAATGCCCACTTGCTGCGTAACAGTTGAGTGACGAAATAATTTGAGTAATTTAATAAACGCCAAACGCGGATTTTCAACGATCAAACAAGGTAGCTGACAATTTCCTTTGAAACGTGCGCTGATGAGCAGTGCGCCATCCGTACAACGTTGCAATGAAGCTACGGCGCCAGTAGCGAAAAAAGCAATTTTATTTTTATTGAGCGCATCAATGGAAGCGATATCGGTGATGAGGTAATTCCCATCACCGATTAGCTCTGCCTTTAACAATTTAGCGAGTTCGCTAAGTGAATAAGGTCTGGACGACATACGAAGATTACTTCATGCCGCTAATCACGGCGTCAGTAATATCGGCACCATTTTTAGCATAAATAACTGTGTTTTTAGCTACCACCAAATCAAGATCTTTTTTCTTAGCTACGATGGCTGCTGATGCTTCAACGCTTTGCAAAATCGTTTCCATCGCATCATTACGCGCTTTAAAATACGCTTGCTGGAATTGGCCCTGCTCTTTACCCAATGTATCGCGCTCAGATGAAATCTTGTTCTTCAGCGCCGTTAAATCCGATTTGCTCATTACCGATTGATTTTTTTGCAATTTTTGCATGTCTGATTGCAATTGTTTTGACTGCGACATCATCTTGTCACGCTTATTGCCAAATTGGCTCTGTAATTTAGCCCGCAATGATTTTGCTTTTGATGAATCCTGCAGAATTTTTTGCACGTCTACCACACCAATGTCGCTTGCCATTGCTGACCCAGTCATTAAAGCAAGTGATACCGCTGCTGCTACCCAATATTTTTTCATTTATTTAAACCCCCATTAGTTTTTATCAATAATACTCTATTATATACCGCTTGATAAGGCGAACTGGAATTCGCGAATATCATCACCCGTTTTCTTATCAATCGGGAATGCCAAACTGAGCTTAATTGGTGCAATGGGAGTGTAAAGTGTTATCAAAACACCCGCTGCCATACGCAAGTTTTTGAAGCTCACTGACTCATCTTGGATGATATTAGGCGATGCTAAATCACCGGCAAAACGTGGTGTTTGAAACACGTTACCCACATCGAACGTCCCTGCTACACGCATGTGATTGTGAAAAAAGTTAGGCAAGATAAGATGCACGCCGGCTGTAGCCATAAAGTTACCACCAATTGAAGCGCTACTATTTGCAATATTTTTTGGGCCCAAAGAATTCGCAGTATACCCTGGCAAACCGCCTTGCAAACCGCCTGCATAGTAATTTAAAAAGAACGGTAACCTATCTTGATCACCATACCCACCGCCGTAACCAATGGCATTGGTTAAATGAACAACGAAACCCGTATCACTCAATGGAATAAACCCATCTACTTGGTTACCCACTTTGTAGTAAGACAAGCTGGAATCAAAAACAGGGACGCCCACTAATGTTGAAAAATCATCATGCCAGCCTCTCGTTGGCAGAATAATTTGATCAAGCGAATTGTACACCCAGTCACCTGTCACATTAATAATATTAAAGTCCGCACTAGAGCGGCCATTCATGAAATTCAATACACTCGGTGCTGCAATGGCTGTGTCCACATTTGAAATCTGAGTATTGTTATAACCCATACCCAATTGAATGGTGTTGTGTTCATTCAATGGAAAACCGAGGTTGAATGACAAGCCAAACGTATCTTCTACATACGATTGCTGATTAAAACGCGGATCGAATTTGGCATGGTTGTAGTTAGCATTCACACCTAAACTAACCCCATTAATTGTAAAATAGGGATCAAAATAATTTAAAAAGTAATTTTGAATAACTTCGTTGTTTTGAAACCCAATACCTACGCCTTTACCCGTACCTAAAAAGTTAGGTTCCGTAATACTCGAGCCATATAAAAATCCATAGGCATCCGAATAACCGGCTTGAATGCTTACCTTACCCGCATTTTTCTCTGTTAAGTGATAATCCAGATCGACTTGATCGGGACTGCCTGGCACAGGATCAGTCACCATATTTAATGAATAAGGATCGAGATAAGGCAACTGCTTTAAATTTTGTGTTGATTGTTTTATTTTCGAGGCGGAATACACAGCGCCTTCCATTTGACGCAATTCACGACGAAATACTTCTTCAGACGTACGCTGATTACCGTAAAAATTAATGCGTCGTACGTAAATTCTCCCACCTGGCGCCACACGGAAGTTTAACATCACTGTATGTTTGGCTTGATCAAGCTGAGTACCAACTAAAACTTGTGATTCAGCGTAGCCACGATTTGCCATATAACCATTAATGGCACTATCCGTTGCTAATACACGTTGCCGTGAAAACACATCACCCTTTTTAAGAGTAATTAATTTTTCGAGCGCTTGACGATGACCTAACAAATCGCCCGTTACTTTCCATCCACTTATAAAATATTGTGGTCCTTCATCCACCGTAATCGTAATATAAACACGTGTGTGATCCGCATTATATTTAATGTCTTTGTGTGTAACATGAAATTTGATATAGCCGTGATCCAGATAATAGTCTTGTAAGCTCTGCAAATCTTGATCAAGCTTGATACTTGAATAGCGATCCTTGTGATTAAAGATAGTTAAAATACCGGGTGTGGTTAGCTGAAACTGATCACGTAAATCACGCGCTGAAAAAACATGATTGCCTTTAAAATTAATTGCACCAACTTTAGCAATCACCCCTTCATGAACTTTAATGTAAATTGCCACGGTATTATGCGGTGTTTTTTTCACATCTGCTGTGACGCTTACAGCTCGATACCCCATCAAACCATATTGTTGTTGTAAGCCCACCACGATTTGATGCACTTTGGCATAATCAAATGGATTGCCAACGACAATCTTCATCTTTTTTAATACTTTTTTCAGATCATCATATTTAATGGCTTTGTTGCCGGTAATTTTGATTAAACCAATCGTTGGTCTTTCACTTACGCGAATCACTAAGGTGTTGCCGCGACGATAAATATTTACTTCACTAAAAAACCCCGTTTTATACAATGCTCGAACAGCTTCATCACCGCGTTTGGTGGTGTATTGCTGGCCACTATGAATGGGAATATAACTCAAAGCCGTACTGGTGCGAATCCGCTCCAACCCTTGGAACTGGATGTTGTGCACCACAAAGGCACTAGCCACCAATGGCAGAAAAACAAAAAACAAGACAACAAACTGGAAAAATCGCTTAAAAATGCGCTTCATGCTATACAGCCCTTTATTGCGGATAATGAAAATGAGCCGCATTATAACACTATGTCTATGATTATCCAGCGTGAAACTCATGTCCAAAACACAACCGACGCTACCGTTGCAATTGTGGCAATCAAAGCACGTGGCGTGTATCATCGCTGACCATGAATGACCATATTACAATACCCATGAAGTGGATTGGCCCGGTAAAAATTATTGGCCAAGAAGTGAATACAGAAGTAAAGGTACCGTTGGCTACCCTGGAAACGCCCATGTGGCCCTCAACGAATCGCGGCGCTAGCGTCTCGCGTTTAACCGCCGGTATTCACTGCGTGGTCATTGATGAGCGCATGACGCGTTCCATCGTAATGGAAGCGGACTCTGTTGCCACCCTCAGCCAAGTGGTTAACGATCTTAAACTGCATGATGATGAACTCAAGCAAGCCGTTACCGGCACTTCACGTTTTGCTAAGTTAATTGGCTGGCATTATCAAATAATTGGCAATCAATTATTTTTACGCATCGAAGCACAAACGGGCGATGCGTCTGGCCATAACATGGTAACCAAAGCTGCTGACAGTGTGATTCGATTATTAAAAAACAACTACCCCCAACTGCGCTATGTTTCAATCTCTGGTAATTACTGTGTTGATAAAAAAGTTTCAGCGGTTAACGGTATTTTAGGCCGTGGCAAAAACGTCGTAGCAGAAATGATAATCCCACGCCAAATTTGCTTAGACAAACTTAAAACGGAACCCCAAAAAATCGTTGATTTAAATTTAAAGAAAAACTTATTAGGTTCACTGGCCGCAGGTTCACTGCGCAGCGCTAACGCCCATTTCGCTAATATTTTATATGCTGTTTATTTGGCAACAGGACAAGATGTGGCGAATATTGTTGAAGGCTCACAAGGCATTGTGCACACGGAAATGCGCGGCGATGATTTGTATTTTTCTGTCACGATACCCAACATTATTGTGGGCACAGTTGGCAACGGCAAACATTTAAAAGCTGTCGTTGAAAATCTTAAAGTGATGGGTTGTTATGATTTACCACCCGGCATGAGCGCACGGCGTTTAGCAATTATTGTCGCCGCAACGGTTTTATGTGGTGAAATTTCATTGCTGGCAGCGCAAACCAACTACGGCGAATTAATGAAAGCCCACGTCGATTTTGAACGTGGCAATGCAACATACCATGAAACCCGCTCCTAAAAAAAAACTCACCTCGCGCGCGCCAGCTAAATTAATTTTAACTGGCGAACACGCTGTGGTGTATGGTTGCCCCGCCCTAGCGTTAGCTGTGAATTGTTACACTCAAACCACAGTTAGCTGGAGCACACCACTGCATTTTTCATTTAATTTACCGGGCTTAGATTTTCGTCAAAAAATTACCTCGGAAGCGTTAAAACGCGTCAAAATAAATCTGGATAAACAATATTCAAAATTTCACGCCGGTGACATCGGTATTCGTGAAGTGTTAAAACACCCGTTTGAATTAACATTATATAGTGCAGTAAGTATTCTTGAGAAAATCAAACACACCTTACCCATGGGTGTTTCCATTCATACTGAATCGGCTGTGCCTATGGGCTGCGGTATGGGCTCTTCCGCTGCCAGTGTGGTCAGTGTGATTTATGCGTTAAGCCAGTTCCTGGACATTGATTTTTCTTTAGATGATTACATTCGTCTTGGCATTAAATCTGAAAATCTACAACATGGTTATTCAAGCGGTCTTGATGTGAATGTGGTATATCACGGTGGTTTTATTCGCTACCAACCAGGGCAATTGCAAAAACTGGACTTCAAGCCATTTCCATTGCAATTAATTAATACTGGTCAACCTGTCACCTCGACTGGAGAATGCGTCAGCCACACCAAGCCTTTTTTCACCCAAAAAAATCTCGGCCCGCAATTTACTGCCATTTGCCAAGCCATGCAAAACGCCATTGAAAATAATGATCTCGCCAGTATTCAACACGCCGTGCGCGAAAATCATCGTTTATTAGTGCAAATTGGCGTGGTGCCGGAGAAAATTCAACGCTTTGTTAGCGCAATTGAACAACATGGTATGGCAGCAAAAATTTGCGGTGCCGGTGCCATTAGCGGCGACAACGCTGGCGCGTTATTAGTGGTGGGAAATGAAAACATCCACCAACTTTGCGATGAATATCAATTTAATTTAACTCCAGTGGAAATAGATGCAAACGGTTGCTGCCTCGTACCAAACTAGCGCACCAGGCAGTTTAATGTTGCTTGGCGAATACGGCGTATTACACGGTGGAGTGGCGCTGTGTGCTGCCATAAATAAACGCATCTATGTCACCCTCACTCCACGTGATGATGCCCAAATTATTATTCACTCCGCTCTCGGCAAACATACATGCTGTATTGAAAATTTAAAAGCGGCGGCACCGTTTGAATTTGTTTTAACAACCCTAGCGTCGTGTAAATTAAAACACGGTTGCGAACTCATTATAAACAGTGAATTTTCTCACAACATGGGCTTAGGCAGTTCTGCTGCTGTTACCGTAGCCACATTATTAGCCTTAAACCAATGGCACAATACAGCGCTAGATCAGCACTCATTATTAAAAAAAGCCATCGCCATTATTCGCCAAGTGCAAGGCAAAGGCAGTGGAGCAGATGTGGCAGCGAGTATTTATGGCGGTATCGCTGTTTATCAAAATGAACAAGTGCGAGAAAAAATAACTACACTGCCACCATTAAGCGTCATTTTCACGGGCAGCAAAACCACTACCGCTAGCGCACTTAATATTATGCAGCAACGTTACGAAAATGAAGCGCCCCAACTGGAAGCATTTTTTTCGCAACTATCAAGCTATGCTGAAAAAGCGCTGCCGTTATTAAAAAATAAAAATTACAGTGCGTTGGGTAATTTATTTAATCAAGCTCAAAGCGTCATGTCATCATTGGGTGTGAGCACGCAGCAAATTGATGCTGCCCTAAATTTATTAAAACAACAACCTGCAATTTATGGTGCAAAAATTTCTGGCTCAGGCTTAGGAGACTGCGTGATTGGATTAGGTAGCGCAAATTTAAATGAACGATTAGCCGTTCAACTCAATAATCAGGGCTGTCAATGAGAGCAACGGTTGAAAAAATTG
>JBGTHB010000057.1:0-13742 GCA_041746415.1 Coxiellaceae bacterium | reverse complement strand
ACAAGCTCAATTGAGCTTGCTCCCGCGCTAATGCCACACCCGATATCATTGGTGCGTCCGGCGAGCGAATAGCACTGAAAGTAATTAGCGTTCCTTCACCTGGCTGGATGCTGGATAAGACTCGCACTGGCACTTTGTGTTTACCCGCGTACTCTAAAGAGCGATCCTGCAATACTTTTGCCCCTTGACTTGCCAGCTCCATCATTTCGTCAAAGCTAACTTCCGCTAGCCGTTTTGCATTCGGTACCACACGGGGGTCACAAGTGTAAACGCCATCCACATCGGTATAAATCTGGCACTCTTTCGCGCCTACCGCATTCGCAATAGCAACAGCGGTTAAATCGGAACCACCACGCCCTAACGTAGTCACTTTGTTTTGCTCATTAATGCCTTGAAAGCCAGTCACGATAGGAATAATGTTATTTTGCAACGCCTGAAACAAAGTTTTTGTTTCTATCTTCTGGATGCGGGCACGCTGATGATGAGCAGAAGTGAGAATGGGCAATTGCCAGCCTGCAAATGATTCTGCACCCAATCCCAAATCGTTTAAAGCCATAGCCAATAAACTACTGGCGACTTGCTCACCTGTTGCAAGCAGCGCATCCAATTCACCATCATTATTTTTAAATTGAGCAGACAACTTCAATAAACGATCCGTTTCACCTGCCATAGCTGAAACCACCACAATTATTTTCTGCTGCAATTTAGCTGCCGCAGCCACAATATCCGCCACGTGTTTAATGCGCTCTATGCTAGCAAGTGATGAACCACCGAATTTTTGAATGATGATAGGCATACAATTCACATTATAGCTTGCTTTTAACAAACTCCTCTGTTGAAGCTAAAGCAACAGCGAGATTGGCTGGATTATCGCCCCCTCCTTGGGCCAAATCAGGGCGTCCACCACCTTTACCATCAACCTGTTTAGCAACGTGATTTAACAATTCTGACGCGTTAAAAAATTTTAAACACGGTTTACTCACGCCTGTTACAATAACAACTTTGCCATCAATTACGGCTGCCAACACAATCGCCGCATGCGTAAGTTGGTTTTTTAATTTATCTAATGCGTCACGCAACATCTCACGATCCACGTCTTTTAATTCAATTGCCACTAATTCTATGTCGCCAACTTTTTTCATGTGATCGGCCAGTGCTGCAAATTTTTGTCCAGCTAACTGTTGTTTCAAACGCGCCAATTCTTTTTCCGTTTGTTTTTTTGCTTCAAGTAATTGCTGTAATTTTGGCGCAATATTATCAACGCTGGTTTTTAATAATAAACTTAATTCACTGAGTTGATTTTCTCGCGCTTGCACAAAATTCAATGCGTATTGTCCTGTCACAGCCTCAAGTCGACGCACACCAGAAGCAACAGCGGTTTCATTGACAATTTTAAAAAAACCGATTTCACCTGTGTGTTCAACGTGCGTGCCACCACAAATTTCAGTGGAAAATTCTCCAATGCTCAGCACCCTCACTTCATCTCCATAACGCTCACCAAATAATGCTAATGCACCACTGTTTTTTGCTTCGTCTGGTGTCGTTACACGAATCGTGCCCGTTAAATTTTCAATGATAACTTCATTTACTATGCGTTCAATCGCTTGCAACTCTTGTAATGTCAGTGCATTAGGATGAGAAAAATCAAAGCGCAAGCGCTTAGCTTCCACTAATGAACCTTTTTGTTGGACATGTTCACCCAATACCCGACGTAATGCTTCATGTAAAAGGTGCGTAGCCGAATGATTAAGCATGATATCGCGTCGTCGCTCACGATCAATTTCCGCACGCACGCTATCACCCAACTTCATTACGCCATTTTGCATTTTACCAATATGCAAATACGCATCACCTTGTTTGCGAGTGTCTTCCACACGAAAGCTGCCTGTATCAAAATACAAATAGCCACTATCACCCACTTGACCACCACTTTCAGCATAAAATGGCGTCTTATCCAAAATCACCACGCCAGTTTGCGCATTTCCAAGCTGATTAGCTGGCCGATTATCTTGTAATAATGTCGCGACACTAGCTATACATTCATTCAGCTCATAACCCACAAATTGTGTTTTAGCACCGATATGAATTTTTTGTGTCATATCAACATTAAATGTTTGCGCTTGTTGTGACTGCTCACGTTGGCGGGCCATCGCTTTTTCAAAACCCACATGATCCAATGTTAATCCCCGTTCACGCGCAATATCTGCGGTTAAATCAGGTGGAAAACCATAGGTGTCATACATCTGAAATACAATCTGACCGGGAATTTGCGTGCTTGTTAATGATTGTGTTTCTTGATCTAAAATTTTCATACCTGTCATTAACGTTTTAGCAAATTGTTGTTCTTCTTGTTTCAGTAATTGCTCAATAAGCTTTTGGGATTTCACTAACTCTGGATACGCACCACCTATCACAGCAATTAATGCTGGCACTAATTTATAAAAAAATGGTTTTTGTTGCCCAAGCTTATAACCATGGCGCACTGCGCGACGAATAATCCGCCGCAACACATACCCGCGCCCTTCATTGGATGGCACTACGCCATCCGCAATTAAAAATGAGCAAGAGCGAATGTGATCGACAATGACACGCATAGAGGTATTTTTAAAATCGTCACAAGGTACAAGTTCGGCAAGTGCCGATAATAAAGGCACAAACAAATCGGTATCATAGTTATCATGCACATTTTGCATAACGCAGGCGATGCGCTCTAATCCCATTCCTGTATCAACCGACTGTCTGGGTAAATCAACCAAATTGCCGCTAATATCGCGGTTATATTGCATAAAAACCAAATTCCAAATTTCGACATAACGATCACCGTCTTCATTCGGCGAACCAGGCGGTCCACCCATAACGCTTTCACCATGATCATAAAAAATTTCAGTGCAAGGACCACAAGGACCGGTTTCACCCATCGACCAAAAATTATCTTTCTCGCCACAACGTGAAAAACGCTTGGGATCCACACCTATTTTGTTAAGCCAAATCTCTTCGCTCTCTTTGTCTTTTTTATAAACTGTAATCCATAGTTTTTGCGGCGGAATTTTAAGTGCTTCCGTCAAAAAACGCCAAGCAAAGTTAATCGCCTCCACTTTAAAGTAATCACCGAAACTAAAATTGCCTAACATCTCAAAAAAAGTATGGTGACGTAAAGTGTAGCCCACGTTTTCTAAATCATTGTGCTTACCGCCGGCACGCACGCATTTTTGTGACGAAGTAGCACGCGTGAACCGCTTTTTTTCCAAACCCAAGAACACATCTTTGAATTGCACCATGCCTGCATTGGTAAACAGTAATGTTGGATCATTACCCGGAACCAAAGAGCTCGACGCCACAATCTCATGGCCATGTGCTTTAAAGTAATCTAAAAAAAGTTGTCGTATCTCGTTACTTTTCATTTTCTTCTTATTTAGGTTTGCGTTAAAAGCCTATTCTTTAATGCTGGCGCACTGCCTAACAACACGCCTCTATGAAATGCAAATTAGCCGTAACACCAACGCAGTTGGAAAACCACGCTGCACCAAAAAGCGCACTTGTCGACCGTATTCTTGCTGATTTTTAGGTAACTTACCATGAAAACGTCGTTGCCAGAGCGCACTCAACTGCTGTTGCCAAAAAACATCTGAGCGGCTTAGCGCCGTATCAATAAGTTCCGGCGCTACACCTCTAGCAACCAACTCAACACGTATGCGAATTGGACCAAACCCCGCTGCCACACGCGTACGAACATAGCTTAGTGCAAATCGCTCATCCGATTGATAGTTGCGCTCAACTAATCGCTGCAAAACATCATCAATTTCCGCAGACAATGCACCCTTTTGCCGAAGTTTTTGCCTCAGCTCAAAAACAGAGTGCTCCCGCCGGGCCAATAAACCCACAGCACGGTTATACCAATCTATTTCATTTGCTATCATTTCGCAGGCTACAATTCACTGCACAGCTTACTCAACCTCAACTGCTTCATCTAACTCAGCTTCCACCACCTCTTTTGACTGTTTAACTGGTTTAGGTAGCAAAATCTCTCTCAGCTTAGTGTCAATTTCATTGGCAATCGTTGGGTTTTCAATCAAAAAGTTACGCACATTATCTTTGCCTTGACCAATACGCTCACCATTGTAGCTGTACCACGCACCTGATTTTTCAATTAAATTATGCTCAACACCCAATAAAATCAACTCGCCTTCGCGCGAAATTCCAGAGCCATATAAAATTTCAAATTCAACATTTTTAAATGGTGGCGCCACTTTGTTTTTCACAACTTTAACACGTGTTTCATTTCCTAAAATTTCATCCCCTTTTTTCACCGCACCGATACGACGAATATCCAAACGGACTGAAGCATAAAATTTTAAAGCGTTACCACCCGTAGTCGTTTCTGGATTGCCAAACATTACACCAATTTTAATACGGATTTGGTTAATGAAAATCACCAACGTATTGGAACGCTTAATGTTTGCGGTTAGCTTGCGCAATGCTTGTGACATTAATCGTGCTTGTAAACCCATATGCGAGTCACCCATCTCGCCTTCAATCTCTGCTTTTGGTGTTAAAGCGGCAACCGAATCCACAACCACCATATCGACGGCACCAGAACGCACCAGCATGTCGGTAATCTCTAGTGCTTGCTCGCCTGTATCCGGTTGAGAAACTAATAAATCATCCACATTCACACCTAGTTTTTTAGCATAAATAGGATCTAAAGCGTGTTCGGCATCAACAAATGCTGCTGTCCCACCCAATTTTTGGCAAGAAGCAATTGTTTGTAATGTCAGTGTGGTTTTACCAGATGATTCTGGCCCATAAATTTCAACCACGCGACCACGCGGCAAACCGCCTATTCCTAAAGCGACATCCAATCCCAATGATCCTGTTGAAATGATATCAATATCCCGTGCCGCCGCATGCGCGCCTAGGCGCATCACGGAACCTTTGCCATATTGTTTTTCAATTTGGCTTAATGCCGCCTGTAATGCTTTGTCTCGGTTGTCCATGTCTGCTCCTTTTAGCTTGTTTTTGTTCGTTCTCACTATATTCTCATTTTTTATTTCGCCGCGCAACCACGATTTGAAGTAGCCTTCGGGTTGGCGAGTTTAAATTGCCAATAATAACCACAGTCCGTTGTCCCTTTCTCAATGGCATAACAGCACAGCTATCATTTGGATGAAATATTTTCAATTCCCCATTGCAGCGCAAACGCAATGGCCTGATGTCGAATATGCGCCCGATCTGGGGTAAAAAACTTTTTTGCCGTTTTTGCTGTTTGATTTTTTTGCATAAAGCCAAAACACACTAGGCCCACCGGTTTTTCAAGCGTACCACCGAGTGGTCCTGCCACACCCGTAATCGTAATGGCAACATCCGCTTGGCTATTTCTTAATGCGCCCTCTGCCATTGCTTTTGCAGTTTGCTCACTTACTGCACCAAATTTTTCAATGACGTCGGGCTTCACCCCCAGCACGTCGATTTTAGCTTGATTTGAATACGTAACAAACCCACGATCAAGGTACTCTGAACTCCCCGAAACAGCCGTTAAATAATAAGCCAAACCACCGCTTGTACAAGATTCAGCGGTAACAATTTTTAAACGCTGTGTTTTTAATAATTCACCCAGTCGTTTACTGTTAGGATAAATTTGATTAATCATTTGTTTGCCATCCATTTTAATTAACCGGCAATTTGCGCTGGAAGATTGCAGTTTATCATAGCTTTCTCTAAGCTGTGGCAGTCTTTTAATGGAGTTGAACCATGACCACGGCTGAACTTTCTCAACACACACCTATGATCCGGCAATATTTAGCCATCAAAGCACAGTACCCAGACATGCTGGTGTTTTATCGCCTCGGCGATTTCTATGAATTATTTTACGAAGACGCAAAACGCGCCGCAAAATTATTAGATATTACGTTAACGCAACGTGGACAGTCCGCAGGCCAACCATTACCAATGGCTGGCATTCCATTTCATGCTGCTGAAAATTATTTAGCGCGGTTGGTTAAACGCGGCGAGTCCATTGCCATTTGCGAACAAGTGGGCGATCCAGCTACCACCAAAGGTCCTGTTGCGCGTGAAGTTACACGTATCATTACTCCCGGCACCGTCAGTGATGAGGCTTTACTTGAGCAACACCACGATAATTTATTAGTCGTAGTCAATGAAGCAAAAAATGATTTTGCCATTGCTACCCTCGACATCACCAATGGCGATTTCAGGGTGAATGAATTTAAATCGAAAAATGAACTTATCAACGAAATTGCGCGGTTAATGCCAGCTGAAATTTTATTGGCCGATACCAGCGAACTTAAATTACCATTCATCGCAGAACACGCTATAAAACTTCGTCCGCCATGGGAGTTTGAAAACAAATCCGCATTGCAACAATTAACCCAACAATTCAGCACCCAAGACTTAACGGGCTTTGGCTTAAGCGAAAACGCACTCTACATTGGCGCTGCGGGTTGTTTATTACAGTACGTTAAATACACTCAAAAATCAGCGCTACCTCACTTGCGCTCGATTAAAAAAGACAATACTAGCGACTACATTGTGCTAGACAATAACTGTCAAACCAATCTCGAGTTAAATGCTTTGTTTGACGTAATGGATTTAACGGCAACTACTATGGGTTCACGTTGTTTGCGTCGCTGGTTATATCGGCCTTTGCGCGATACCGGTGAAATCAATCAACGTCATCAAGCCATAGCCGATTTACTTAATCAACACACCCACGATTCATTAACCCCTATTTTAAAAGGCATTGGTGATTTAGAACGTATCTTAGCTCGCGTTGCTTTAAAAAGTGCGCGTCCACGTGATTTAGTGCATTTGCGTTATGCTTTATCACAGCTTGAAATCGTGCAAAACACACTGTCATCTCACACCAGCCCGAAACTTACGGCTATCATGACGACGCTCACACCACAACCCGTCATCCACTCCTTACTCGAAAAAGCCATCACAGACAATCCACCGGTGGTAACACGTGAAGGTGGCATGATCAAAACAGGTTACGACAACACTCTCGACGAGTTGCGTAATTTAAGCGACAACAGCAGTCAATTTTTAATTGATCTTGAAGCGCAAGAAAAAAAGCGCACTAATTTAAGCACATTGAATGTTGGTTATAACCGCATTCATGGTTACTATATTGAAATCTCACGCAATCAAGCCGCGCAAGCACCGAACAACTATATTCGTCGTCAAACATTAAAAAATGTTGAACGTTACGTTACTCCAGAGCTTAAACACTTTGAAGAAAAAGTACTGAGCGCACGCTCAAAAGCATTAGCGCGTGAAAAAGCACTTTATGAAGAGCTGTTAGAACACTTAACTCAAGAAATTGCCGTATTACAAAAAATAGCGGACGCCATAACGCAACTGGATGTATTACACGCAGGCGCGAAACAAACGGAACAATTTAACCTCACGCAACCGCAGTTTATCACCACCAACCACATTGAAATTGAAAGCGGTCGACACCTGGTTATTGAAACGTTATTGAATAGTCCCTTTATACCGAACGATTTACTATTTAATGACAAACAAAAAATGCAGATTATTACCGGTCCCAACATGGGCGGCAAATCCACTTTCATGCGGCAAAATGCCTTAATTATTATTATGGCCTACAGTGGCTTTTATGTTCCTGCTAAAAAATGTTTGCTCGGCCCCATTGATCGCATCTTTACACGCATAGGCGCCCAAGATGACTTAACCAGTGGTCGCTCTACTTTTATGGTCGAGATGACCGAAACGGCAAATATCTTACATAACGCTACCGCCAACAGCTTGGTGTTGATGGATGAAATTGGTCGCGGCACCAGTACATTTGATGGGTTATCATTGGCATTCGCCTGCGCCAAACACCTTGCTAACATCACCGGCGCTTTCACTTTATTTGCCACACACTATTTTGAACTAACCCAGCTTGCTGATGAGATGCCAAGCATCATCAACGTGCACCTAACCGCTACCGAGCACAATGATGAAATTGTTTTTTTACACGAAGTAAAAGCGGGCCCTGCATCACAAAGTTATGGATTACACGTAGCCAAACTGGCCGGTATTCCTCACCAAGTGATCACCACGGCAAAAACCAAACTACGCGAACTGGAATCTTCTTCTCATGCAGCAAAAAGCAATTCTTTTCAACAAATGAAGCTCTTTGCCGAGCCAGAACCTCACCCGTTGATTACCCAATTGCAACAACTTAACTTAGATGACTTATCACCGCGCGCAGCACTTGATATACTCTATGAACTGAAAAAAATAGCATAAGGAATGTGCATGCAACGACTACTGATTGGCTTGATTTGCTTTCTTAATCTCACTACTGCTTTTTGTGCTCCAAGCGCCCAACAACAATTTAATCAGTTTGTGCAACAAATTCGTATTGAAGCAAAACAACAAGGTATATCAGATAAAACCATTGACACTTATTTAACAGGATTAAAAGCTCCGGAAGCTCACACACTTACCATTTACAAAACGCAGCCTCTTAAAACAATGAGTTTTCAAAAATTTGTTGGCACCCTCACTTCTACTCATTTTGTGCGTCACGGTAAACGAGCATTAAAAAAATACCATAACCTATTATTAAAAATTCAAGCAAAGTACCATGTCCAACCACAATACATTATTGCTATTTGGGGAATTGAATCGGATTTCGGCAGTGACGTTGGGCACACAGCGATGATTCCATCACTGGTCACCCTTTCTTATAAACACGCTCGTGCTGCTTTTTATCGTGAGGAATTATTTGCTGGATTAAAAATGTTAGACCAACAAAAAATTCGCGAGCAAGCCTATTCCACCTGGGATGGCGGTATGGGGCAAACTTCGTTTGAGCCCACTGCTTACAATACTTACGCTGTTGATTTTGATGGTGATGGGTTTAAAAATATTTGGACCAGCATGCCAGATGTATTTGCCTCTATTGCCAACTATTTGCATCAATATAAATGGAATGGGCAACAAACTTGGGGTTATGCAGTGAAATTACCCAAAAACTTTAATTACCAACACTCAGGCCGCGATTTCAAACGCCCCATTAATTATTGGAAAAAAATAGGGCTAGTGAAAATAAACAACCAACCGCTGCCCGCCAGCACCATTCAGGCAGCCGTATTATTACCTGCTACTAAAAATGGGCCGGCTTATTTAGTACTACCAAATTTCTTTTGCTTGATGCATTGGAATGACACCTATTTCGAAGCCATAGCGATTGGTGCCTTGGCCGATAAAATAATATCGAGTGACAATGAAACAAAATAATCAACTTGCCATCATCATCCCTGCTTATAATGAAGGCGAAACCATCGCCCCTATTATTCGCGCCTGTTTACAGTACACCGCTCTGATAATCGTGGTGGACGATGGCAGTAACGACAATACGGTTGAAATTTTAAATGACTTACCGATTCAACTTATTCAACATGCACACAACCAAGGAAAAAGCTTAGCGCTTAAACATGGTTTTGAAGCGGCACTACAATACGCTGAGATTAGTGCCATTTTAACATTAGATGCCGATGGTCAACATGATGTGAACGATGTGCAACGTTTTATACAAAAACACCTTGAAAATCCGCAAGCGCTATTAATCGGCGCGCGCACGGAAAATGCTGAGCATGCACCAAAATATCGTTTATGGGCCAACAAAACTGCCGATTTTTTTATTTCTAAAGCCGCAGGTAAAAAAATTCATGACACGCAATCAGGCTATCGTTTGCATCCACGTGATTTATTAGAAAAGATATTACCGAACATCAGCCATTTTGATAGCTTTACTTTTGAGACAGAAATATTAATTGATAGCGCCCGAGCCGGTTTTGATATTCAATTCATCCCCATTCGCTCGCATTACCCACTAGACTTACGTCCAAGTCGTTTTAAACCCGTGAAAGACACCGTTAAAATTGCTAAATTGATTTGTCGGAAACTATTTACTAATTAAAATATAGCGGGATCCAATTCCAACCACCCACCACGGCGCAATGATTTTGGCAACACCACACCACCAAAACGAATACGCATCAAGCGCGATACTTCAACGCCTTGTGATTCCCACAAACGACGTACGATGCGATTGCGTCCTTCCATAACCACCACGTGATACCATTGGTTGGTGCGCTCACCGCCACCAGCAATCACTTTTTTAAAGCGTGCCATGCCATCATCTAATTTAACCCCTTGCAGCAAACGTTGTATTATTTCATTCGTCACAGGTCCATGAATACGCACCGCGTATTCGCGTTCTAAATGCTGGCTGGGGTGCATTAATTTGTGTGCCAACTCACCATTATTAGTGAATAGCATTAAACCGGAAGTATTCACATCCAACCGTCCCACATTAATCCAACGACCGCGATCTAATTTAGGTAAATCCTCAAATACCGTTGGCCGTTGTTGTGGATCGTGACGCGTGGTAATTAGTCCTTCTGGTTTATGGTACATAATCAGACGCGTTTTTTGTGGCGCACTTTCAGCAAAACGAATAATGTGACCTTTTATTTTTACCTTGTCGTTATCTGTAATGCGCTGACCTAATTGCGCTAAATGATTATTCACTGTCACTTCACCGCTTAAAATCATGGTTTCGACTTTGCGTCTTGATGCAACGCCTAAATTAGCGAGTACTTTTTGGATACGTTGTGCTTTCATGAGCTTCTCTCAGCTTATGGGTTGAAATCAGCGATAACAGCCAATTTGCGGATCATTTTTATCGGTGTCTGTTGAGTTACTTTCATTGTAATAATTGATCGAGCTTAGCCGCACAAATAAAATCGTTTTCAGACAAGCCGTTTATGGCATGCGTATTATACGTAACACAGCAGCTATTAAAACTATAACTAACATCAGGATGATGGTTTTGTTGCTGCGAAATATAAGCTAACGCATTTAAAAAATTGATCATGCTTAAATGACCTTTGAACTTCAAACGGCGTGTAATAGCATTGGCAGCGTCATTTAATTGCCACTCTGATATTTGAGTTAAAAATAATTCCGCTTGCTGGCGCGTCAATGGTGTAACGTCACCTTCACACGCTAAACATTTTTTTTCACTTAATTTATCTGGCATTCTTATTCTCCATCAACAAGTACGAAATGCAGTTGCATTGGTTACAGTAACGGATTCAATTGCTTCACGCAATTTGGCCTCATCTTGTAACTCATAGAGTTGGTCAAAATCACGCAGCACAAAATAACGCTGCTGAATTTCCCAGTAATTATAATCTGTGTTCAATAACGTTATTAAATCAAAAGGTATGCGTTGCGGCTTATTACTTACTAAACAAAACTGCGTCTCAGCAAATGAAGAAAGAATACCGCCCCCCATAATGCGCAAACCATCAGCGGTATTAATCAAACCAAATTCGATGGTGAACCAAAACAAACGACCCAAAATCGGTAACCATTGCTGCGGCACCGTCAAAGCAAATTTACCATACCACGCCACGAAATCAGCATATGCCGGGTAAGTCAATAAAGGGCAATGACCGAAGTATTCATGAAATATATCGGGTTCTTTTAAATAATCTAATTCTTCACGGCATCGAATAAACGTCGCCACTGGGAATTTGCGCGCTGCAATTAAGGCAAAAAAATCTTTTAAGGGAATGATGGCTGAAACAGGCGCGACTTGCCAACCGGTGCAAGCAAGTTCATTTGACACACTGGCCAAAGTGGGAATTTGTGCTGAGGAAAAATTAAGTTTCTCCACCCCAGCAATAAATTCTTCACACCCTCGTTCATGAATAACGAGTCGCTGACGTTCCAATAAAATCCGCCAGGTTTCGTGTTCTTCCACGCTAAAATCAATATTACCCTGTGCATCAACTTGTTTTGCTGTGTATCCCATTACGCCTCTCGAACATAGCCACAATGCCAACACTCATTAAACTGCCCTTCCAATTTTTCATGGCACTGAGGACAGACCCACGGTGTCGTAGCAACTGTTTCTAATGATAACAAAATGGTTTGAGCTTGCTGCCAATCATCGTCGTTCACCAACCACACTTGCGGTTCGGGATTACCAAAATACACATCCATTCCGGGTGCGAAATCATTTTTAACGACAAAAGGAATGGCTTGGCGTTTTAATTCGGTTTGAATCAAACTGAGTTTGACCGTATCACTCACATCACACAGTTTTTTCATGCGACTTGGATTACTCTTGCTGAATGTGTTGTAACGATTCCGTTTCCAATTCAGCAGCTGAATCCGTTTCATCTGCTTGCTCTACAATAACTTGCGTCACGGTAGCAGGGTAATTCTCAACTTCTTCCACTTTCATATTAAGTGCTAATTGTTCTTTCAGTTGCGTTTCTACTGCTTCTAAATCCACTACTTTTTCTAGTGCTGGCAAATCAGCAAGACTCTTTAAATTAAAATAATCCAAAAACGCTTTGGTTGTAATAAACATGGCGGGTTTACCCGGCACTTCTTTGTGGCCTGCAATTTTAATCCAATCGCGGTCCATCAGTTTTTTAATCACATCTGAACTCACTACCACACCGCGCACTTCTTCAATTTCACCTCGCGTAATGGGTTGACGATACGCAATTAAAGCCAGTGTTTCAAACACCGCCCGCGAATAACGCGGTGGTTTTTGCTGCCAAAGACGACTCAACCAGTTTGCATAAGCTTCGCGTGCTTGAAAACGAAAACCAGAAGCAACGCGTTTTAATACCACGCCGCGCTCAGCGTAATCCGTTTCAATGCTCGCCAAAATTGCTTTAATATCATTCGCCGTAATGGCCTCATGCTCATCAAACAACTGCTGCAAATTTTGCAAACTCAGCGGTTCGCTCGCGGCAAATAATGCCGCTTCAATAATGGCTTTATAATTTACTTCGGTCATTGGCTCGAACCTTTGGCTTTAATATAAATAGGTGCAAACAATTCTGATTGTACAAGTTCAATTGCGGCTTGGCGAATCAGCTCTAAAATAGCAATTAAAGTAACAACCACTCCCATGCGTCCTTCCTCTAGCGTAAAAAAACGCGTAAATGGCGTAAACTCATCGGCTTTAACCATTTGCAACACAATCGACATGCGTTCACGAATGGATAACGGTTCACGCACAATTTGATGTTTGCTATACAAACGCGCGCGCTGCCACACTTCACGCAGCGCATCTAACAATTGGGGCAACTCAACCACCGGCGGTGGCGCTTCATTATTTAATGGTGGTGTATCCGCTTGGGCGATAAAAGTATCACGTCCGACTTGCGGCAATTCATTAATCTCATTTGCTGCTTTTTTATAACGCTCGTATTCTTGTAAGCGACGAATCAAATCCGCCCGCGGGTCGCCTTCCACGCCTTCTTCTTCACTTGCGGTGCGTGGCAATAACATGCGTGATTTGATCTCTGCCAACATAGCCGCCATCACTAAATATTCTGCCGCCAAATCAAACTGCAGCTCTTTCATGAGTTCAACGTACTGCACATATTGATACGTAATCTGCGCAATCGGGATATCTAAAATATCGAGGTTTTGTTTTTTGATTAAATACAGCAATAAATCCAGCGGACCTTCAAACGCTTCTAAAAAGACGCGCAACGCATCGGGTGGAATGTATAAATTCTGGGGTAATTCGGTGAGCGTTTGGCCGTGAACCTTGGCTTCAAATGCGGGCTCTATGAGCAACTGTTCTTCCATTGGGCTATCTTACCACAAATATTATGGAGCAAAAGCAGGAGCTGAAGGAGCAGCCATTTCAATAATATCTGCAATGG
>JBGTHB010000056.1:0-7461 GCA_041746415.1 Coxiellaceae bacterium | reverse complement strand
AGGATCAATCATGACCACACGATCACCATCACCATCTAAGGCAATTCCCAAATCCGCTTGATATTGTTTTACTTTTTGCTGCAGCAAACGCAGATCGGTGGCGCCACATTCATGATTGATATTAAAACCATCCGGCTCACTGGCGATTGAAATAACTTTAGCACCCAGTTCATGAAAAACCACCGGCGCAATGTTGTAGGTTGCGCCATTAGCACAATCGACAACAATGGTTAACCCTTTTAAACTTGCCGCTTCAGGAAAAGTACTTTTACAAAATTCAATGTAACGGCCGCGCGCATCTAACAAACGTACCGCTTTTCCCAGTTTTTCCGCGCCCACAGTAATCATTTGCTCGTCAATCTTAGCTTCGATAGCGAGCTCAAGTTTATCTGATAACTTAAAACCGTCACGATCAAAAAATTTAATGCCGTTATCTTCATAACTGTTATGTGAAGCACTGATTACTACACCAGCTGCACAACGCATGGAGTGGGTAAGATGCGCTATCGCAGGCGTGGGCATAGGTCCAAGTAATTGCACACTCACTCCAGCCGCTGAAAAACCAGCTTGTAAGGCAGATTCCAACATATAACCAGAAACACGAGTGTCTTTACCAATAATGACAGAAGCTTGACTGCGCTGTGCTAAAACCTTGCCGGCTGCCCAACCCAGTTTTAACATGAATTCTGCGTTGATCAGCCGCGTACCGACTTTACCGCGAATACCATCCGTTCCAAAATAACGTCTTATCATAATTAAATTTGTTGGTTATCCGTTGTCAGTAATGGGTTCATCTGGATTGAATTTAATTTTTTTCTCACCGTCATCCTCAATGAAATCTTGTTCATCTTTGGTTTGCGCTTTTTTATCCGACTCAGTCCAACCTGGTGGCGGGCTAGGTTCTTGACCTTGCATGATTTCAGCTAATTGCTTCTCACCAATTGTTTCATATTTCATAAGTGCGTCTGCCATCATATGCAATTTATCTTTATTTTTTTCTAACGCTTTAAACGCTGCAGCGTAAGCACGCTCAGCTATGTCGCGCACTTCTTTATCAATTTCTTTGCTCGTTTGTTCAGACATGCTATTAGTTTGTGTCATCGAACGCCCCAAAAAGACTTCGCCTTGATCTTCGCCATAAGTCAACGGCCCCAGCGATTCAGACAAGCCCCATTTGGTCACCATGTTGCGCGCGATCTCAGATGCTTTTTCAATATCATTTGAAGCACCCGTCGTAACGTGATCTTTCCCATAAATCATTTCTTCTGCAATGCGTCCGCCATATAAACCGGATAAACGACTTTCAAGTCGTCGTCGTGAATAACTGTAACGATCTTGCTCTGGCAAAAACATAGTCACACCTAATGCACGCCCGCGCGGAATAATAGTGACTTTATAAACGGGATCATGATCAGGCATCGACAAACCAACAATGGCATGACCGGCTTCGTGATAGGCCGTCAGTTTTTTCTCATCTTCACTCATCACCATGGAACGACGTTCAGCACCCATCATGATTTTATCTTTGGCACGTTCAAAATCGTGCATATCAACCACTTTTTTATTTTCACGTGCGGCGAATAAGGCGGCCTCATTTACTAAATTTGCTAAATCCGCACCAGAAAAACCTGGCGTGCCACGAGCAATAACACCTGGGCGCACATCTTTGGCGGTGGGCACTTTTTTCATGTGCACTTTGACAATCGCTTCACGACCTTTGATGTCTGGTAGCGGTACCACTACTTGACGGTCGAAACGACCGGGACGTAATAGCGCTGGATCCAACACATCGGGACGGTTGGTGGCGGCTACGACGATCACACCTTCTTTGCCTTCAAAACCATCCATCTCAACTAACAATTGATTCAGTGTTTGTTCGCGTTCATCGTGACCGCCACCTAAACCGGCACCGCGATGACGGCCTACGGCATCAATTTCATCAATAAATATAATGCAAGGCGCGTGTTTTTTGGCTTGCTCAAACATATCACGCACCCGTGAAGCGCCGCCGCCAACAAACCTCTCAACAAAATCGGAACCCGAGATTGTAAAAAACGGTACTTTTGCTTCACCGGCTACGGCTTTAGCTAATAATGTTTTACCTGTTCCGGGCGGACCCACTAACAATACTCCACAAGGGATTTTGCCACCGAGTTTTTGAAACTTGGTGGGATCTTTTAAAAAATCCACCAGCTCCACCACTTCTTCTTTTGCTTCCTCAGCACCAGCAACATCCGCAAAAGTGACATGCACTTGGTCTTGTGTCAGCAAGCGTGCTTTGGAACGACCAAACGCCATGGGACCACCTTTACCACCACCGCCTTGCATTTGGCGCATCAAATAAAAGAATAATAGGAATAATAAAATAACCGGACCAAAACTATATAAGATACGAGCAAACATGCTGGTTTCTTCGGGCGGAAGAAAGTTAACGGTAACGCCTGATGACACTAACTTGTCAGCAAAATTAGAATCTTGCACTGGCGGCAACAACACTTTAAATTTTTTGCCATCTTTCAAGGTGCCGGATAAATCTTGTCCTTGGATACTCACTTGCTTCACTTTGCCAGCAGACGCCGCTTTGGTGAACTGAGAATATTCGTATTGATCTACAGGCTTAGGGCGCGGACCAAAATAATTAAAAATAGTAAAAACCGCCAGTCCAACTAAAACCCACGTTACAATCATGCGAAAAAAATTACGATTCACTGTTTTATCCCCTTTCCTAGCGCCATTAACGCTTAATCATTATAGCCCACAAAACCCTGCGCAAGGAAATAAACCTCTCTTGATTTCGCTCTAGATGCCTTGGGTTTACGAATTTTAACGGTTTTAAACGCGCTTCTTAGTGATTTTAACAACTCTTCTGATCCCACACCTTGAAAAATCTTCACCAAAAATCCACCACCAGGTAGCAATACATGCTTAACACAATCAAACGCCATCTCAACCAACTGCTGTGAACGCGGCTGATCAATACTGTCATTCCCTGATAGATTGGGTGCAATATCACAAATAACAAGGTCAACTTTTCCTGTGGCACTGGCTTGCTTAATCTCAGTCAACAATTGCTGCCATACTTGCGCATCGTTGATGTCGCCTTGAATAAAAACCAAATCATCGCTGATCTTTAGCGGTAATATATCTAAACTGATGATCTTGCCAGATTTACCCACAAACTGCCGGGCCACTTGTGACCAACCGCCTGGTGCGGCACCTAAATCTAAAACAATTTGATTGGGTTTGAAAATACGATCACGTTGCTGAATTTGAATTAATTTATAAGCCGCACGCGAAACATAACCATCGTGCTGCGCTTTGCGAACAAATTCATCTTTAATATGGCGCTGAATCCACTCTTTTTTATTCGTCATTCTTTCGATATATCACAATAATATGACCGATGCTCTGCACCAATTCCGCATCATGTTGATCACAAATTTCAGTAATTCTTTCTGCACGTTCTTCACTGTCTTGGGCATTAACGCGAATCTTAATTAGTTCATGCGCTGTTAACGCAGTATCAATTTCACTGTGGACATTTTCAGTCAAACCATTAGCGCCAATAATCACTACGGTGCGGAGTTTGTGCGCTTTGGCTTTAAGTAGTTGGCGGAGTTCTTGTTGCATTTATAATAAGCCTAATTCAAGTTTTGCAGCGTCGGACATCATACTCTGATCCCAAGGCGGGTCAAATACAATTTCAACACTGGCTGTTGTTACCTCGGGGATCAATAATACTTTTTCTTTGGCATCGTCAGCGATTACCGGTCCCATTCCACAACCCGGTGCAGTCAAAGTCATGTGAATATGTACATCGTAGGCATTATCACCAATATCCGTCAACTGGCAATCATACACCAAACCCAAATCAACAATATTAACGGGGATTTCCGGATCAAACACCTTACGCAACATGACCCACACTTTTTCTTCCACTGTTGCCTCAGGTGGCAAATCCGCTAAAGGATTGGGCACCTCTCGGCCCAAGGCGTCAGCGTCTTTCGATTCAATGCGTGCTAAATTCCCATACACATTTACGGTAAAAGAATTTCCTAGCTGCTGTGTTATGGTTACTTCAGTTCCTTGATGCAACATCACATGCGCACCCGAAGGCACTAAGGTAGCGAAAGTATCGCGATTTAACACAATAATTTGACGTTCACTCATACTTTAGGTTCCCTAGCTTATGGGCTCAAATCGGCAATAACAGCCAATTTGTAGATCATGTTTATTGATGCCTGGATAATTACTTTTCTTTTAAACTAAAACTTTCACCGCAACCACACTCACTGTCGACATTGGGATTATCAAAACTTAACATCGCTTGTCCAAGCCCTTTCTGCTTATAATCAATGGTGGTGCCTTTAAAAATATCCGCATAACGATGATCAATATAAATTGTCACACCTTGCGCGGCATCCACTTTTATATCTTCTGCATCTGGTTGCGTCACCATACTCGGCACATACATATAACCACTGCAACCAGTGGTTTTAATTGATAAACGAAAACCCAGTACCGCTTCTTTTTTTGCCATGATTTTTTTGATGTGTGCGGCGGCGCTTGGGGTTAAAGTGATAAATGTTTTGGCCATTGTTAATTACTCCGTTGAAATCGGTTCAGCTTTATTTTGCCAAGCTGCACGCGCTGTGTGCCAACACAAAGTAGCGCACTTAACACGCATTGGATACGCTTTTACGCCAGCTAAAACAATTAATTTACCCAGCAATTCATCGCTACTATTTTCATTTGTAGTAACTAAGTCATGGAACACAGCAAATATTTTTTCAGCTTCGGCTAGCGTTTTATTTTTTAATGCTTCTGTCATTAATGAGGCCGAAGCCATAGAAATGGCACAACCTTCGCCGCAAAATTTAATATCCACAATTTTATTATCTTGCTCATACACATACACCGTTAATTTATCACCGCACAAGGGGTTGTAACCCTCTTTACTGTGATTCGCATTTTCCAGCTTGCCAAAGTTGCGTGGCTTTCTGCCGTGATCAATAATAACTTGCTGATATAGTTCTTGTAATTCACTCATGATTTATCCGAATAATTTATTCACTTTATGCAAGCCATCAATTAACTCATCAATATCAGACTCATCATTATATAAAGCAATGGAAGCACGCGCCGTCGCTGGTACAGCATAGCGCTGCATCAATGGCATTGCACAATGATGACCAGCACGAATGGCTACGCCTTCGTTGTCTAAAATGGTCGCCACATCGTGCGCGTGCGCACTTTGCATAACAAAAGAAACAGCACCACTGCGCTGCGAATTGTCACCAATAATACGCAATCCAGAAACTGTTTTTAATTGCTGCGCTAAATAATCAACAAGCTTTTTCTCATAACTCACCATAGCTGCTTTATCAAACTGCATTAAAAAATCAATGGCTGCACCCAAACCAATGACTTCGGCAATTGACGGCGTGCCTGCTTCAAATTTAAATGGCAATACATTGTAATCCGTTTTTTCAAAGGTTACTTTGGCAATCATGTCTCCACCGCCTTGATAAGGTGGCATACGCGTTAACCATTTTTCTTTGCCATACAAAATGCCACTACCAGTCGGACCATACATCTTATGGGACGAGAAACAATAAAAATCACAATCTAAGTCTTGAACGTCAACAGCATGATGACCAACTGCTTGTGCACCATCAATCAATACCGCAATATTTTTTGCGTGTGCTTTTGCAATCATGTTTTTAATTGGATTCATCGTTCCTAGCGCATTAGAAATATGGACCAGCGCCACCAACTTTACACGATTCGTAAGTAATTTATCGTAGGCTTGCTGATCTAACGTGCCATCATCCTTTACTGGAATCACTTTTAACGTAGCGCCTTTGCGCTCACACAGCATTTGCCACGGCACAATATTAGAATGATGCTCCATGGCTGAAACCACAATTTCATCGCCCGCGCTCACAAATTGTTGGCCAAAACTAAACGCCACTAAATTAATTGAATCGGTGGTACCACGAGTAAAAATGATTTCATTACGACTTGCTGCGTGAATAAAACGTTGCACTTTGTCGCGCACGGCTTCATAAGTTAAAGTGGCACGCTCGCTGATTTCATATACGCCACGATGCACATTGGCATTATCATGGGTGTAATAGTGATTCATAGCATCTAAAACCAGTTGCGGTTTTTGCGTCGTAGCTGCACTGTCTAAATAAACCAGTGGTTTGCCCCGCATAGTCTGTTGCAACAATGGAAACTGCGCTTTGATTTTATGGCTCATACGCATTAGCACGCTCCTCAATGTATTTTTTTGTAGGCTCATGACTAAGCGCATTAAATATATCTTGGGCAAACGCCGCTGTTAGCATCATTCTGGCTTGCTGTTCTGCTATGCCACGGGTGCGCAAATAAAATAATATTTTTTCATCTAGCTGTCCCACTGTGGCACCATGGCTACATTTAACATCATCAGCGTAAATTTCTAATTCTGGTTTTGCATCTATTTCCGCATTTTTACTTAATAATAAACTTTCACTTTTTTGCTGAGCCGAAATTTTTTGCGCGTTGGGTGCGACCACCACCTTGCCATTAAACACGCCGCGCGCTTTATCTGCGACCAGGGCTTTGTAGCGTTGGGTGCTGTTTGTGTTTGCAACTAAATGATCAATACGACTGTGATAATCAAGCAACCGCTGCTGGTCAGGATGACCCAAGCCATGTAAGTAACACGCCGCATCGGATCCTGTTAAAGCAATATTGACATCATCACGCGCTATTTTTGCACCGCGTCCAATATGCACAGCATGTAAAGTGCTGGCTTGTTTAAGTTGTGCTACCAGATTACTGATATGAAAAGCGTGCTGACTTTCAAGTTGCAACTTAGTATAAGTAAGTTTAGCACCAGCAGCTAAATAGATTTGCTCTACCACGTTCATAAAATATTCATTAACGCCCACATACTCAACAATCAACTCGGCCGCAGCGTTATCTTCTAAAATAACAACGTGTCGCGGTGAACGTATTGCTGCAGTGCGACTCAGCACACGCAAATGAATGGGTTGTGTTAATGCGATATTTTTTGGCACAAATACGAATAACCCATTTTCCATTAACGAAAAATTTAAATCACTGAAGCGTGATTGGTAACGCGCTGGAATAGCCAATGCCGCGATTTTTTCAAGCGCAGTTTTGCTTTCACTAATAATAATACCGTTGGGCAATTGCCCAGGTTGCGTTGTCATTACGCCATCCACAAGCTCAACTAAATATGCGTCCTTTAAAGACGCTGTGGCATAGGGAGGTTCTGCTTCACTTACTATCCCGCTCGCTTGCCATTCTTTGAGCGCAACTAAATTGGTGTATTTCCATTGTTCTACTTTACGCGTGGGAAATCCCTGGGCTAAAAATTTCAATAAGGCGTCTTGTTGAGCACCGCCATACTCAGATAACGGTTGCAAAATACTGCGCTTAAGTGCC
>JBGTHB010000055.1:0-13353 GCA_041746415.1 Coxiellaceae bacterium | reverse complement strand
GTCCGTCACGATACACAAGCCCGCGACTTTTTCAGCAGCGAGTTTTTTAACTTTGTTATTATTGCTATCATTTTTTTTAGCTGTTTGTGGACGCGTTGATTGCTGCTTCATGTAGGTTTGGTAGTACCAGTAACTTATCGTTATAACGAGCAGTGTGGTTATGATCAGCGGTAGCCAATAGTCGTTACCGTCAGCAGTGGGATGGAAATTCAGCTCATTTGCTTCGCCAGCGTGGATTAATCCGCCGCTGTAAACAAAAGCAGGCGGATGTGGCAATAATTCAGGAGTAAGTGTATGGTTGCCAACGCTGTTTTCACCAATAAGAAAAGTAGTAAAAGAGTGGGCGGTTGTTGGTTGAGCGATATGGTAGCCATCTTCTAATAAGTTCGCTGTTTGTGCCGCGCTGGTAAGATTTTGTGATAAATCGCAATAACCAATGGGCGCACCACTTGGTAGCGGTACCAAGCGCTTGAGGCTGAATAGCTCATCCAGTTTTATGCTAACTGTCTCCGACACGAAATGACAGTTTTTGAAAAGTGAGGGTTGGATACCGAGGTGGTTGCGCAAAATTTTCTGACCTATCTCGTTGCTCAAGGTCCGTTTCAGCACTCTGTAACTTGTGTGCTTCATCACCAAGGCGCAAGGCATTTTGAAAGTGATGTGAAACCCAGCTTCTGCCGTTGGCGTCCTCATGGTGGGCCAGCTCTCAATCATCGCTCGCGCATCTTTAAACGTTTTTGAGGCTAAATAAAGGCAGGTTTGTTGCGTTTGATGTAGATAAAGCTGTTGCGCTGCCGGTTTAGCTAAAGGAAAAATTGTATCAGCGAGCGCTTTTTTAGGAAGCTTTTCTAATTGAGCCATCACTATTTGGGCGCGCATTGAAAGCCAAGCGTAAATACCATCCAGATTGATTCCCTGCCTTAGTAAGGTTTCGACAGTGGTGCAAAGCTTATCCGAGTGGTGATTCATGTGGCGCAGTATAGGGCCGCAATCTTAAACGAACCTTATTTTTACGCTGCAGCTGATGGGTTGAAATTGGCAATAATGGTTAAGCTTGCGCAACATGATTTTTGTACCTCATGTTACAACTCCTATTCGCTTCTTGAAGTGGAATAGGTATAATGCGCAAACATTATATAAAGGAATGGCGTCATGTTAGAAGAAAACCCGATTATCCCAGAAAAACCCTTAACTCATGAAGTGAATACCACCACCTCTGGCACAATGTTAATGGCAGCTCGTCAAGCACGTGGTTTGGAATTATCTGAAGTGGCGGCAAAATTAAAATTGTCATCGCATTGGATAGAAGGCATGGAGTCGGATAATTACCATCATTTGGGTGCGCGGGTGTATTTGCGCGGTTATATTCGTTCTTATGCCAAATTATTGGAAATTAACAGCGATGTCGTTTTAAGAGCATTCGATAAAGTTTATGACGCTGCGCATGAAAAATCCGAAAAGCCAACCGCAATTCATCAGCCCATGATTGAACATGTGCGTTCTCACAAACATATGCGCCACATGGTGCGTTGGGGTGCGGTCGCTTTAGGTGCAGTAATGATATTGCTGGTTATTTTATGGTGGCATGATCAACGCACTATACAAAGTGCGCCGCAAGTTAATTTGCCAGCACAACAACAAACAGCTGACGATCAAAGTGTGGTTGTACCATCACCAGTACAGCAGCAAGCACAACAAGATGCGCCAAAGGTTAAACCAACCGCATCGGTTGCGGTGAAGAAAAATGAAACTACGCCAGTGGTTGCTAAATCAGCACCGGTTAAAGCAAATTACACTGTTTCAAAAGTAACGCAATAAGGTTTCGTCGATGAAAATTCTGCAAGCCATTCGCGGAATGCACGATGTCTTGCCACAAGACAGTGCAACTTGGTTGTGGCTAGAACAACAGTGTCGAGAAGTCGTGCGTGCTTATCATTATCAAGAAATTCGTACCCCAGCTTTGGAAATGACGCAATTGTTTTGTCGCAGCATTGGTGAAGCCACCGACATTGTCGAAAAAGAAATGTATACTTTTAATGATCGCAATGAAGACAGTTTAACGTTGCGACCAGAAGGCACAGCACCGTGTGTGCGTGCCTGTGTTGAACATGGTTTGCTGCACAATCAAACGCAGCGTTTATGGTACATCGGTCCTATGTTTCGTCATGAGCGGCCACAAAAAGGACGTTATCGGCAATTTTATCAGTTAGGGGTTGAAGCTTACGGTTTTGACGGCGCGCAAATTGATATTGAAGTGATTTTGTTAGCGTGGCGTTTATGGCAGCGCTTAGATCTTGTAGACGCAGTGAGTTTGCAAATTAATACTCTTGGTAGTTTTGAGTCACGTGCAAAATACCGCGAGGCGTTAGTTGCCTACTTGAGCCAATATGAAAATAAGTTAGATGACGATTCAAAACGCCGTTTAACAACCAATCCGTTACGCATTTTGGATACCAAAAATGCGGGCACACAAAAAATTATTGCTGGCGCGCCCAAGCTTGAAGATTATTTATCAGACGCAGATAAAACGCATTTCGAGTGCGTTATAACAACACTAAAAGCAATGGGTTTGCCGGTTAAACATAATCCGTACTTAGTGCGTGGTTTAGATTATTACTGTCACACGGTGTTTGAATGGGTAACTGATAGTTTAGGTGCGCAAGGTACCATTTGCGCCGGTGGGCGTTACGATGGTTTAGTGGAACAGCTGGGTGGTAAGCCAACGCCGGCTGTGGGTTTTGCAGCAGGTTTGGAGCGCTTAGTGTTGTTGTTACAAGAAAAACAACAGCGCCAACAACTTGCTGACGTGTATTGCGTGTTGATGGGTGATGTTGCTGTGGTAAAAGGTTTGCAGGTAGCTGAACGTTTGCGAGACGCATTGCCACAACTTATTATCGAAACCAATTTAAGTGGCGGTAGTTTTAAAAGTCAGTTTAAAAAAGCCGATAAAAGCGGCGCCCGTTTTGCAATAATAATTGGTGAAGAGGAAGCCCGTGCCAACACATTAACGATTAAGCCATTGCGTGAAGCATCAGCGCAACAAACGCTGTCACTTGAAAAGGCAATTGATTTTTTAAAAATGACTTTCACTTCGTAGCTTTTATCTTTGCACAGGACAATTTTTTCAAACTCGCGGTTTATGCTGTGTTTCTCATTGGGGTAGATTGGGTTGAGCATGAGCAAAGAGCAGCCATTCATTGATGTGTATTTTTGTAATCAGTGTGTGCTCAAGTTAAGCTCAACGCAGGATGATCAATAAATAAACAAAATGTCAACGATGTATTGCCCCTAAACAGCAGGAGTTCCCGTCAACTTTCTATCACAAGATAATGCTCTGCAGCCACAGCAATGATACGCGATTCGATGTAACAAACAGACTCGTTGCAGAGTGTTTGCATACGTATTGATATAGTGATATTAATTGACGCGGCTAAGAGCCTATTCAAGACCGAATGGAATTAAAACGATTTTTAATGCTTAATCAATATGAGAGGGAGGCCATCATGGCGCACGCAGCGGATAAAGAACAAATTGAAATGTTAAAAACGTGGTGGAATGATTACGGCAAAATCATTGCCATAGCGATAATTGTTGGATTGGCTATTGGTTTTGGTTGGCGTTATTGGAGTGCGCATAAAAAATCACAAAGCATGCACGCGGCAGCGATTTATCAGCAATTGGAAAATGCCGCCATCAGTAATGACAAAACGGTGGTGGAAAAAATGTTAGCCAACCTTAAAAGTGATTTTGCTAGCACCAATTATGCTGCCATGGGTGCATTGTTGGCGGTGCGGTTAGACGTCACTCGCGGTGATTATACTGCGGCAAAAAACGAGTCGCAGTGGGTGGTGGACCATAATAAGAGTGAGTTATTACAAGCCATGGCGCAAATTAATATGGCGCGTATTGATATGCAACAAAATAAAAATCAAGCGGCATTAGATATGTTAGATAAAGTAAAATTTAAAGCGCTGCTAGCTGTTGTTGAGCAAACCAAAGGCGATGTATATATGGCCATGGGGCATAAAGCATTGGCTAAAGTAGCGTATCAAAAAGCACAGAGCGGTTATACTGATGCCAGCATCAATAACAATTATATTAATTTACTAATTAATCAGACTTAAAAAATATGTTACCAGTAGTTGTGCTTGTTGGTCGTCCCAATGTGGGCAAATCCACTTTATTTAATGTGTTAACGCAAACACGACGGGCGTTAGTGGCAGATATGCCGGGTGTCACGCGTGATCGGCAATATGGTTCGGCGAACTTTGCAGAGCGTCAATTTATTGTGGTGGATACCGGCGGTATTGTTGAAGAGCCGGATCCCGAGTTTAGCCAACTAGCCGAACATCAAGTTAAACAAGCCATTGAAGATGCGGATTATATTTTTTTCATGGTGGATGCCAAAGCAGGATGCACGCCAGCAGATGAAGTGTTAGCGCAGCGTTTACGCGCCATCACCAGTAAAGTAACCGTGGTGGTGAACAAAACTGATAGTGAAAATCCAGATGTGGTCACAGCAGACTTTATGTCACTGGGTTTTGGTGAACCTATAGCGATTTCTGCAAAACGCAAAAGTTATGTAGCCGATTTAATTACTCGCACTTTGCCTGAGAACACTAATCCAGTTCAAGCAGATGAAAACACCTTGCGTTTAGCAGTGGTGGGGCGACCGAATGTTGGTAAATCAACTTTAATTAATCGTATGTTGGGTGAAGATCGCGTTATTGTGGCGGATATTCCTGGTACCACGCGTGACAGTATTTTTATTCCCTTTGAGCGTCATGAAGTAAAATACACCTTGATTGATACCGCCGGTGTGCGCCGTCGCACTAAAGTAAAAGATAAAATCGAAAAGTTTTCGGTAATTCAAACTATGCAAGCCGTTCAAGCCGCCGATGTAGTGATTGTATTATTCAGCGTTACCGAACAAATTACCGATCAGGATTTGCGTTTGGTGGGAAAAGTTTTAGAAGCGGGACGCGGCGTGGTGTTGGCGTTTAATCAATGGGATGCCATTGATGCGCACGATCGCCAACAATATAAAGCCGATGTGGATCGTCGTTTGGAATTTATTGATTTTGCCCGACGTTATTATATTTCAGCACTGCACGGGACCGGTGTCGGCGATTTATTTCGAGCGGTGCAAGAAGCGTATGAATCGTTGCACGTGCAAGTGACCACACCCGATGCGACAAAATTATTAGAACGCGCACAACACACGCATCAACCACCTTTAGTACGAGGACGTCGTGTTAAGCCGCGTTTTGCGCATGTGGGTGGGCATTATCCTTTGACGATTGTGATTCACGGTAAACAAGTGGAAAGTTTGCCAGGCTCATATAAAGGTTATCTTGAAAATTATTATCGTAAAGCATTGAAGTTAGTCGGCGTGCCGATATTGATTTCATTTAAGAACGATGACAACCCTTATGCGGATAAAAAGTAATTTACTGTTTTTGATTTTCATTTTTATTGGCTTTGATAAAAAACACCAGCACCACTGCAATCAATAAATAAATTGGCAGTATAATTAAAGCATGACGAAAATCCGTGACACCAAAATAATGCGCTTGATCGATTAGTTTGCCTTTCCAGCCGTTATCCAAAAGTTTGCCGATGAGCGGTTCCGTGACAGCACCAAAAATGGCATCACCCGTATTAATCAATGCAATAACAGTGGCAGCTAAAGGCAAGGGATTAATTTCTTTGCCGATGGTAAACCCCAGCATAAATGTGCTGACACTTAAACCGAAAATTAAAAATAGGGCGCCAATTAAAACTTCGGGCAGATTAGAAATGTAAATTACTGCTATTACCGAAAATAATGAAATTAGCGAACCGATCACCATTAAAGTGCGTCGATTTTTGACACGGTCAGTAATAAAACCGATGAGTGGTGCGCCAATCGCTAAACCAAAAAAGGACATGGACACCAAAGCCGCAGCTTTGGTGTCACTGAGATGATAAGCTTCACGAATAAACGGTGGCCCCCATAAACCGCCTAACACTGCAATAGGCGCGAATGATAAGCCGCTGTAAAACGTCAATAACCAATTTTGTTTGCTGGTAAGTATGGTTTTTAGATCGCGAAATGAAAATGGATAAGAATGCTGTTGTAATAAAGGCCCGCTATCCGGTTTGTCGCGCACCACCACAAAAAATAAAATTGCGGTAATGACACCAATAACTCCCCAGGCAAGCAATCCATGACGCCAACCAATTTGTTGAAACAACCATGACATGGGAGCTTCACCAAATAATGCGCCGACCATAGCTGCTGTTGCCATAAGTCCGGTCACAAACGCAAAGTTTTTAACGCTAAACCAATTTGCTGCCATTTTTACATAGCTCACTGTGGCAAAGGCCGCGCCAACTCCCATCAGCATGCGCGAAATAATCGCTAAGGTTAATGTGTCGGCTTGCGAAAAAATAGAAGTGCCAATAGCGCAACATAAAATAGCCACGCTGGTTAAAATGCGCGGACTGAATCTGTCAAGTAACACCCCCACAAAAATTTGTGTCAGCATGTAAGAATAAAAAAACGTAGCAGCTAAATTGCCGAGTCCTGCACCATCCACATGAAAAGTACGCATCAATTGGCTGGTGATGACGCTAGGATACACTTGCATGATGTACTTATAAAAAAGAAAGAGTGCGCTTAAAAAGATGATTGCCCACGGATAGAATTTTTCAAGTAAGGCGGTGTCAGAGGGGGTTGTATTGCGCATGCTGCTCCATTCATTAATCTATTAATATCACTTTAGCTTTAAATTCCCCGTGTGCCAAGCGTGCAGAGACATTCTCGCCGCATTGGAGTTGATTGCTGTTGGTGATCACCGTCTGGTTTTGTCGCACAATAGCAAAACCGCGTGTTAAGGTATTAAGCGGGCTTAAGGTATTCAATTGCGCGCTTAGGGCTTGTAAACGTAGCTGCTTTTTTTCAAGCTTATTGTGGATGGCGCGTTGCAATTGCTGCTCCAGGTAATCTAATTTTTGTGCTTGCTGTTGTAATAATTGCTGAGGGTGACGTAACCGTTTTTGCAAATTAAGCAGAGCGGTTTGGTATTGGCGGATTAAACGCGCCAATTGCGCCGCTAAGTTTTTTTGCCAATAATCCAGTTGTTTTAGCCAATCTTTAGCGCTTGGGCTGACGGTTTCTGCCGCAGCGGACGGGGTGGCGGCGCGTAAGTCGGCGACAAAATCCGCAATAGTGAAATCCACTTCATGACCGATGCCGCTCACAATTGGCAATTTACTGTGATAAATAGCGCGTGCGACATTTTCGGCGTTAAATGGCCATAAGTCTTCTAGTGAACCGCCACCGCGACACACTATAAGCACGTCGCATTCTTGGCGTTGATTGGCTAAGTTGATGGCGCTAACAATTTGCGCCGCCGCCTCATTGCCTTGCACTAAGGTGGGATAAATAATCACGTCAATACCACTAAAGCGACGCTTTAATACTTTCAACACGTCTTTTACAGCAGCGCCCGTGGCGGAGGTAATCACGCCTATGGTTTTGGGTAATAACGGGATGGGTTTTTTATGGCTAGCATCAAATAAACCTTCGGCCTCGAGTTTCGCTTTGAGTTTAGCAAACGCAATTTGCAATAAACCTTCGCCTGCCGCTTGCATGCTTTGCACAATTAATTGGTAATCACCGCGCGCTTCGTAAATACTGACGCTGGCTTTGATTAATACCAGCTGACCGTTGTCGGGTTTAAATGCTAGGCCGCGCTGTTGATTACGAAAAAAAGCACAACGAATTTGCGCTTGCTCGTCTTTAAGTGAGAAATACAAATGGCCCGACGCCGGCCGCATGCAATTGGAAATTTCACCGCTCACCCAAATGGAGTTAAAACATTGTTCCATCACCAATCGCGCTTGGGCGTTTAACTCACTGACGCTATAAATGTTTTGATCTGATTGTTGCATAAGAGCATTACACTATACCGATTTCAGCGCAAAAAACGAAGTTTATCAGCAGCAGTGTGCTATTGGTGTTGGGTTTTGAAAAAAATTTCACTCAATCTACACGTTTTTTTCACAACAACTTAAACTTTCTTTTCTGTCTTTGCGAGTGAGTCATCGAGTGTGGTGATCTCATTGACACTGCAGTTGGTGTAGATTGCTTCGCGGACTCGCAACTGATGACAACATCGCGCAAAGACAAACTACTAATTTATGTCGTCACCAGGGAATGCAATGACCGCAGTGATCTACTGCAGTGCACCATGCTTATGAGCTTCTTAACAATGGATCGTTTTCCCGAGTGGATTGTTGAGCCTTGGAGCACTTCCTGCATTCATTTATGAGAGCACAAACTAAACCCAATACAATAAGTGACGCGAATCCAATAGCAATATACATGCTTGCTGCTGATTCTATACTAGGGCATTCGTTTGATGCGGTATTTGTAATATTATTCGCTAAAGTGAGATTAAAGTCTTTTTCCCAAAAACCTTGTAAGTCAGGCACATTAGATACGGACTCTCCATCACTAGGGTAGCAGTCGCTAAATTTACTGGTTAAGTTGTGGCCTGTGCAGTTTTGCGCAGCTACAATGAAATTACTAAAAATAGCGGAGATTTCTTTTTGAATCTTATCCCATGTTCCATGATCACCCGTCCAGGTGAGGTTCATACATTTATTGCTATAGTCTTGAAAAAATAAAGCTGCACTTTCTCTCATTTTTTTATTCTCGCTTTTTTTAGTTCGGGTTGCTGGATTTTATTGGCAATTTCATTGTTGTTTTAGGTTAAAATGCTGCTGAGTCCCAACTTTTACATTCTCGACTTTGGATAGAAAAATGTCAATTAGTCCGGTAGTCACTATGCGTTACTACTGTGACTGCATAATTTCAAAATTAAACTGCGATTAAATTGCTCAGCCGTCGCTGCTTGTTTTGGTAACCGCCGCTGGTTAAGATACAGCTACAAGGAGCCTTAAAATTATGCTGCGTTATATTAGTTATTCGGGTTTAAGTGTATCAATATTGCTACTAGCCGCTTGTGCAGCTGGTCCTAACCAATTAGGTTTTTCGCAAGCACAATGGGATAACATGAACCGCCAGCAACAGCGCAGCTTGTTAGCTGAATATAACTCCTTAAAAGAGCATCCTTACCAAATCAAAACGGTTTATGATGGACCGGCAATTCAAGTGTACGTGTTAAATGGCGAAGCGTTTATGCCGCCGTTTGTGCAGCCTTATGCGCTCGAAGCGACTTCATTTAATATGCAGCCTGGCGAATGTCGCTGGGAGCGATTGGAGAGTACCGACACCAACAAATCGGTGATGATGCGTGCTTGTTATGATGGTTTGTATTTATCGTTGGATCCGAGTCCGTATGATAAAGACAAACAAGCGGGCACAGTGCACTTTGCTTATAATCCACTGTGGAAGCGTGGTTTTACTTACAGTAGCGTCAACAGCATGGGTTATGTGCGTTTACACGACGTCGCCATTTCCATTAAGGCTATCCCTGATCATGCCCAACATACTTAGTTTAGAAACGTCTACTGATGCGTGTTCAGCTGCGTTATTAACTGCAAGCGGCTGTATTGAGCGATTTCAACTTGCGCCGCGACAACACAGCGAATTAATTTTGGATATGGTGAATTCGTTATTAAACCAATCCCGCTTGACCCTAAATGAAATAGACGCCATTGCTTATGGCGCCGGACCAGGAAGTTTTATTGGGGTGCGTTTATGTGCCTCGGTAACACAAGGTTTAGCGTTTGGTGCTAATTTAAGTGTGATAGCGGTTTCTTCTTTGCAGGCTTTGGCATTAGCCGCGCGTGAAAAAAGCCATACTGAATTGCCCATTTTAGCCGGTTGGGATGCGCGTATGCAGGAAGTGTATTGGAATTGTTACTCAGCTGAGACGATGAACAGCAATTCAGTGGACACATTGTCCAAGCCCGAGGCCATTGAAATTGAAACGGATTGCGTGTTGGTTGGCAACGCCTGGCAAGTTTATAGCGATCAGTTATCTGCATCTGTTAAGAACCACGGCAAAATAATTTTCACTGAGGCGTTATATCCCAGTGCGCGCCATGTGGCTGAGTTGGCGCTAGCAAAATATCAGTTAAATCAATTTGTTAATATCGCTGCGGCGTTGCCTAACTATGTGCGCAATGACGTAGCGCATAAAGCGAAATAAAAGCTTAAAATCAAATAAAATCCCCTATTAATAAAGCGCTAAGCTTAAGTGGTTACTGTGTTGCTGAGATGCAAAACGCAGGTTGAAATGGGTGAGATTTTTTAAGTCTAAAGCTATAGATCCTCCTTCTGATCACAAAGAAGATTTATTAGTGTGGTGGAAAAAAGCAAGCTATCACCTGTGGTTGATTAGAAGATCCAGAACACTCGAGCTAGATGCTGCAATAAAAGAATTTTCAGAATTTGATGTGCAAGGCCAACACCATGCATTGTGGCAAAAGCTAGAGGCTTTATTGAGATTGGTTGATGCAAGAGTCAGCAGCAGTTTAAACAGTAATAAAAAAGATGGGCGCATCAAAGAAGTAATAATGCTACAGCAGTGGTTGTATGCTCAATATAATGATAAAGAGGCTTTTCTTGCTTATTCAACCTCAGTCGCAGCGTGGTATGAACACTTAGGAAAAGGTGATTCGCATCTGGAAACTGATGAGGAAAAATCAAGTGATGGGGAAATGAGCACAGACGAAGATTCGTCGACTTTAACTTGTGGACAGTGAGTGGGTAATGGTATTCAAATAATTTTCTAACAGCTTTTTCTGCATAGATGACAATTCATTTTTTATTAACAACGCTTCAATTTTTTTAGCCGCTGCTGCCCACGTTAAATGCTGTTCGCCACGAAAATCTTGAATAATAGTGTTAGAGCGAATGGAATTTAAATAGTTGCAAAATTGCTGCTGATTCGCCGTGGCAATGGCTTGCGGATAGTGGCGCGCTAAAATACGCATTGCTTGTTCGCGGCGCACTGGGTTTGTTATTTGTGCCGCGATTTTTTCTTTGTCTTTAATGGTGGCGCGATGAAATTGTTGAAATAAGCGTTCTTCTGTTGCAGTTGCAAAACCAATATCATAGAGTTTGGCATCAATGTCAGCTGCTGCAACGACGGGATATTTATAATTTTGGTGATAGTCACAAATCAATTGTAATAAATCGGGATTGGCTTTAAGCCAAGCTAAATTAGCATGCGCTAATTGCAACCGTTCATGGCCAAGTTTTTCACTAAAGCGCGCTTTTGGCGGCAATAACAATTGATTTTCAGCTGCGCGTTTTTTGATAACCCAAGTGGTTTCGGCAATAGTATCGGCATGCGTGGTGCGTAATGCCTCATGATCCAAGCGCAACCACAAGCTTTGGTTTTTGTAATGTTGATGTTGGCCCAGGCATAACACCGGCGCTAAAAAATTGGCTTTATAACCCAGTTTGCCATCTAACATAATTGCTTCGCGATGACGCATGTGTTCTGTGGCAAAGGCAACAGGCAGTTGACTGGTGCGTTCTAAATCGATTTTTTTATTAAAGTAACCGCAAACATATTGCCACATTTCAGGATGCGATTTTAATTTTTTAGCCAGCGCTAGTGTGGCTTGTACATCCACCATGGCATCGTGCGCCGTACCCACAGCTAATTGATTGGTGGCATTTAAATTTTCTAATTTCAAACTGGTGAGACCATTTTTTTGCGGCCAAATTAAGCTGTCTGGTTTGAATAAGTAATACATCAGCAGCATGGGATATAAATCCATGCGTTGGCAACCGTTAGCGAATTGATGCGTGTAAGGCGGCAGTAAATTACGATAAAACGAAAACCGCAAAAATTCATCGTCAAAATTTAAAGTATTGTAACCCAATGAAATGGTATTAGGTGCGTTTAGCAACGCGTGAATGGTTTGCATGGCTTCCACTTCACAAGCGCCTTGCTGCATTGAATCTAAGCTAATGTGATGCGTCATGATAGCTTCGGGTGCGGGCACAACATCCGCATTTAATTTAATGCGTTGCTCAAAACGCTCGAGTTCATTTAATTCTGTGTCAGTGCGAATGGCGGCAAATTGGATGACTTGATCAAAACACTTGTTTAAACCGGTGGTTTCAATATCGTAAAATAAATAGCTGTTAGACATAAAAAATAGTTACCTTGCTTAAGTAAGAAATTTGGTTAACCGCTGCTTTAAAAGCAGAATAGACACTTTGTTGGTTATGTTTATCTAGCAGTTCCAGTGGCAACACCATTTCCACTTGAATGTTGCCATTGATGTAATGCAGCTGAATTTTTTTGATGTAAGCAAAGTAAGGCAGATTCGCCCAGGCTTGATTAAGTATTGTTTCGATTTGGGGGCGAGTAGGTAAATTTTTACTGGGCAAGTGGACTTCGTCATCTTCTGGATCAATGTGCACCGTTACATCGGTGATGTGATCAAAGTGGCGCACTAAACCAATATGCACTTGCTCTCCAATGTAATGGCCTTCTGACACGCTAATGTCGGGCTTTACTTGAATGTGCGCGTCGACAAAAATATTGCCACCGTGTGAGCGAGTGCGCAGTTGATGCACGGCAACTACACCATGAGTCGCAACAATAAAATCTTTTATAGCAGCAACTGTTTTGGGATCAACGCTGGCATCAATCAGTTCTTGAATGCCGCGCCAAATTAATTGCATACCCATTTTTAAAATAAATAACGCAATAACAAATGCGCCAATAGCATCAAGATGCGGAATGCCCAATATGGCACCGCTTACGGCGAACAGCACTACCACGGAGGTGAGTGCGTCACTGCGATTGTGCCAAGCATTAGTGCGCAATAAATCGGAATTCACTTTATTGCCTTCAAAAAGTGTATAACGAAATAAACCTTCATTGGCGAGTATTGAAATTACAGCCACAACAATTGTCGGCCAAGTGGGTGTGTGGCTTGTGGCGTGTAAAATATGGAGTACCGCATCATAGGCTATGCCAACAGCCACGGCGATTAATACGATTGAAATAATAATCCCGCCGATTGTTTCAATGCGCCGATGGCCGTAAGGATGTTCTAAATCGGGTTCTTGCTCACCCATCTTGGCTGCCATTAATACTAAGGCATCGGTAATTAAATCTGAGAAGGAATGAATGCCATCCGCTAACAGCGCTTGTGAATTGCCAATAATACCAATTGCTATTTTTAACACGGCAAGTAAGGTGTTAGTGATGGCGTTTACTATGGTGGTGCGGATGGCAGCGTTCATGCGTGAGGAATTCATGTTAATAAGGTAGCAGTTAAGATGTATTTTGTCATGGTGAAGAATTTTGTGGTATTGCGCGCCAAAATATCGAACTGTTTGACGATCCAACGAGTGCGTGTTAATTT
>JBGTHB010000054.1:0-6057 GCA_041746415.1 Coxiellaceae bacterium | reverse complement strand
AGCTCTGGGGAGAGGGTGAGAATGCCAATTTATAACTTCACAAATTCGCACACTCAAGCGCGTCTACAACAGCAAGCGCGTCTACAACAGCAAAAACTAGCTGGTCCTAAACCCGACCCGAAGCTGCTAGCAAGAAGCGCGAGCGCCTCTTCTGACAACAGCGTCGCAACAACTGAAGCCTCCACCAGCCCTACTGGCTTATCTAGCATAGGATCGAGACCGAGTTCGCCAAGCAGCAGTGCTAGCAGTGATTTCAGCAATGAACAGAAACAAGGTGACGACTTCAGTGCCAGCGACAGATTATATTATGCTCAGCAATATCGAAATGCTGTCCGTGCTATTTTTAAGGGTGTTTTCTTAAATGCAGAGGCGGGCTGCACATGGGTTGATAAAAAAAAGTTCGAGCAATGCATGCCTGAGGCGCTGCAATCCACTTCGGCGCAAAGAAAAAAAGCAGTAGAAGCAGCAAAAGCAATAGCTGAGGGAGATGAGGCAAATAAGTCGAAGAAAAAACAACTGATTTTTGGAACTACACAGCTAATGCTGATTGACCAGCAACTTGAACTTGGGCAAACCCAAGCTATCAGCATCATACATACTGCACTGGTAGCTCAAAGCAAGCGGCGGTTTGGTAATGACAGTCCGGTGGCTAAAGAGCTGGAGCGATTACGCGTTACACCGAGGAAAATTAATAACAAATCTGAGCTTATTGCCCTTATTAACGAAGCCGAAAAAGAATATGGTAAAAAGTTTGCTAAAGCTACTGCTAAATCCATTGCTAAATCCATTGCTAAATCTTTCTTTGATGACTCTAGAAAAGCATGGATCGAATTTAGAAACAAACTATTAGCATCAAATAGCGATGAAATTACTGCTCACCATTTATTTCAAACGCTAGCTCTTTCTTCAAGTTATGGAAAAAGTGAAGAATCATTTGGCCCCATAGTATTAGGATTAATTTTAGCTAATCACAAGACGTTCACTCGCTCACCTCTTGCTTTGCTTAACCTATTAACTACCGAGCCTGCTGAATCAGCAGCAATAACCCCCAGCATGGCGAAACATATCAACGAGATCCTTGCCTCTGTAGATGCCATACCAAAACTAAAACATGAAACTTCTTCTTTAAATAAACAGAGTGAACGTTTAGAGATCCAGCTTGATGACTCTATACAGCATGGCATACAACTTGATCTCCAAGCTGACCACGTCCTGCAACGGGAAACAAAAGTCGATAGCGAGATCGCAGCTGAAGCAGCAATAGATTTAGATAAGTTTGTGGCAAAAACGTTTGAACTTGTTCAGCAGAAACGCGATTCCCAATATGATGAGCCAAAGCAAGATGAAAAAACTACTAATATCAGACGTAAGCTGTTCTCAAAAGTTTTGAGCAAAGCAGCTACAAATGAGAGCACTGGTTTCCCACAACATCCGGAACTTAGTGCGAATTTTGAATATAAAATAAATAGGCTGTGGGGCCGAGTCATTGCTAAAGCACTGACTGTAAGCTATGACAAGAAAATCGAACCGCAAAAACATGAGTGGGAGTCATTAAAGCAAAGCATCCTTGACACATCCTCATTGAATGCTGAGGACTTAAAATCACTGCTAGTTACTAATTCTGCTATTTCTAACACCATTATCGCGATTTTTTTACATGAAATTGGTGTTGAAACACTCTCCGCGGAGGACTGTGCTTTTCTTCAGCAGCTACCACAAAAAACATTAGTAAGTTTATTAATGAGTGTGGGCTACACACTTCCCTGTAGACTTGATGCAAAAGCAATTAATTTAAAAACCGAACTCGCCATGGCGGTTACGCATCACAATACTGCCAAAACTAGGCATAGTGAAATAAGCACGAAAGTTAAGAATCACAATGCAGCAGTTCAAAATAGAGCAGAAATTCAGCGCAAAAGAGACAAAATTAATAACAAAGCTAATTTATTCATAAACTCTTTGAAAAAATTTACTTTTGAGCAGCTATCTAAACAAATCAAGCAACCCAGTTGGGATAATGAAGCTATTACACTCGTAATTGATGAATTAGATTCAGCATTAAAAGCGCGCAGCAGGGTTTCAACTTGGCTAGATCGGAAGAAAGACTATTCTCTACCAGCTTTGACTAGGCTTCAAGGTAAGCTGGCTTTATTTTCTAGCACGTTAGAGAACCAAGTAAAATCTCTAACAACAAAATTGATTGTATTAAGAGCTCAACCTAGCTCAAGCTGGAATCAGGATCTAATAAACACGCTTGAGCCACTATTAGAAAAACTACTCGAAGCCGGTGCAGATCATGGAGCAATAGCATTACTGCGCACTCCTGCTGCACCCCTGGTTAATAATTATCTTCCTCCTCGTTCTCCATCTGCATCTGCAGCTAGCGAAACTGAATCGGATGACGAGTTAGACCTCGATAATAAAAGCTCATCCCCCTTACGCAAAAGCTCAGATGCTGATAGTAAAGATAGTGAAGAAGTAGTTGTTACTACTGCTTCTGGGCAAGAAATAAAAGCTGACGCAAATAATGGCAAGAATGCTGCTTCTCAAGGTAATGATGATGGAGTTCCAGTCATAGCAGTGCTTGCACATCTGAACAATTATGCAACAAAACTCCCAACTAACAAATGGTACAACAGAGGGTGCTATAACCAAAGCGCAGTAGCAAAATCTCAGATGCTATTAAGCTTAATAGCTGCTATTTCAAACAGTGTGCAAGTTGCCCAAGAACAAGCCAAAGAAAATTCTATAGCGTTATTACCTGAATTCCATTCCATACTTGATCAATTCAAAAATCAGCAATATACAGCAGGAACAAAAACATTTGGGATCTTTGATAACAGAATAGGCTTCAAAAAAATAACAGCGGCACAACAACATGCTATTGCTGCTGAAAAAGACCACATTGATTCCACAGTTAGCGTCCTTATCAAACACGTTGATAGTCTCAGAAATCGCGTAAATGATATAAGGGATTCTAAACAAGCTGATGCTCTTAATGCATTGCTAACGAATATCACTCGTGATGATGCCACACTTCATGAAGCTGAGGAGTTAAAACAAGCAATTGCTCAAGTTAACGCCGTTACTGTTTATCTGCACTCAGATGCTGAAAAAACCCAGGAAGGTTTTAATGATTGCATGCTTAACCACCTTGGTGAGAACTATGCCACGCAATATCCACTTTTAAACACTTGTATAAACACATGGCATACGTTAGCAAATAGAGCTAACCACATGTAAAAGCATCGAGTAAAAATCCATTTTTCTGGTAAGATTAATATTAATTGCTAGCTGGGCTAGTTGGGGATGAAGGTTCACTAAATTCTCCATCCTCAACTTCCTGATAGTCATCAGCATCACCATTAATACTACCTGATCTATGACGAGGATCTTGACCTGCAACATGCTCTTTGCACATATTACGCATCAAGCTTATAAAATAAATTGTTGATGACAAACCCAAAACACTGGCTGTTATGGTTGATGCCATTGAGTTGTAACAAATGCCGGCGCGTTGCATGGTGTCTATACCGCATAAAATCAAAAAAACAGAAGTTACGGCTAATCCCGCACTGACAACTGGCTGTGCTACATTGCGAAACGCATCATTTCTTACTAACTCTTTCCCATAAGCTATGCGAATAAATGGTCCAATAGTCATAATTGCACCACCAACACTAAAACCAACAGCATCAATCCATTGTTTTCCTTCCGGACCACGGAGATCTTCAAAAACACCTATTTCAATCATCACAAGACCTGTAATAATAAAAAAAACTGAAGCAGGATCAGCTAAAGTGTATTTAACTGTGTTACGAATTTTTTGGCATCGTGATTGATCAGCTGCTTCTGTGCTTGGCATTTATTTGTCTCTCCGCACTGGTTATTGCACGATATATTATCATCGTTGCATTAAGAAAAGATGAACCAGGGAAATCTTGTGTGTAACCAAAGCGCGAAATGTCCCCTCTATACCGGAAATGACTTTACGAGCATGATTAAAGCACTCTTCAAGACGGTGCTAACGCACCTCCTCAAAGCAGCCGGATAGAATAAAGTGCCATTAAAAAGCATCACGACATGGATTGCGACGCTCGTTTCTCGCGAGCAATGACATGGATTTTTGAATGAACAATTTTTTAGCGGAGTGAGAAAACACACTCGCGTTATCATGTTAAATAATCCTTATAGTTCACCACTGTCACAGGGTCATGTTGTCTTGCTTTGCCCTGATATATCACTAAACCTTTATCGCCTTTCTCTAGAAATTTATCCAAGGTTTTGCTCATTCGCGGATGAAATGTTTCGCTGGCTTTAATTTCAATTAGTTCTTTTGTTTTTTTACGATCGATAATTAAATCAATTTCTTCGGCATTACTGGTGCGCAGATAATAAAGCTCTGCATGAGTTCTTGCATGCAGCTCTCGTTTTAGCACTTCCGAAACAATGTAATTTTCAAAAACCGGGCCCTTCAATAAACTTTGTTCAAATGTTTTTTTGCTGTTTATACCGATGAAAAAAGACACTAAACCTGTGTCGTAAAAGTAAATTTTTGGTCTTTTTACCACACGTTTTCCATAATTTTTAAAATAAGGAGGTAATGAAAAGATGACGTAAGACGCCTCCAGAATAGAAAGCCAATGTTTTATGGTTTTAATGTCCACGCCTAAGTCGCTTGCAAAACGAGACATATTTAATTCTTGCGCTGTATTAGCCGCTAATAAGCGGATCAAACGCTGAAAATCCAGCATATTGCCAATATTACTGAGGGTACGCACATCACGCTCAACGTAAGTACTAATGTAAGTAGCAAACCAATCTTCAAATAAACTATATTTTTTTTCTACTAACTCCGGGTACCCACCCAAAAAAACTGACTCCTCCCGCAAACCAACAGGCATTTCTGAATACTGGTACGGTAAGAGTGTTAATAACCCGATTCTACCCGCCAACGATTCTGTAACTTTTGTCAACAAATGAAACTGACTTGAACCTGTAAGAATAAACTTGCCTGGCTGCTGGCGATCTTTATCAACTGCTGTTTTAATATAATCAAAAATTTCTGGGACTTTTTGCACTTCATCGAAAATTACTCGGTCATCATAGATACCCATAAATCGCTTAGGATCTGCGTAAAACTGTTCTACGTTCTCATGCTCATCGAAAGAAACATAACGATATTTTTGCCTCAATGTATGCAATAGCAACGTGGATTTGCCTGATTGCCGCGGGCCTGTCAATCCCACTACTGAAAAGAAACCAAGGTACTCTTTGAGCTTCGCTTCCAGAAGACGAGCACGATAGCGCATTCAACACCTCATGAATATATGGAGTCTGACTCCATATTTACATAAACCGTGGCTTTTGACAACATCATAATACATATTGTTTTGCGCATTATAAACGGACATTTTTTGGTATTGTCTAGGGCAAATGAGAAAAGACACGCACTAGCAGTGACATATTCCTGATCTTTGCTATTTTCTCCCAGCAACAATTGTTGTCGAGAACCAGCTTGATCTCTGCGTGGTCTGCAGCAAAGGCATTTTGCCAAACAACCAATAATTGTCACAACCGCAAATGGCAGCGTGTGTAACCAAAGCGAGAATGCCCCCTATACCCATATCATTTCAGGAGATGACTTTACGAGCATGATTAAGACACTCTTCCAGACGGTGCCAGCACCCATCCCAGGGTATAAAGTGCCAGTGCTATTAAAAAGCATCAGCACATGGATTGCGACGCTCGTTCCTCGCTCGTAATGACATAGATTTTAAAATGATTAGAATTTTTGTTTATGTGCAGAAATGCCGTTCACTTAATCAATAGTGAACGGCGCAGGATTACTCAATGCCAATTTTTTCTTTTGTCACCACACGCGTTGGTGTTTTGGTGTGAATTTTTGTTTTTGCTTCTGCTTGAATGCGCAAGAAAATTTCTTCTCGGTGTACTGGAACAGATTTAGGTGCATCAATACCGATGCGAACTTGATTGCCACGAACATCGAGAATAGTGAGCGTGATTTCGCCATCACCAATAATAAGCCGTTCACCG
>JBGTHB010000053.1:0-3900 GCA_041746415.1 Coxiellaceae bacterium | reverse complement strand
CGCCCACTGCTTCCGTGTTGTTGAATAAGCTCATTCAATCCAGGTTCAAAAATCGTGCTTTTGAACTGCTGTAGCTGAGCTAACTTAGCTTGATCCACTTCAACGCAGCGTACTTGATTGCCGAGCTCAGCAAGACAGGCGGCGGTGACTAAACCCACGTAACCGGCACCGTAGACTGTTATTTTTTCCATAATTGCTCTTTACTGTGCGAAAAAAAACCTGCCGACAGCAGGTTTTTTATAAATAATGGCGGAGTGGACGGGACTCGAACCCGCGACCCCCGGCGTGACAGGCCAGTATTCTAACCAGCTGAACTACCACTCCGCGCACGTTTTTTTGCTACCGCAAAAATTGGTGGGTGCTGTAGGGATCGAACCTACGACCCTCGCCTTGTAAGGGCGATGCTCTCCCAGCTGAGCTAAGCACCCGCTCGTTTTCCAACTCGCTTCTTTATATGATCGCCTGCGCGAAATAAATTCGCGCTTGGCTCCTAAGGGGGAGAATGTCGGTTCTCCCCCTTAGCAACCCCCATCGTTTTTTTAACTTAAGGGGTTTCCATTTCTTTTCATTCTACGCTAACCAAACCAACATAAATTCGCGCTTGGCTCCTAACCATTTCCGTCATCGCGAGGGAACTTTAGTTCCGGTAGCGATCCAAACTTTAGCAACAGATCGCTGCTCACTTACAAAAAAAATCGCCCCAATTGTTGGGGCGATCAAGATATCTCGATTGCAACTTCAAATCAAGCCTTATCTCCATTAACTGCATCTTTCAGTTTTTTACCCGCTTTAAAGCGCGCCACTTTAGCAGCAGGAATTTGTATGGTTTCACCCGTTTGTGGATTACGCCCAGCACGTGCGGCACGATCTGATGTAGTAAAACTACCAAAACCAACCAACACGACTTCATCACCTTTTTTAAGGCAATCAGTTACTGTATCTGTAAAAGCATCAATTGCGCGGTTAGCTGCATTTTTTGAAATGTTTGCGGCATCAGCAACAATATCAATCAATTCTTGTTTATTCATTGACTTCCCTCTTAGCAATTTAGGTAAAAACAGTGGAACAAAAGGACAACGTCCCCCGCCTCCATGACCTCGTCTGTTATACCAACAGGCAAATCAGGGTGTCAAGCGCAATTCAGTTATGCCAAGGCAAACTTACTTATATAGCTCGCAGCAGATAAGATAATAGTTATTATTAATCAACGCTGGCCACCAACCGTTAACTTTTCAATTTTTAATGTTGGTTGCCCCACACCAACCGGTACACTTTGTCCTTCTTTACCGCAAACACCAATACCTGGATCGAGTGCCAAGTCATTACCCACCATGGACACGTTTTGCAACACTTCTAAACCGTTACCAATTAATGTAGCGCCTTTAACAGGCGAGGTGATTCTGCCATTTTCAATTAAATACGCTTCACTGGCCGTAAACACAAAACTACCGGAAGTGGTATCAACCTGACCTCCTGAAAAATCGACCGCATAAATGCCATTTTTAACAGAACGAATTATTTCTTCCGGTGCGCTATCACCGCTTAACATCATTGTGTTCGTCATGCGTGGCAGTGGAATTTCAGCGTAATTTTCGCGTCGACCATTCCCGGTGAGTTTTTGTTTCATCAGCCGCGCACTTAATTTGTCTTGCATAAAACCCACTAACTTGCCTTTTTCAATTAATACAGTTTTTTCACCTGGCGAGCCTTCATCATCCATCGTGACCGAACCACGACGATTTTCAATTGTGCCGTCATCAACAATAGTGCAAAGCGTTGATGCAACTTTATTTCCCAATTGATCTGCAAAAACTGAACTGTCTTTGCGAATATGATCCGCTTCTAGTCCATGCCCTATTGCCTCATGCAGCAACACCGCGGGCCAACCTGGGCCTAATACCACCGGCATCATGCCCGCTGGTGCTGCTTTGGCTTCTAAATTAATTAAGGCTTGCTGCAAAGCACGATCTGCTAATTGCGTTTTACGTTGCTCGTCAAAATAATCAAAGCCTAAACGTGCACCACTACCGGCAAAGCCTTTTTCACGGCGACCATTTTTTTCAACCACGACTGCTATCATTAGCTGCACCATGGGCCGCACATCATGCTGCACCCTGCCATCACAACTTATAATCAACACCACTTCGTATTCTGCTTCGAGACTTAACATTACTTGTTTCACTAACGGGTTTTTTTGGCGAATGTAGTGATCCAACGCTTGCAACCATTGCACTTTTTTTTCATCCGCTAACGTCGCGATAGGATTAATTGCCGGATAATGACGCTTCATATTATGTTGCTGAGCCACTTTAACTTGACCACTCTGTCCTAATTTAACGATGGATTGAGCGTGCCTTCCTGCTTCTGTTAATGCCAGCAAGCTGATTTCATCCGCATACGCAAAACCGGTTTTTTCGCCACTTACTAAGCGCAAACCAAAACCACGATCAATGCTAATATCACAATCTTTAACAATACCGTCTTCCAACGACCAACTTTCTTCTTGGATGCTTTGCAAATACAAATCACCGTCATCAATTTGCGCACTTAACACGCTACTTAAACTCTTAGTCAATTGGTCTAATGATAAATCACTTGGTGACAATAGCTGCTCTTGAATATCGTTAGCTAATTTCATTTCAACCTCTGTGTGTAACGGTAGGCACTGGCAGTGTAACCACATGCGGACTTTGCCATGAACCATTAATTGTTAGTATCTTTTCGGCTGCTTTACCGATTTGTTCGCCCAAAATTTTATTCGCCACCCAGGTGATTGCACCAGCTAATGGGCCACTGATCAAAGTGATAATTAACGGCAAACTGGAAGTAATATTGGGTATCACCTTCAGTTGTAAATTATAATTTTTCTTAACAAAATCAATATTACCATTAGCCCGCACCCATGCAATCGGCCCTACTAACGCCACCTGATCCAATTGGCCTATGCCATGCACCAACTTAACTTTACCCTTTAATAAACGAAACTCAAAACCTTTGGCGCTTAAACTGTGAAAGCCAGAAAAAACAGTAATGGGCAAAGACTGCAAACTTAATAAATTTAAAAATCGCCCTAAACCTAAATTCGACTCTGCTGATTGGGACAGCTTAGTAATGTGCCCATCTTTAAAATTAAAATTTAACTCACCTGACAAATTAGTGAGATTGATTTTCAACGGTGAATTTGGCCAACGCAAATCAAAATCAATCTTGCCTATACCCTTTTGTACTACCGTGCCAACACCAAAATCAGACAACGTTGAGCCCAGGTCTTGTGATGACAATGTTCCCATAAAGTGTGACCGCGTAGTTGGGGAGTTATACCAAAAGCCACTGCTGCTTAAATCATAATTGGTATTTTTAAGTGAAAACTGCTTAATGTGTAAACCCGTTTTAACTTGACGCAACTGAACCTGCAATGCACCAAGATCATGTTGATGAAAACGAAATGCGTCACAGGTGAGATTTAAATTTGGCAATGAATAAGGATGAGCACTGCCAGTGCCCGTAATGCTGGGGGGCACATTACAGTAACTGAAATTTCCCCACCAAATGGATTGCTGATGCGATTGCTGCTGGAGCCACAAATCACCCTTAAACAAATTGTTTTTTAGCTGTATCTGCCAACCACGCGCTTTCAGCGTGGCATTAATAGAATTATGCGTCATTTTTGTATGCAGAAAAACAGCATCAGCAATATTGACGTTAAATTTATTTAATTGATAATGCACGGCTGCATTCGCCAATTTAGCATCAGACTTTTTAAGTGCTTTGTATACCTGGAGCCAATCATCTATATTTAATTTAGCCAAATTCACATTAAGTGTAACCCCGGCCTGTTTTGGCACCCTTGCACTATTTTCACCTAATTGCACCTCAGCGCTTTCAATTTGCCAATAGGCT
>JBGTHB010000052.1:0-13832 GCA_041746415.1 Coxiellaceae bacterium | reverse complement strand
GCACAATTAAATTAAATTTGGTTTCGCTAATCAGCGCCGCCGTTTTATCATTACGAACTGGTTTGAGTTTTAATGCAGCACTTAATGCGCTGAGGGAAAAATCCGCGTTGATGCCTAAAGGGGTTAACAATTTTGTGTTTAGTTGCGCTTCATGCAGGGCTGATTTTTTGCGATTAAAATGCACGCGTTTGTTGCAATACAACCAATTATAAAGTCGGTGACTGGTGCCAATGCGTGTGGGAATGCCAGCGGATTTTGCTAACTTAACTGGTTCGCGTTTGGCATCAGCGCTAATAAAAACATCAAATTGATGCTGCGCTAAGCTGCTGCTAGCAGTGGATTTTTTTTGAATGACGTCATCCCAGCTAATAAACCCATCTACTAATTCTGCTGCAGCGACAATGGCTTTAACGTAATTGCGCGCCAAAAAATACACTTTCGCGTGGGGTCGGTGCTGTTTGATGAGACCAGCCAAGGGCAACGTTAATATCACATCACCAATATTATCAATGCGACTGATTAAGTAATTTTGTGTCATCTTATCTTTTGATCCCTTGCGCCTACTGCGTAAACTGCAGATAATGGAGGCCATTTTAACGGTTGGACAAACGAATGATCAAGGTTAATAGCACACGGATTGTAGCGCTCTATGCTCTGGGCTTGTCCTCTTTTTTTCTCCCAGCTTCAATTACGTTGTGTGAAGCCTTTTATTATCTTGCGTTGTTCATTACTTTATTCTCGCCAGATTGGCAGCAGAAATGGCATATCGTCAAAACCAATCGGGTTGCTTGGGGGTTTTATGCGTTGATCTTACTGTTTTTGGTAGGCGCGTTATATAGTGCTGGCGATTGGTCGCATATCATACACGATTGGCGAAAACACATATGGCTTTTGACAGCGCCATTGTTGTTTTGGGTGGTAGCTGACTCTGAAGAGCAATTGTTTGTGTTTCGCTTTTTTTTGGCAGCTATGTTGCTGGTGTTGATTTTTAGCTATTTAAAGATATTTGGGGTTATCACCGACACAGTATGGCCATTAAATAGCATGCGTATAGATCCTACCGAAATTGCGTCAGTCACACACAGTCGTATTGCGCAAAGTTTCTTTTTGGTATTAGCGAGCAGCGCTTGGCTATCGCGCGCTCTTCGTATTAAAGACAAGCGAGTGTGGTTTTGGATTTTGTTTTTAATCGCGGCACTCAATCTAGTGGTGTTTAATACTAGCCGTACTGGCTTGGTATTGTTTTTTATTACCACGATATTTGTATTATTTCGCTTGTTGCCCAGAAAAAATTTTATTATGGCGCTGTTGGTTACTGTTATCGCCGTCAGTGGTTTGTTGGCGTTACGCCCTAGCTTTGTGCATAAAACAGTATCCGCTGACAAGTTTGAGCATTGGCGCGTAAGTCATCACTCCGGTAAAAGTGACACGATTCAAATTCGTTTACAAATGTATCGCACCGCGTGGCAATTAATTAAAAAAAGACCGTGGTTTGGTTATGGTACGGGATCCATTGCTGCTGCATATAAAACACTGCCCGCATCACAATTAAATTTAATTGGTAATATTGAGCAAAGCATTGAAAACAGTTATCTCAATATAATGTTAGAGTTTGGTGCGATTGGTTTGGTGTTGTTATTAGGTTTTGCGTGGTTATGTTGGTATGGCACAGTTAAGTTGCCCATGCCATGGCGCTTAACTCAGCAGGTTTTTTTGATTATGTTTTTTGTAGGCGCTTTTGCGACGGCCTTTTTATTTTCAGGTTTTTCTCAAAACGCATTTTCACTCATGGCCATTTTAAGTTACGGGCCTTTGTGGCGCATGAAGGAAAGATAAGATGGGATTAAGTGTCGTTGTGATTACCAAAAATGAACAGAGCAGCATTGAGCGCTGTTTGGACTCAGTTAAGTGGGCAGATGAAATTATTGTGTTGGATGCCGGCAGTGAAGATCGTACTTGTGAGTTGGCGCGACAGTATACGGAGCTGGTGTTTGAAACCGACTGGCCTGGTTTTGGCAAACAAAAAAATCGTGCTATTGATAAAGCAACGCAACAATGGATTTTGTCCGTCGATGCGGATGAACAATTAAGCCCATTATTGCAACAACAAATTAAAGCTATTGTTACGAACCCCACTACAGCGGAAGTGGGTTTTCGTATTCCGTTCCATAATTATTTGTGGGGTAATCGAGTGCGCTTTGGTCGCTGGTCAGGTGAAACACGACCGGTGCTGTTTCGTCGTGGCCAGGGTCGTTTTAGCGATGTAGTGGTGCATGAGTCGGTGCAGCTGGCCGCTGGTCCCACACGCATGTTGAGTGGGCACATCAATCATTTTACTTGTGATGATCCTGCTGAAATGCTGGAGAAAATTAACCGTTATTCTACTATTAGTGCTGAAAAACGCTTTGCTCAAGGGATTAAGAGCAGCGTGACCAAAGCCATTGTTCATGGCGGGTGGGCATTCTTTATTGGCTATGTGCTGCGCGGCGGCTTCTTAGACGGCCGTATTGGCTTGGTGCTGGCTGCGGCCAACGCCACGGAAGCGTTTTGGAAGCACGTTAAGTTGGCCACCTTGTGCCAGCAGGCTTGCCTTGAGTCGGTTGAGACAGGATAATAAGCCAATTTTTTAAATGCTAATTGGATTATATAGACATGTTGGATTTCACGGATCTGCCTGCTTTTGCTAAAGCGCGTGTGTTGGTTTTTGGTGATGTGATGTTGGATCGCTACTGGATGGGTGATGTGCAACGCATTTCACCTGAAGCACCCGTGCCGGTGGTTTTGGTTAATAAAACGAAAGCGTGTCCAGGCGGTGCAGCGAATGTGGCATTAAATATTGTGGCGCTGGAGGCGACAACGGAATTATTTGGTTTGGTTGGCGATGATAATGAAGCAACGCAACTAGAGTCACTTTTATTAAACGTCAATGTGCGTTGTCATTTCGAGCGCCAGAAAAATTTAACGACTACTACTAAATTACGTGTGTTGGGACAAAACCAACAATTATTGCGTATGGATTTTGAAACAAACAATGCAAAGCCTGATTGCGCTGCGCTGATTCAGCAATTAGCAACGGCGTTAACAACAGCGCATGTGTTGGTGCTGTCGGATTATGCCAAAGGCGCTTTATCACAATCCGTAGCCATTATTGCTTTAGCCAAACAATATGGTGTGCCGGTTTTAGTTGATCCTAAAGTAAGTGATTTTGCTGCGTATCGCGGTGCGACGTTAATCACGCCGAACTTAAAAGAATTCGTTGCTGTGGTCGGACCGTGTCAAGACGAAGCAGAAATAATCGCAAAAGCGCAGATTCAAATTAAACAACATGACTTGCAAGCTATTCTAATTACGCGTGGCAAGGAAGGCATGTTATTGGTTGAGAAAAATGGCGCGACATTAAATTTAAGCGCACACGCACGTGATGTGTTTGATGTAACCGGTGCTGGCGATACCGTAATTGGCGTTTTGGCGTCTGCGTTAGCCGGTGGTGCGCAATTGCAGCAAGCGGCTAAATTAGCAAATTTAGCCGCAGGCTTAGTGGTAAAAAAATTGGGTGCTGCCACGGTTTCTGTCAGCGAACTGCGTCACGCCTTGCAACAAAGTAATGAAACCACAGCAGCGATTGTTAACCAAAAAGATTTAATGAGTTTGATTAATGATGCCAAAACCCAAGGTAAGCGCGTGGTGCTCACCAATGGTTGTTTTGATATTTTGCATGCCGGTCATGTGCAATATTTAGCGCAAGCGAAACAATTAGGCGATCGTTTAGTGGTAGCAGTAAACGATGACGCTTCCGTAACGCGGTTAAAAGGGGCAACGCGTCCGCTTAATCCGTTGCTGGCGCGCATGGAATTATTAGCCGCTTTGCGCTCTGTTGATTGGGTGGTGTCGTTTAGTGAAGACACGCCAGCGGCATTAATTGCAAATGTTTTGCCGGATGTTTTGGTGAAAGGTGCGGATTATCAAGTACATGAAATTGCTGGTAGCGAGGCCGTATTGAAAAATGGCGGTGAAGTAAAAACAGTGGCGCTGACCCCCGGTTTTTCCACCACTAATTTGGTGAACCAAATAAAGCAGGACAAAATATCATGATCGTAGTAACCGGTGCAGCGGGTTTTATTGGTAGTTGTTTGGTAAAAGGTTTAAATCAAATTGGCATAACCGATATTTTAGCGGTTGACGATTTAACGGACGGCAAAAAATTTATTAACCTCAGCGATTGTGAAATTGCCGATTACATGGATTACGAAGATTTTTTAAAAGCGATACAAGCAGAACAATTTAAAGAAACCTTTGCCGCTATTTTTCATCAAGGCGCGTGTTCCACAACCACCGAATGGAACGGTCGCTTTATGATGAAAGTGAATTATGAATATTCAAAAATATTGTTGCATTATTGTTTGGAGCTAAATATTCCTTTTATTTACGCTTCTAGCGCCGCTGTGTATGGTGTTAATACAGCTTTTTCTGAGCAACTTGTTAACGAACAACCGATTAATGTGTATGGTTATTCTAAATGGCAGTTCGATCAATACGTGCGTCGCTTATGGCCTAAAATTGAAAAACAATGCGCTCAAGTAGTGGGTCTGCGTTACTTTAATGTTTATGGCCCTAATGAGCAGCATAAAGGCAGCATGGCTAGTGTGGCTTTTCATTTAATGAATCAAGTGGAAGACACTGGAGTGGTGAAATTATTTGAAGGCTGTGACGGTTATGCTGATGGTGAACAATTGCGTGATTTTGTGTTTGTGGACGATGCAGTAAAAGTCAATTTATGGTTTTACCAGCATCGCGATAAATCGGGTATTTTTAATGTGGGCACGGGGGTGGCGCGTCCTTTTAACGCCATTGCTAAAACCATTTTAAAATTATATGGCGCGGGACGTTTAGAATACGTGCCGTTTCCTGACAAACTCAAGGGTTCTTATCAAAGCTTCACTCAAGCGGATATCAGCAAGTTGCGTGCTGCGGGTTTTGATGCGCCGTTTACTTCATTGGAAGCAGGTGTTACGCAGTATTTTAAGCAGCGTTTTGCACCGCGTAAAATATCACAGCCAGCAGTCACTGAGTTATTGGCATCATAGCAATATGATGTGACAGTCAAGTACTCTACTTTATTGTAGTAATTATTTTAGTGAGTTACTTGATGTGGCGAATTATCACCACATCAAGTGGAATGGCTATATCATTACTTCGGTTCGAATGTGATTTTGGTTGGAATACTTTGCTTTGTTTTGCTTGAAGCAGAGGGATCCCATATCAATTTTGTCTTCGCTTCAGACGCTAATGGTGTACATCTTAGGGTGTATTTACCGCCTCTCATGGTTATGTGGCACTGAGCAAAGAAATCACTTTTATATTTTGTATTGTAAAATTGAAAGGTTGAAGATGTTGTAACGTGAGCGCAATCATGACCTCCAGTACCCCCTTTCGCATTTATTCTATGCGTCGTGGTAGCGTTTGCTTTGATGACGAGGTTTGTCAGGTGCTTCATCGATACATCATACATACACCTATCTGAGACCAGTGAGATTTGGTAATCATCGTTGGTTTTGTTTACAAAATTAATAACCATGTGTGTAGCTAAACTATTACCGGTGACAAGCAGCAGTGCCATTGCGGCAGAACACAATAAGGTTTTTTTAAGTGTGATTTTTGTTATTTCATTTTTCATTGTATTAACTCCATTTTCAGGTTTAGGCAGAGCTTTTTAACCTATCTCCAAATTATAGTAGAAGAAGTTAGATTGTGTTTATTTGATCTCGATTAGCGCCATTCAATATGGTTTTGAGTGCAGACAGGTTTATTTAAAAAATCAAAGGGATATAACTAATAAAACCTAGCTGGGTGACGGTAAGTTGATCTCAAGGCTGGGCTAAATTAAAAAATCAGCCGTTTTTACAACAACCTATTTTTTTTGTTTTTTCTGCGCTGCTTGATCTGCTGCGGCTTGTTGTTGCTGTGCGTTTACAGCGTCGTTATCATTGCTGTCTGCGCTATCATCAGATGAATTATCAGACGAATTAGAATTATTGCTCCACAATTGGTTTACTTCTTGTGCTTTTGTTTGCAAGCCCATCTGTTGTGTTTGATTTGCCTCTAAGGTTAATAATGACATTGTCGCCAATAAGCGTTGATTGTATTGTTCGTTTTGCGCTTGTTCTTTAACAAGCGTTGCCATTAACAGTAATTGTTCGCGTGCAACGGTGGCAATCGAAGCATTTTTCATCGCTTGATACCATTGAGGGTTATTTACTAATTTTAGTGCGGCGTAGTTTTGTGCTTCTTGTAAGCTGGCTGCACCTTGCGGTAAATGGGAATCTTGAGGCAAACCATTTGCCGTACCTAAATCGGGAATGGCTTTGCGTTGTGCAACTAGCATATTAAAGTTGCTTAGCGCTAGGGAACGAGCAGCTAAATTAGAACGCATGGCAATTTGGTATTGTTGATAGGTTGGATTCTCGATTATATTTTCTTTTAACCAGCGCGCGCGATCTATAGCGCTATCAAATGAATTCAGTTTTTGTTTTAAACCCGCATAATCAATGCCAGGAGTAAGAGGTTGATAGCTTTGCGTTAGGTATTGCAAATAGCGCTGGGCAGCAAGATATTGATTGCTGTCATAAGCATCAGGGCCAATTAAAGTATCAAAATTAAAGTAATTATTGTGCATGTCTTCTGGGCTGGGCTTTTCTGCTGCATAAACCCCCGCTAACATGCTGCTTAAGCCGCTACTATATAAAGTATCGCTAGCAGGTGTGCCTGCTGTTAGTTTACCTAATAAGTTTTGTTGCTTTTGTGCTTGTGCGGTTAAAGTGGGATCATTTAATTGTGAAGCAGGAATCGCTTGTTCTGGTACTTGCGATAACGCATTGGTAACTTGTTGTTGGGTTAACGTGTTCGATAATTTCTGTGCCGTTTGTTGTGCTTGTGTATTGCCATTATTGTTAGCACCGTTTGGGAAAAAATTATCAACCTGAAACATCATGTTGTTAAAGTCATGAATCGCTGCAGTGGCAACCGCTTTTACGGTTGTGGTTAGCGCATTAATGGCCTGAGTGATGCCAATAAAAACACTTGGATCCGGTTGTGGCGCAGGCGGCGTGGCAGTGGCTTTGGACGAATCAGCAAAGCTTGCCGTTACCATACAGCTGATGATGGTTGCTAAAATAATTTTTTTAAATGGTGTTTTCATATTCTTTACCTATCACTCTACTAAAACCAATTAATGGAAGGATTGTTTTTTGTTTGTGGTCCTTCATTGGTGTTATTGGTTGGTGCTGTGTTATCTGCACTGCTGTTGTTATTATTATTTTCAGTATTTGTTGCATTGGATGGTGAATCGCTTGGTGTGCTGACATTTGCGCTGTTACTGGGTGCTGGTGTGTTTGCAGAAAAACTATTGAAGGTGAGATCGGCAACAAAGCCACGATTAAATAATTCCGCATTGCAATTATCGACACCATTCATTTGTTGGCAAGCGTTTATTTTTTCACAATCTAATAGCACACTGGCGATCGCGCCTTGGCTGTCTTTTTGAATCGTGTTATTAAACGTGCTGTCTGACATAGCTAAAATATTTTGGCATTCAGCAACTGGTGCGTTGTCCGCTGCTGCACAGAGTGTAAATGTCATTAAAATGCTTAGACCAATATACAGCAGCTTTTTCATTGATTTTCCTCTAGCGCTTTGACAATGAGCTTAATGCGCTCATCCGAAAAAATGCGGCTCAGTAAGCGCAAGCGTTCAAACACCACGTTACGGCGTAAAAAAATACCGGCCATATCGTCGTCGGTTTTGGTGGTTTTTTCGGCGTGCATAATAATTTTAGAAGCAGCACCAGGATAAGCCTGGTCTAAACACATCAAGATACGCAAGCCACGACCGGTGCGTAAGTGCGCCACCAATTCCACCATGTCGTCGCCGCGCTTTAAATCAATGTTGCCCACGTCTTCTAAGGTGTCACCCAGTTGTTTGAGCGCTGCTTCAACGGGTGCTTTGCCATCTAGCGTCCAGTCTTCCACCCCTTCCATATAGGAGATCACGCGATACAGCGTTGGATCTTGGTAATGCTGCCAAAACTGGTGAACGGCTTTTTCGCTTAAATCAGGCATGCTGACCCCGTGGTAATTCAATAAAGCTAATACTAAGCGCTTATCATTAAGAAAAAATTAAGATATAGCTCAATAGAGGCTAAATTTAAGCATAAATTAACGATAAATCGTTTTATTTAACCGGATCTTAATCGTTCTTTAAGGATCCACTGCTACGATAGCCTCTGGTTAAACCGTAATTGAGAGACGTCTCTATGGGTATTCGCAAGCATGTAAGCAAAGGCTTTTCCAAAGTAATTACGCCAACACAATGGGTGGGTCTTGATTCACTCAAGCAGAATGGTCGCTTGATTGGTGGGATGGCTAAAACCGTTTTTTCCCTTAATAAGCAGCGTAAAAGCAAGAAGCTTACTTTTGAGCAAGCCATGGAGCACTACCATTTAAGCGAACAAGATATTCAACAAAAAATGAAAAAAGCCCTACAAATAGTGTGGTTTTGTTTGGGATTGAGCGCGCTATTGTTTGGTTATGGAATTTATCTTTTTATTGTCAGCAAAACATTACCCGCTTTGGTGTGTGTGATTTTATTGCTGGTGATGTTGGCACAAGCGTTTCGAGAGCATTTTAATTATTTTCAAATGGACCAACGCCGACTGGGATGTACCTACCCTGAGTGGTGGCATTACTTGACAAAAGGTCGACGTAAATGAAAAAAGTTTTCTTTTTGCTGGTCTTGTTATTGGCACCATTTTTGGGGTTAGCGGATCCACATACAGCATTAAATGCCAGTGCTGTCACCAATCACACCGATTTATCCATTCAATATTTAAATGAAATTTTTGGCACCGTCGGCAATGTGTTGCAAGGCGGCAGTGGCCAAATGCTTGGACATTTATTATTAAATTTCAACGAAGGCATTGTTTATATTGCTGGTGGTTGGTTAATTTATTCAGTGTTTATTATCACCGTGCGCGCTTCCACCGAAGGTGCGTTTATGGGTCAAAACCGCAACGTCGCATTGTTATTTTTGCGCATTGCGCTGGGCATGAGTTTGCTTATTCCTAATTCAACAACCGGGTATAACTTATTACAAGACGTAGTGATGAAAGTGGCTGTGGCGGGGGTGAAATTAGCGGATACCACCTGGAATTCGGCTTTGGGTTATTTGAGCGAAGGGGGTGCGGTATGGCGTCAACCAAATTCATTTAATCAAGGCAACGATCCTATAGCGGCAGCACTTAATCCTACAGCGGATTACGTAGAAAGCATGCTGGGTAAAAGCCACGAAGATAAATCGTATGGACTAATGACGAATGTTATGGCGAGTGAAGTGTGTATGCTTGCCAGCACTCAAAACAGTGTGCCACCGGATTATTCTAACGGTAGCAATGACACTGGTATTGGTGTTTCAGCACAACCGGCGCGTAATTATGATGTGCTGCCTGACAAAGCGAATAGTCAGTTTGTGTTTCCCGGCGGTTCTGCTGATCCCAGCAAAGCCAATACCTATTGCGGCACGGTGTCGTATAACGTTAATAATGCTTGTGCCGCTGGTGCTGGCTCTTCAGCTTGTCTTTTAATGTACAATGCTACCTATCAATTAATTGATACGCTAAAACCCGCTGCAAAAGCAGAATTTTGTTCGCAAGGTGATAATGCAACTGAAGCTAGTGTATGCGCTGGTGCGGATACCGATGGTGTGGCTGAATCAAATGAGCAAGTTTATTTATTAGCATTAGCTTCCTATGCCAATGCCATTATGCCTGTGGTGCAAGAACATCAACAAGACAGTGGCAATAAATACAAAGACTTTATTAAAGAAGCGAAAAAAGAAGGTTGGATATCAGCGGGTCGTTATTATTGGGACATTTCGCAAATTGGTTGGCGTTATCAGCAAGGTGGTAATTTGGCAACCTATACGGCTAATTTAACTAGTCCTGGAAATATTTCTATTAATCCAATTAAGAATGCTTATGACGGGGCAATGAGTGATGGCGTTAACTATAAACCGCGTGTACGTCAATTGTTAACGAATTTAGATAATGCAGCAAACGCAGGTGGTACAGGTTCGCCAACTTCTGCTGGCTCGGATGCTGGCTTAACTTATGGTGCGGCTGCATTTGCAGCAGCTGGTAGCGTGGCAGCGGTTGGTGGTACGGGTGGTTTAAGTTTTATCGCGGCTGTTTTTCCTATTATTAATGACATGGGTCATATCATTGCGTTGTTTAATACGAATAATGTCAGTGCTGATCCCATTGTCTTTTTGCATTCGGTTGGCATGGCGTGTTTAAACACGGCAGGTGATTTATGGTTGTTAATTCCACTGCTATTGGCCGGAATCATTACACCGTTTGGGATATGCAATGCTGAGGTAGATATGAAGGGCTCAATGCAAATTGTCGGCGCCTGGTTGCGCGGCTTTATGTTTGCCTTAGCCGCAGCATTGTTTTCGGTTGGTGCGCTATTGGGATTTTATGTGCCGCTTTACCCGTGGATTATATTCAGTTTTGGCGTAGTAGGGTGGATGGTGGCGGTCATTGAAGCGATGGTTGCTGCCCCTTTAGTGGCATTCGGTTTAACACATCCAGAAGGCCATGATTTTTTAGGACCAGTACAACAATCGTTAATGTTAATGCTGAGTTTGTTTTTGCGACCAGTGTTGCTGTTAATCGGTTTGATTGCCGGCATGATTTTATCGTACGTGTCATTGCGTATGATCATTTACAGTTTCTCCGGTATCGTCAGCGATTTGTTTTATACTGTGGCGCCACAATCGGGGGCGGCAAGTAATGACATTCTACATAGCGTTGGCAATGTAATGGGAGGCAGTATTGCGGCTTCATTGTCATCTGGTAGCATTGGTGGTGGTCTGTTAATGGTGCTTATTATCTATCCCATTATGCTGGGTATTTTTACCATGGTGGTGTTTACTATGACCACTATGTGTTACCAGTTAACCAATCAGTTTGTGAATTATATTATGATGTGGATTGGCGGGCCGCAATTGCAAAACATGGCAGGTCAGTTTGCCAATCAAATTCAACAATCCTTTGGTGGTATTGCTGGTCAGATGACGCGGGCTGGTCAAGCTGGATTTAAGGGCGCGCAAGATAAAACAGCTGACGCTAAGGCTCAGCAAAAAGCAGATCTCGATGTGGGAGGGGCAAATAGCGATGCTCCAGGAACGTCAGGCAGTGGTGGTGGTGATACAAATGTTACTGCCGGTCCTCCGGGAACCCCGGGTAGTACATCATAACCGTAATCACTATGACCAACAGTATTAGCAATATGGGCAAGGCAAACAGCATCGCAAAAAAAACGCTGCCTATGACATTGCTTTGCCAAAATAAATAAATTACCAATAAGCTGATTAAGCATACGTTACGCAACCACTTTGTGGCAGGACGTTTTTTGTTGCTAATGGCAGCTTGCAAAATGCTTTGCCAATTTGCCGCTGAGCTTAGCAGCGCAAACAAGACTATAACGCCAATTAACAGCACGCTTAAATCAAAGTTCATGCTCGTGTTTAGCCGCCAATGCGTGTGTGGCAGCAAGATTAATAGCAGGCTCCAAATTAACGGCCAAATTAATAGATAAATTAAGCTAATATAGCGTTGTGTCGTGACAAGTAAGCGGCTGCAAATCAAGCTCAACGGGAAAATACTCATTACCCAAAAAGACAATGACAGGGCGTGCCAGTAATCAAGCCAGCGGTGATTAGCTAAAGCGCTCACTAAACGTAAACTTTTGTGGTAGGGCACAGGAAAAAATAGACTCAGCACTAAAAATGAAAACAACAAAGCACTTATGCCGATCACGATAACGATTAAGCCTATAAAAGGCGTGAAAAAAACATGGGTGGCGAATTGTCGCCAATACCGACGAGCCTGCTTGCTAAGACAAAAGGCGATGGCGGCAATTAATAAAATAAGGATCAAGGGTTGAAAACCCATAGCCGCTTGCATGGTGTTTGGTGCTAACCACAGCACTAAAGCTAAGGACATAAATGCGATAATAATACCGCAACTGATTTGTGCGCTGGCACGTGCCAGGGTGTTGATGATTAAGCCGCTGTTGCTTTTTGTGGTGGCATGGAAATAGTTGGGTAGCAAATGATGTGGATAGCGGGGTTTGCTAAAGCCCGTGGTGAGCAATAACGTTAATGCAGCGATGACAGACCAGGGAAACAAACCGTATTGCCACAATAAGATATGTAAACTGTGTTGAAATAAGTGTGCTTGGGGGGTGCTGTAATTAACCAGCCAGCGACCACATAGCTGGGTAATGCCATAAAAAATAGCTAGCCAGCTCCACTGGAGTAAACTGATTTGCCACCAAATTGGCGTTGACTTTGTGGCGTTGGGGTTACGTTTTAGGCCTAAAAACAAGGCTAAAATCAAGAACGGCCAACCAATCAAACCGCCATAAAATAGCACGCCGGGAACTAAGCTACTGATGGCAAGTGTTATAACCAGAAAAATACTGCTGAGGCTAAAGAGAAGACCGAAACGGGATTGTAATAATTTCATGCTGATTTTTATTATACCTATTCCACTTTAAACTGCGAAGCTTAATAATCAAATGCGAACAAAATACAGATTTTTTATACCCTGCTCAAAATGGCGGATAGGAAGTCCCTGTATAATGCGGGTGTGCTTGCAAACAAGCGCCAAATTGCGGTTTATTATTTTGAGGCAGTAATTTTTGCTAGCAGCCTGCTTGAAATTTTAATAGGATGATAGAAAAATGAGCGGGCTGATTTTTTAGCTATTATTGACATCGCCACAGGGATACCATTTTTCATCAGCATTTGGCTTGTTCCCATATTTTTTCACAAATATAGTTGCTAAATGATGTGCGCTAAGGCGCTGAAAAAAAGACATTCGGTTATTAAGTTTGTCAGTTTCATCTGAGAAGTATTGATAAAGGTCAGAGCGAGGCGTGTTGCTTTTGTATACTTGCGTCCATGCGTAAGCGAGTTTATTGTTTTGTTCAAAGCTGTAGTTGCCAAAATCGTAGCTTCTGGAAACCATATCAATAGCATCCATCAAGCCCATTTTAGCGGCTTTTATTATGTATTTTCTACCAAGTTTTTGTTTGTTCAGTTTTGTGATGTAGATGTAACCCAAATCGGAATAAGCTGGTGCGTAATTTTGCGCAATGGCTTTTTTGTACCATTGTAAAGCGTTAGGAAAATCATAAAATGGTTTGCCGTTATCCCCGATAAACACTGCGCTTCCATTGTTAGCATATAAGTTAGCTAAAGCATCTTGTGCTTGAGCTAGGTTAGATGAGGCTGCCTTTTTTAATAATTTTAAAGTTTTTTTGTAATGAGAGCCCTGCCAAGAATCAGTTGCTTTTTTTAATAGCACGCAAGTTGTTTTTAAATCTGGTTTTATTGATGGGGATGAGAAAATGATTGATGAGAATAGAAAACTAAAAATAACGAAAGAATATCGCATCATGTTTTCCACCGTCCCAAGATATAAGTATATGGCTTGTAATTAATTATCATATGCTCATAAAGCGATTTGATCTGGCTTGGAGTTGGGTTTTTCATGTCAGCATGTGTAGTTAAATTATTGCCCTGATCTTGAGGAAATAAAATATTCTTTTTCATTAACTTTGCTGTCTGCTTATCCTCCAAATCCGGCCCAGTATACCCCATGGCAGGTTGCGGTTCGAGACTGGGGATGGAGAACACGGTCATAAGAAGAGTAGCAAGATCATCGCCGGCGAGTGTGGCGGCAAGTGCGTTGTGCGGTTGTTTTTTGAAGC
>JBGTHB010000051.1:0-2205 GCA_041746415.1 Coxiellaceae bacterium | reverse complement strand
TTGCACTTTTAGCGCCACAGGAAGGTGAGAAAATTATTGAGTTAGGTTGTGGCTTAGGACGGGACACGGAAACATTGGCGGAGCTTGTTCGCTCTAGTGGTGTGGTGGTTGGTGTTGATGCCAGTAAAAGAATGGTCGATGAAGCAAAAAGGCGTTCGCGCAGTGATAACACACTGTATTGTGTTGCGGATGCGGGCAAACTTAATTTTGCAGATCATAGTTTTTCAGCGTGTCGTGCGGACAGGTTGTTGGTTAGTCAAAAGAATGTGGAGCAGGTTTTTGCTGAGGCAATACGAATAGTAAAACCGGGCGGACGGATTTGTTTTACTGATTTAGATTTTGGCACGATGTCTCTTTCTCCAAATGCGGATGGAATTTCAGATAAAATTATTACCCACTGGCAAGGTTTGGTTGAAAATCCGTATATTGGACGAAATTTATTAACTATATATAAGCAACACAATCTTTCAGAAATGAATTTGAAGGTTCATGCTTTTGCAGTAAGAAGTTTGGAGACACTCAGAAAGTTAGTGCAGTTTGATACTATGTTAGAAGATATGGTTTTTTTAAATAAAATAACTGAGCAAGAAAAAAATACAGTAACTTGCGCATTAGAAGACGCTGAAGCTAATCATTGTTTTTTTTGGAGTGTAAATTTAGTCACGGTTGTTGCTAAAAAGCCAAATTGATTAAATGATTTTGTAACTCCCGAGCTGTTCAAAAAAATTGTCAATAACGATCAACCATGAACGTAAAATTGGGGTGTATTGCCGTTTGCTGCCGTACAAGCAGTTTAGAAAAATTTTAGATTCATATAGGTTGAAAATTTAAGTTCACTGCCTGACAGGCTCTATTTTTTATTACCTATTGAATTAATCATCTACTTGCCGCCTTTTGATTTGACATCCTGCCGCCAAAGTGTTGATAGAAGCGAACGCAAATATTGAAGCATCAAACAATGAAGGCACCATCCCACTTATGTGGGCTGCATTGAATGGACGAAAAGCCATTTGTGAAATGCTGATTACTCACGGCGCACCAATCAATAACACTGACTACATAGGAAATACCGCGCTTCACTGGGCAGCTTTTGGCGGCCAAAGACAAGCGATATGGCGAATTGCGATTCGAGACTGGGGATGGAGAACACGGTTATAAGAAGTGTGGTAAAGTCATCGCCTTATGAATTAAGAAGATGAATTAATATCACCACAAGGATACCAATAGTTGTCAGGTAAATGCTTGTTACCATATTTTTTAATGTAAATTTTGGCAAGGTAATGTGCATGAAGTCGTGCAAAGAAAGACATATCGCTATCAAGTGCATCAAGCTGATCACTTAAAGCATCGTCCATGTTACCGTTCTTTTCATTGGTCTGAAGGACTCTAGACCAAACATATGACATGGTAAGGTTGTAGTTAAACCCACCCTTGCCGTAAAAATAACTGTCACTCAGAACAGCTTCAGCAAGTCCAAATCCAGATCCCGCAGATTTGATTAAATATTTTTTTCCTTCATCAAGTTTGTGTAGGTCATAAATATATGTATATGACATGTCATAATCAGCAGGGGCATAACCTTGCGCAGACGCTTTTTTGTACCAATAAAGAGCTTTTTTAAAGTCACTGGCTGGCACGTTATTTGGTGTAGGGTAGATCGTGCCGTTATTGTTTGCATAGAATAAGCCCAGATAATCTTGTGCTTGAGGATTGTTTGTTTTTGCTGCTGAGTTAAGTAGATTTTTTGCTTTATAGTAGTGTAAATTTCCACGATTACTCATAGCCAACTTAATAAGATGACAGGTTTTTTTATCTTTTGTAAAAAAGTAGGTTAAGCTAAATGAATAGGGTTTGACAGCTAATATTAGCGCAGTGGCAATTATTAATTTTCTTATTTCCATCTGCCTAGTACATAATGCGTTGTGTTTAATTTAAAAAATGGTTGGTAGATTGCATTAAAATTGTTTTCATTTTTTGGAGCTTTCATTGCACCATGTGTAAATAAAATTCCTGTTTGTTTAACAGGGATTATTACTTTTTTATCTCTCAACTTCTTCGTCTTCCTATCCTCCAAATCCGGCCCAGTATACCCCATGGCAGGTTGCGGTTCGAGACTGGGGATGGAGAACACGGTCATAAGAAGAGTAGCAAGATCATCGCCGGCGAGTGTGGCGGCAAGTGCGTTGTGCGGTTGTTTTTTGAAGC
>JBGTHB010000050.1:0-7349 GCA_041746415.1 Coxiellaceae bacterium | reverse complement strand
TTTGATGATGACGATCCATAAAAGTTTTTCGGCCAATCACCTTATCCACTTCTGCGTGTTCATTGGTGATATAAGCTGTGACATTGTCATCAATAAATGACTCTATTTTTTCAAGATCTAAATCAGCGTATGCTTGTATAAAGTCCAGCGTTAATTGTTCGTTACTGTTTTTTGCCTTTAACATTATTTATTCTCAATAAAAATATGATTACGACTCATTTTCAAATTTTCTCAACGTCTCATTAACCAACAACGAATCATAATAGGCGGTCAATTTCACAATTTTTTTATTTTCAAAGTGCATTATCCAACAGTATTCATTATTGTAATTATCGCCGACTTTAGTTTTAACTTCTCCGCGCATTTCGACAATAAATGCATTGCCGTCCGTATAAGAATTCAAAATATACATTTTCCAGTCTGACAAAAGTGCGGCACTGAGACGATTAATGCCTTTATCAAAAAACGTTTCTTTATCGGTATAAGTTCCAGACAAAACACTCGTGCCTTTAATAACCCACAAAAAATTATCGGCAAAATAGCAGTCGCAAAATTTTCTGAATTCACAGTTTTTCAACAAACTAACAATATCATCTTTAATATCTTGGTTAATACTCATATTCGGACTCGTAAAGTTTATATATTTTATTAAATTCAACTACTTTTTGTATCTGCCAACACACTCGTTGGTGTGTTTCGATATTTAAACAGATACGTCGCATTTCGACCAAACGAAATACCAACTACTATTCCGCTAAGCACGACGGTAAACCATTTAAAAATAGTCGTCGCTGCAATGCCTATATGCGCGTCAATCGAAAAATGAATAAAAAATTCAGTTAAAAAAATCAGCATGACCATAATCAACATCGAAATATTGCCCGGAATTTGAATCAAATACCGATCTTTATCAGCTTTCACCTGCGCATTTCTAACTTGCCAATGCCCAATTCCAAAGCCAATGAATGCGCCAAATATTAATAATGCAATGCTAAGCACGGAAAAATGAAACAACTGGCTTGCGCCATGCAAACTCATATAGGCAAATACGATCGGCACCACCAACAAGCGTTTCACTGAAACAACACGCGTTTGACAGCGCTTAATGCCCATATACAGCAATACAAAAAACAAGATTATTACCCAGATTGGCACACCAAACATAACTTACCTCATAAAAATCAATTATTGATGGCAAACCACCTCAATATTATTGCCATCTAAATCTAGTATAAAAGCGCCATAGTAATTGGGATGATATATTTCCCTAACACCAGGCTTACCATTATCAGTGCCACCGGCTTGTAAAGCGATATCATAGAACTCGTCCACGACATTCCGACTGATCGCTCGAAAGGCTAGGTGTAGTGATTGGGTGGGTTTATTGCTTTGATGCAGCCAAAAAGTGGCTAAAGGGCCGTTTTTGGATTTCACCCCAAACCCGGCGAAGCCCTGCACTTCCATCAATAGCTCATAGCCCAACGGAGCCAATGCCTTGATATAAAACTGCTTGGCTTTCTCATAATCGCGAACAGCGATTCCGACGTGATCCAGCATTGAGAAATCTCCAAAAAATGAAATAGCACAACTATCACATTGACGGCAAAACTACAATTTAGGGATTAAGTAAATAAGCCAGGAAGTTGCCAAAAACGCATAATTGGGATACCATTTTGACAATTTAGAGTGCTCACAGAGTGCTCATTTGCAGCAAACACCAGACAACCTGAGACAATCCGTTTTTTTATGGTGGCCTGCAAGTCCTTATTTTACGTTGTCTGACGTAGTCTCCGATGGTCTAAAAACAAGAATTCTTCTACGGCTGCGGGTACAATTCCCGCCGCCTCCATTTTGATAAGCAATTGAAACAAAGGCTTTTTATTTTTCATCGCTGAAATCTCAGGAAAGCAGCGGGAAAAGACAGGCGCTTAATTACCAATGATGTATTGGTTGATAACCTCCCGGAACATCTGAGTCGGGCACCCACCGAATATAATAACGATACGTTGTCACACCATTGGTGTGCCCCATCTGTTGAGATACCCATTGCGAACTCTCACCACCCGAAACCAACATCGACGCATAAGTGTGTCTGGTGTGGTACAGATTACGATACGGTATATCCAGTTTTTCAAAAAGCGGCAACCAAGCCCGCTTTCGCAATTGATCCGATGATTGCCATGGATTTTTATCAAATGGGTTATAAAACACACGGCCACGAAAATATTCTGTGTGCTTTCTTTGATTGTCGAGCGCTTCTCTTGCCGAAGGCAAAAGAGTAACTTTACGCACACTCGACGGTGTTTTCGTACCTTGTTCTATTCCATCTACGACCGCACGCTTAACCTGCACAACACCTTTATCCCAATCGACATCTTCCCACTTTAAACCAATTAATTCAGAAGTTCGCAAACCAGAATAAATAGCAAATTGAAATACATTTCGTACTTGACCCTCTGCGACACTCAGCAACTGTCTAATCTCATTTTTATTGAGTGGATTAACGCGGTAGTTCGATTTGAGGTTTGATAAACGCGAAATATTAATCAGGTCAAATGGATTTTTATCAATGTATCCAAATATTAATGCATCATCAATCACCGCCCGTAAAGGTGTTAAGTTATTCACGACAGTTTTACGCTGCCAGTTTTGCTTTTCCAACCACAGCCAAATTAACCCAGGCGACAAATCTGAAATAGCCACATGACCAAAAGTCGCATAAAGGTGTTTTTTACAAACACGCACATACCGGTTATGCGTTGTCGCCTTTGTTTGTTTCTTCGATCGTGCCAGGAACCGATCGAGCAAATCACGAACCAATACTCGATCGGAGCAATGACCAAACTCAATCGCCCGTTTTGAAAACGGAAATGTTTTAGCATAATTAAATGTATTTAACGAAATCTCGCGCAGAATTTTTTTGCGGAAATTAATCGCACACCTAACATTGTTTCGTGTTGGTTCAAAGTTTAGCGACTCGCGGCAATGTTTACGCCGATACGAAAAACTAACACGAATGGTTTTCTTACCATTCCTTGAAGTGCGAACGAAAAGCCCCGTGGCAATACGTTTTTCAGTTTCTTTTGTCATGTTGACCTCTTTGGTTTAAGTTAAAGAAGTTAAATGGTATTAATTTGCCTTTTAAATGAAAAGACCCGCTAACTGCCTCGTTAATTTGAGATTTTGGGTTGAAATAAAAACAACCACCCCAACATAAAGATTATCTTCAATTTTCGGATTGAAGAGTTGCTTGTTTGAACTGTCAAACGAATGAAAGAAGATGTGAACGACGAGAGTGATGACTCCATTACGGAATATCGCTCGCGCTATTTCAAACTTTAATTTCATTACGATAGTGAAACATACTAAGTTAGAAAAAAGCACAGAATAGAGTGTAACAACTCGTCAAAAAAATAGTCGGGGCAAAGCGTAATTGGACTGTGCCCAATGCTTTGCCCCGTCTCTTGAGGACGATCATGGCAGGAGCTGAGCTTCAACTACCAAAAATCAAACACTACCCTCATTTTGATGCTCCTATCTCTGATGAAAACATTCAAGCTATTATCACTAATCCAAATAAAGTAAAAAAGAACGCATTTTTTCCTTTTCTACAATACGAACAAAAGTGGGTGCGGTTTGATGGAAAACTAAAAAATCGTCAAATAGCTTATGCTTGTCGCCGCGATGCTTATATTTATTCTCATTACCGTTCCATTTTGTTAAAAAAATATGAGCAAACACTCACTGAAAATGATATACAAAACTGCCCTATAACCTATCGCCAGATTTCTCTAGATACCTATCAAAACATTGGCAAATGCAATATTCATTTTGCAAATGAAGCATTTGAAGAAATTCTACGAAGAAAAAATTGCTTTGCCATTGCAATGGATATAGAAAAGTTTTTCCCATCTATGGATCATGAGCTACTAAAACAAAAATGGTGCTGTTTGCTTAACATAGACAAGTTACCACCAGACCACCAAGTGATTTTCAACACCATAACAAATTACGCTTATGTAGATCGACATACTTGTTACACAACTCTTGGTTATGTCCAAGAAATAAAACAAAACGGCAGAAAAACCACTGCATTAAAAAAAATCCCAAAAAAACTTTGTAATCGGTCAACATTCAAAGAAAAAATACGGCCTCTAATTAAAAAAAATGAATCGAAAAAAGGCATTCCTCAGGGCTCACCCATTTCAGACGTTTTAGCGAACCTCTATCTTCTCGATTTTGATAAAGCAATGGCTGATATCGCTAAAAAGTTTAATGCTTACTATAGACGTTATTCTGATGACATTTTATTTATCTGCGAACCAAATACCTCGACTCCAGAAGAAATAATCTCCTATATTGAAAAGCAACTTTTTATAGAAAAACTAAAAATTTCTAGCACAAAAACCAACATAACAGAATTTTCGCTAGTGGATGGCAAAATAAAGCACCAACCATATCAACCTGAAAACGAAAAAAGTAACAAATCGTTTGAGTATTTAGGTTTTGCCTTTGATGGTCAAAATGTCAGAATCAAAAATTCAACACTCGCTGCATTTAATCGAAAACTACTGTGGGGCATTCGTTCCGAAGCAGAAAATCTTATTAAACGCTATCCAAATCTCTCTCCAAAAGAAGTATTTGACCGATCTTACTCAGATATTTGTGAAAAGTATGGCGGAAGACAATCAAACTCTAAATACGACAAAACTAATTTCTGGTTATATGCAAAAAGTGCTATTAAAATAATGGGGAACAAAGGAAATAAAATTTCTCGTCAACTTAAAAATAGAAAAGTAAAAATATCTGAATGGTTAGCTCATGGCATCTCCAATAAACAGAATTTAGGCTGATATCGCGCAAAAATTAAAATACAGTAGTTTTATTATATTTTTAAGTTTTTTACTCACAGTTAAAAAATATGAAATAAATACCACACCAGTCTCTGCTATGCTCTTTTTGGGAAGATTATTGATGATTCTCCTTCAACGGTAATCAGACTATTTAATTTCATACCCCAATGCTTTGTACTTCTTTACTCGCTTTTGATACATTCGCATACAAACTGGCGAGCACACATCAACATAGTCATACACTTGTATATCCTGCTTATCGCAATGCGCTCTATGCAAGCGACCCAAATATTGCTGCAAAGTACCATGCCATGAAACAGGTAGCGCTAAAAATAAAGTATCTAATTTAGGGTCGTCAAATCCCTCACCAATGTAACTTCCTGTGGCAAGCAGAATTCGATTGGAAGCACTTTCTTTAATCGCTCGCATTATACCTTCTTTTGTTTTTTTACGCATACCGCCTTTTAAAACATAAACTTCATCAATACCAGCATTTTTCAGTTTTTCTTCAAACCAATCCAACTGTTTCGTGCGATTTGTTAACAACAATGGATAACGGCCAGTTCGATAAGATTTGACTACTTCCTCAAAAATAACCTGGTTTCTTTCATCGTTTTCCATTAATGACTGATATAACGCAGCAATACCATCAGCTTTTTCATCTCGTTCTGACACGACCTGCTTAGCATAAACCGTTAAACTTTGCTCTAACTGCACTTTTTTACTCGTTTGAAACCGAACAGGTCCGCACTGCATAAAAATAATAGGGTGGTGTCCATCTTTACGATACGGTGTTGCTGTCAAACCTAACACATACTTAGCGTTTACTTGTTTTAACACTTGCTCGAAACTAAATGCCGACAAGTGATGACATTCATCAACAATAACTTGACCATACTGGCCAACCTCCGCCGCCACTTCTCCTTGCTTAGCTAAGCTTTGTAACATAGCAATATCAATATATTTAGTCAGCTTAAATTTACCACCCTTAACCACACCAATTTGCTTTTTATCTAAACTCAAAAAACTCATCAAGCGTTCTTGCCACTGCTCTAGTAATTGCTGACGATGCACCATAATTAACGTATTCGTCTTTCTTTCAGCGATCAATTTGGCCGCTACAACAGTTTTTCCAAATCCCGTCCTCGCTGATAAAACACCAATGTCGTGCTGCAACATTGTGCTAACAGCGTTGTTTTGATCCGACGACAATTCACCCATAAATGATACACGGAGCTCATCACCAGCTTCACGTTTGTCATATAAATTCACCTGAATTCCATAGTGATAAAATAATTTGAATAACTCCTCCTCGCACCCCCTTGGCAATCCAACATAATCAGAAAACATTTCAGCGCAATGAATCACACGAGACTTGCCAAAAGTTGACAATCGCATTGCTTGTGCACGATAAAATTCAGGATTTTGAAAAGCAGCTAATTTACGAACTTGATTAATTAGTTTTGCAGATAGCATAGCGATTGGCACATACAGTAAATTAGCTTTAGTAATTTCAATTTGTTTAGGAAATACTTCTAAAATAACTGGATAGCCATTATTGGCTTCTCTCTGCCTTTCCCAAGGTGGTACGGTTTCGTTTTCTTCACCTGTTGCGAGTGTAACATCTAGTATTCCCGTCTCACTTTGAATTTTAGAAAGCAACAATTGCACTTCTTGTAAAGAAAGCTTATTTGTTTCTGCTAATATTTTCCAAGGATCAGAAAAAGATATAACCCCGCGCCCGATATCAACAAACACACTATTGTCTTCTGCGCGCCGTTTACCTTGTAACGGCAAAGCAATAAGGTTACCAAATCCACCTTTAGGCAGTGTGTCTTGATTTGGAAACAAGCGATCATAGGAATCCATACTTAAATGAGGGTGCAACTGCATTGTCAATGTGAGCAGAGCCGTACCTAAATTTCTGGCTAAACTTGCGCTTATTGATTCCTCAAAAAACATCCATACATGAGCACCATTACCCGACTGTGAACGCTCCACTAACCTTGGTACTTTATACTCATCACAAACTTTCACAAAAGCAGCTACATCCTTCTGCCAACTCTCTTTATCAAAATCAACCGCCAAAAAATAACAATGCTCATTTTGCAATAATGGATAAACGCCGATAAAAAGCTCACCTGTGAGATGGGCATATAAAGTCTGATTACTCAAATACTTCCATTTTTGATTCGGGCATACACCACATTTTATTTTCGGTTTTCCACAAACACCCTGTCGCCATTCGTTTTCACAAGCAGGTGAATAGCCTGATCTCCCGCTCTTTTTATTCTCCCAACGAAGTGCATATACATCTTCGCGCCCTCTAAAATAAGAGCGATACAGTTTGATTTTTTCCTGTGGAGAAAGTAATTTACCAGAACAACCAGACTGGTTATCATCCACAACAGATGCATTATCAGACTGACTGGCTGCATTTTCGTATTCAATTCCGTGTTTGTTTAGCAGCTCTTTTAGATATCTGACTTCGCTTTT
>JBGTHB010000049.1:0-16516 GCA_041746415.1 Coxiellaceae bacterium | reverse complement strand
ATCGCAAAAAAACTTTTAGGGCAAGCCGCAATAAAAGCGGTAGTAAAACAACTCAAAGCGAGCGTCCCTCCAAAAGCAGCTTTTGGATAATTCTCAAAACAATCTATATTAAATCCGCCACCACGGTTTTTGTCATTTTACTATTAATATTCATATTTGCTTACCTCTCTCACTTCACTGCACTCAATTTCACCGCTATTTTTTATAATGGAAATTCCCTATACATCGCAACACAAAGTGTGAGGGGTATAGTTAACTAATACAGTTATCATCTTATTAGTTTTCATTTACTATCAACCCCAGTTACATGCGATTTGCGCACAATCAAAGAATAAAGTTCCGACTCTATCTATTAGGAACTTTTGAAGGAAAATTAAATGAACAGCAAAACATCAGTCGATCAACGCATGTCAAAAATCACTAAAGGTATTTCCTCAACTTTGTTCAAGGATATAGCCAATTTAATTAGTGATGCAAGGCGGCATGTTGCTCACGAATATAATTCTACACAGGCATTGCTGTGTTGGCTCATTGGCAAGCGTATTGATAAAGAAATTTTAAAAACTGAGCGTGCTGAATATGGTGAGACCATTGTAACTTCTCTGGCTAAAGAGCTGACTTTGGCCTTTGGCAGAGGCTATAGCCGTCCCAATCTATTTAGAATGATCAAGTTCGCCAAGCAGTTTCCTAATCAAACAATTGTCTCTACACTGTCGAGACAATTGTCCTGGTCTCATTTAGTCATCATTTGCTCTATTGACGATGACCTAAAACGCGATTTTTATGCTGAAATGTGTCGAGTGCAGCATTGGAGTGTTCGAACATTACAGAAACAGCTCAATGGTATGCTATATGAACGAACTGCTTTAAGTAAAAAGCCAGAATCAGTGATAGAGTGCCAACTAAATAAATTAAAGAATCATGATGTAATGACGCCAGAACTTACCTTTAAAGAGCCTTATTTTTTAGATTTTATTGGCGCTCACGCCTATGAATCAGAAGAAGAACTAGAAAGCCTGCTTTTGAGTAATATCACTGACTTCTTGCAGGAACTTGGCACTGATTTTTGTTTTGTCGCCCGACAAAAACGTATGAGCACAGGAAAAAAAGATCGCTATCTAGATTTGTTATTCTTCAATCGACGTTTGCGCCGACTCATAGCAATAGACTTAAAACTAGGAGACTTTGATCCTGCTTATAAAGGGCAAATGGAATGGTATCTAAACTGGCTGGATAAAAATGAACGTTTCAATTATGAAGACCGCCCAATGGGCATTATACTATGTGCTGGAAAGGATCATGACGATATTGAATATTTGGAAATGGATAAAACAGGCATCCACGTTGCTCAGTATTTAACAGAGTTGCCACCCAAAGAAGTGCTGAAGTCGCATTTACGTAAAGCTATTGCTGTAGCAAAAGAAAATCTCTTGAAAAAATCTCTGACAAGCGACCAGTGCTAAATCCGCCACCACGGTTTACGCGCTAAGGTTTTTTCACAACGAATTAATTGTTGATGATTTAATTGAGCGCGATGACTCACACGTCGTGCCACTTGCATTAACCAGGGTTTACGCAAATACGTTTTGGCATGATAGCCGCCCATACCTTCGTGGTACGCTAAATAAAGATGATAGGCATCTGTTTTGGCCACGCCCAGATTATGATGAATTAAATTGAGATACCAACCAATAAAATCACTGGCATCGGCAAAGTCACGACGATTAGCACTGATTTTGTGTGTCGACTTAATATAACGATGCCAGGTATCATCTAGCGCTTGTGAAAAACCTGTTGCTGTTGATTGATGCCATAACGCAACGCCAAATAATCTTACTGCTTTAGGCATGGCATCAGAAAAAAAATCGGACTCTTGTTGCATAATCGCCAATTGCACACTCACAGGCACGCCCCATTTATGTTGCGTGTGGGTAGCGGCCCAATACCACTGCGGATGTTTTTTTAAAATCGTGCAGACATTTAACGCTTGAGCGTTAACACTAAAAAGAATTAAAAAAAATAAAATGTAACGAATCATTATTATTGTTGCTGCGCCGGAATCTGGATGTGATCTTCGCGTTGTTTAGCATGGGTTTCTCGCATTGCCAACACCGAAAAAAAGGCAATAACAAAACCTGCTGGAAACAACCACATCGCCCAATGAAAATCTTTTGCTGCATAAACCCAACTTAAAGAATGCGCCGTATGGTGGGCCTCCAAATCCATTAAGCGGCCAAAAAAAGGTTGAAACACACCTTGCGCACCTTCCACTGTTATATTCACCACACTGACTGACATCGCAATAATAACGGGTAAGCTGCCTTCAGCCACAATGGGATAGCCAATGATTTGCGAACTGGTGGTGATACCCAGCAACAAAAATACTGCTGCTAATTCAAAGTAAGACAAACTAACCGAGTTTATTATTACTAATATTAAAAAAAACGAAATCACCGCACCAATCAACATGGGCTGGCGCCGATTGGCTATTTTATCGGAGAACCAACCAAACACGGGTCCGCCAATAATGGTGCCAGCAAACAACATGATGCTCACATTGTCAGCCTCCAAGTGCGATAAATGATGTACTTTTTGTAAATACAACACACCCCACAAGCCACCCAATATAGACAAGGGTAAATTCATCAGGGCGGTATAAATGCCACCTAACCAATTTTGTAAACGTAAAAAAGCCATTTTTAAACTTTGCCAATAACCTAATACCTGCAACTCTTTGTGTTCCAATGCCACTGCTTTCGCCACGCCCGGTGGATAATCTTTCACAAATAACGCAATCACAATAAACACCACCACACCTAACGCGGCATCAACGATCAAAGCATGACGCCACGTTAAATGTTGCGATAATAATTCAAATGGGGTTTGCGCGAAAATACCGCCAGCCATGGCCATAGCAACAATTACTGACGTGACGAGCGCTAAATGTTTGTCATGAAACCAGCGCGTTGCTAATCGAATAACACTTAAAAAACAAAACGCGCTGCCTATCCCTGTAAAAAAGCGAAACAACACCGCCGTCCAATAAGTTTGCGCCAAAGAAAAACCAACAATGCCAGCGATGCAAACCAATAATGCAATCAAGATCACTCTTTTAATTGAATAACGATCTAACAACACACCGGCAAAAAATAAAAAAATCACGTTAGCATAAAAATAATAGGAAGACATGTCAGAGAGTTGTGTTGCATCAATTTTTAGTGCTTCCATCAGCGAGGCACTAATGGAGTTCAACATATTCATTTGAATGAATTCAAAAAAGAAAAACGTTGAAGCAATTAAAATAACTGTCCACGCACGCAATGATCTAGTCCAACTTGATGTCATTTTTGTTCTACGTAGGGTTTGCAAAATGTTTCTTTGGTAAATACCGCTGCCACAAAAGCAACAATAAAAGCCACCGGCATAATCGCCAACGCTAAATCAAAATTGACGACCGAATAAAATGGCAAATGATTCAAATAATGCTTATCCCAATGCCAATTCATTAAATAAGCGAACAATGGTACCGTAAACCCGCCCCCCATAATTAATACCGAACCCAAACCTTCTGCCGTACCGGTTAATTGCAGTGAATTACTCTCAGCAATCATAGGGAAGCCAATCACTTGTGCACCACTGATAAAACCCAGCATAAAAAAGGTGATAAATAATCCAGGCATAGTTAATCGTGCATACATTAATAACATCACTATAAACACGGCCAGCAAAGCAGAAACAATCATAGGCAGGCGTCTGCGCCCCCAACGATCAGACCAAGCGCCAAATAAAGGTGATCCGATGATTAAGCCTAAAAAGAAAGCCATTATCACCCACGAAGCAGCGTCACGCGTTAACTTGTCAACTTCAACCAAATACAAACTGCCCCAATTACCGCCCAACAAAAACACCGGCAAATTCATTAACGAAATAAACAAACCTGCCAACCAATTTTGTGGATTGCGCAACACCACAGCTAACGTGTGCCAAAATTTAGCGCGGTGGGATAGCATATTTGCTTTTTTGAATCCCGGCGGAAAATCTTTTACTCCCAGCAACAGCACCCCCCATAACACCAAACCCAATAAACCATCCCATAACATGGCGTGCCGCCAGCCAACAGTATCAGTTAATATGGTCAACGGTGTTTGTGCCACCAAACCACCCAACATCGCCATGGTTACCACACAACCAATCACGAGCGCTAAATGCTTGGGGGGGAACCAACGTGTTGCCACGCGCACCGAGCCCAATAAACAAAATGCGCCGGCAGCCCCAATAAAAGAACGGCAAATAGCAGCTTGCGTTAAGTCATGCGCAAATGAGAACAACGTTACCGCAATAACGGTTACCGCCATAGCGATCGCAAGCGCCCAGCGGGTGGAAACACGATCCAAAATAATGCCGGCAGGAAATAAAAAAGCCACATCGAAATAAAAATAGTAAGCTGATAAATCCCCCGTAGCAGTCGGGCCAACATCAAATGTTTGCATCAAAGCAGGATTCACCGCATTGAACATATTCATTTGAATAAATGCATAAAAGAAAAATAAAGAGGCACAAAACACAACCCACCATGGCTGCCAAGAAGGGACGCTAGTCTTTGACATGCTTCATCCTTTAGATTGAAATAAGCTGAAGATTATATACCGTTCGCCAATGAGAATGCGAATAATTGTAATTGAAAGCGAACGGTATATCCTTATTTGTCTGACCGGCATGAAGTGAATTCATGCTCGGTCATTTAAGGGGAGAATTCGCGATTCTCCCCTTAAAAATCCCCATCGCGTAGCGTCACTTTGCGTTGCGATAAATCGCAACTTCAAGTGGCATCGGTATAGACTCATTTTACTGCGAAATGCGAAGTTCAATACTGAGCAGGTTCTAAGCCTTAACTGTTTGTTTAACACACACCCCTTGACCCAAACGAAAATGCCGCCGGCAGGTGGAGATGTAACTTTCATTACCACCAATCTGCACTTGCTCACCTTCACGCACCATCTCACCTTTGGCATCAACACGCATATTCATGGTGGCTTTGCTGCCACAATGACAAATAGTTTTGATCTCCACCAAAATATCGGCCCATGCCAATAAATACAAACTGCCCGGGAACGGTTCGCCACGAAAATCCGTGCGTATGCCATAGGCAAGCACTGGCACATTAATTTCTTCTGTAATACGACATAACTGATCTACTTGGTTCTTAGTTAAGAACTGAGCCTCATCTATCAACACACACTTAATATTCGGATTTTTCGCCACCGCTTTTTGGGCATAGGCATATAAATCCATACCTTCTTCTACCGGAATAGCTGTTTTTTCTAAGCCAATACGAGTGGCAATGCGGCCCACGCCAAAACGATCATCAATTTTAGGGGCGAACAGGAGGGTATCCATGCCGCGTTCGTTATAGTTGTGACTGGATTGCAACAACGTGGTGCTTTTACCCGCGTTCATTGCCGAATAATAAAAATGCAGCTTTGCCATGCGATTTGCTCCTGTGTAAAATCAACCTGGCCTTATAATAGGTAAGGTAACAAATGGTGGCCCTCTCGAGCGCCAACATAGTCGCATTTCAAACCACATGAGGCAAGTCAACAATGAAAATCATTCTTAACGCGCTATTACTATGGCTGCTAATGCAATGCGCCTTAGCCGCCGACACAACCGTGCCCGATGCCAACACCCCAACGGTGTTGCCACAAGGGGCGCTGACGTGCCCAGCTGCTACTGCCTTAAAACGCGATCCCAGCAACTTAAAATGGTATGCCGGCAAAACTTACGCTAACACTGATTTTAAAAGTTACGATACTTCGTTTGCCACAAAAATTTCCGGTTTTTTAGGGGCACAATGGCAAGGGGTAAAAGTGGGCAATATTCAATGTGTTTACAAGCCCGTAACCGCCAACACATTTCCTGTCGTAATTGATTTTGGTGTATTAACTGCTGAGCCTAGCGCCAGCGCTTGGGGCAACAATAAAAATGGCTATCGCAATTGCTTGTCGGAAAATCCACAAGATTGTTACTTTGTGCCACTGCGAAAAAGCCCCCAACAAAATCCCTACCAACAACTTGAAGAATTAAAGAAAGGCTCATGAAAAAATTCATATCTGTTTTGCGTGGTAGCTTAGTCACATTTTTAATTGCACTAGCAACCCTGATTGGAGCCAGTACTGTTATCATTTTTGGCTTATTCATAAAATTGCTTCCCATCCGCTCATGGCGTAAAAAAGCCACCACGCGGCTACTACGCTTGCCTATGTTGTGGATTAGCACCCTACAGATGATCATGAAAATTAACAGCCGCGGTAAATGGCGAGTTAGCGGTCCCCAAAATTTAGTGCCTAATGGTTGTTATATCCTAATTTCTAATCACGTGAGCTGGGTGGATATATTAATTTTGAATGCTTGTTTTAATCGTAAAATTCCCGTCATTAAATTCTTTACCAAAAACGAACTAAAGTGGCAATTACCTCTTGCTGGTCTTGCTTGCTGGTTGTTAGATTATCCTTTTATGCAGCGACACTCTAAAGCAGCAATCATCAAAAACCCCACACTGCGCAATCAAGACATTGAAACCATTAAAAAAGCTTGTCAAAAACTGCGTCAACACCCCGTGACTCTGGTTAATTTTATTGAAGGTACACGTTTTACTGCCGCAAAAAAAGCTCGCCAAAATTCCCCTTTTGAAAATCTACTTAAACCTCGTTCTGCTGGCACAGCCGTGGCAATTGAACAACTCTACACTAATCTCACTGGTATCATTGATGCCACACTGTGTTTTCCTGATGACAACATGACATTTTGGAAATTCGCCTGCGGTGATTTTTCACACCTAATATTGCATTACCGTGTCATTCAGCCCACACAAGATTTGGTGGGCGATTATCACCATGATCGTCAATTTCGCGTGCATTTTCAAACTTGGCTAAATGCGCTATGGCATGAAAAGGACGCTCTCATTAATCAGCTCAAAAAACAGTAACTACTCAAGAACCGATGAAGATGAGCTGCAAATTGGCAAGAACAAGACAAGGTTGAACGTAACATTGACAAAAAAGCGCAATGTACATTGAGTACCTGAGCATTTTGAGGAGAATGTTACGTTCAAGATTGGCCGTTATTGCCGATTTCAACCCATGAGCTAGGAAGTTACAAAAATCATGAATAAAATAATCATCGCCACCCGCAACAGCCAACTCGCACTCTATCAAGCAAATCAAGTTAAACAGTTATTATTAGAAAAAACGCCTCACTTAAATATTGAACTATTAGCATTAAGTTCGGAGGGTGACGACAAAAAAGATGTGGCACTTAACACCATCGGCGGTAAAGATTTATTTGCCAAGCGCATCCAACAAGCTGTAATAGATAAGCAGGCTGATATCAGTGTGCATTCCTTAAAAGACCTTGGCGTTAATTCACCTGCAGCACTTTCGCTCACTGCTTTTTTAGCACGTGCTGATGCCAGAGACGCACTAGTGAGCTTTCGTTTTGATTCGCTCACTGCATTGCCACCACATGCCATCGTTGGCACGGCCAGTCCGCGTCGCGAATGTTTACTAAAAGCGTGGCGCCCCGATCTCAATATAAAACTGATTCGTGGTAATGTGACAACTCGTTTAGCCAAATGCGAAGCAGGGGAGTACGATGCCATTATTCTTGCTGCGGCTGGGTTACAACGCTTGAACTTAACCCAACATATCAAGCAATATTTAAATCCTGAGAGCTTTATTCCTGCTATCGGCCAAGGCATTATCGCAGCTGAATGCCGACGTGATGATGTGTCCACTCAAGCTTTATTACGCACCATTAATGATGCTGATAGCGAACACTGCGCTTTAGCAGAGCGCGCAGTTAATCAAGTGCTCGGTGGTGATTGCTTCACCCCCATTGGTGCCTTTGCCACAGTAATACAAGATGAATTATTGCTACGTGGTTTTTACGCTGACGCAGCCACAAGAAAAATTAAACGCGGCAAAGTTACAGGATCAAAACATCAAGCTGTGGAATTAGGCCAACGCTTAGGTAGAGAATTAAAGAATGGATAGTCCCTGTGTCTTAATCACTCGACCGCAACCTGCTGGTGAACAACTCAAAAGCTATTTAGAAAAAAATTCCATTACTTGCGTTTTATTGCCCACAATAGAAATTCATGCTGTTGCCTATCCACCCATAACGATAAAAAAATCGGATTACCTAATTTTCACCAGCGTGAATGCAGTAACTCATTACCACAGTGATTTTTCTCATCACGTGTTTGCCATTGGACCTGCTACGCAACAAGCGCTGGCGGATAAAAACATCAAAGCCACAACGGCTAACCACTATAGTAGTGAAGCTTTGTTAACATTAACCGCCTTGACGAAATTAGAGCAGAAGCAGGTGTTAATTGTAACCGGCGAACAATCTAAAGATCTATTAGCAAAAACATTAAGCGCGCGTGGTGCTAGGGTGACAACGGTGTGTTGCTATAAACGTCTTAAACCACACTACAATGTTTTGCAGTTGCAAACGATAGCTCGTCAAACTTTTTCACGCATCATCTGCACCAGTAATGCCTGTCTTAACAATCTCTACGCTATTTTTAGCGCGCAGCGGCAATGGTTATTAGCACAACCGTTATTAGTAATCACAGCAAAAATGGCGCAACATGCATGTCAACTGGGCTTTAGGCAGCCGGTGTTAATTGCAAAAAATGCCACTGCCGAGGCTATCCTTGAGCAGCTCAAAACAAATCACGGTTCGCATTTTCGATAGCGAACGGTATAATAATCTTTCAACAGGAGTACGGGCATATGAGCGATGAACAAACCACCACCGACACAGTTAGCGTTAAACCCAAAAAATCCTCTTCTATTTCTCTCTTGCTCACATTGCTGGTGGCCATAATTGCTTTTGTTGGTATGTTGTTTTTATGGCAACAAAATCTCAGTAAATCAAACACGCTGGCTAACTTAACGGATCGCATTAATGCGTTGCATGCCACAACTTTAATTCAACAAAAAGCACAGGGTGATTTGCAGCAGTCTGTTAACACCATTTTGCAACAACAAAATCAGTTGGCTGCTATTCAGCGCTGGCAAACAGCCGGTCAGTTGCTGCAACTTGCAAACGTTCAATACGTTATTTTGCATCAACCCAACACGAGTTTAAAATTGCTAGCAGCTGCAGCCACGACACTCAGCTACAATAAAAATAGTGCGGCGCAAACTGTATTAAACGCTATCGCCATTGACACATCTGCCATACAACCACTTTTAAAAATGGATACCGCTCAACAACTCACTTCACTTAATCAGCTCATGGCACAAGTTGAATCAATGCAAGTTGTTAGTGAAAAACAATTTCATCCTGAAATAGCATTAGATCGTGACAGCAGTGACAATTGGTGGGGACACCTAAAACACAATTTGAAAAATTTAGAAAACCTAGTGGTTATTCGTCATATCAACAAACCCATCGAACCATTGCTAGCGCCACAACAATTTGAACTGCTTAAATCGGTGCTACGCGCACAATTAACCTTAGCTCAATTGGCTGTGATGAACCACGATCAAGCGGCTTATACAGTAGCTTTGGCAAACATCAAAGAGTGGATAAATCGCTATGCTGGCCAAAACAAAAATTCGCTGGTCATTTTAAATGAAATTGATGCGCTCACCAAACAACCGATTTTTGATATTAAACTCTCTACCTTAAAATCGTGGCAAGTGTGGCAGCAAAGCAACAAGGATGACCCAGCATGAAGTATTTATTTCTCGGTTTCATTTTACTCCTCGTTGCTATTTGGCTCGGTCTGTGGATTTCAAAAGATTCGGGCTACGTACTAATTTCTTATCATCATTGGAGCTTGGAAACCTCATTGTGGATTGCGTTGGCGATTGTCGCTATTAGTTTTTTTATCTTATATTGTGTTATTCGCCTTATTATTCGCACCAGCCACATCCCTGAAAGATTGCGCCGTTGGAAACGCATGCGCGGTTACCGTCGTGCACGCGTATTAACTAATATGAGTTTATGTCAACTTGCTGAAGGGGATTGGCAGCACGCTGAAAAAACTTCGCTCGATGCCGCTCACATTACGCAATACCCACTTACAAATTATCTTACTGCTGCGATTGCGGCCAACAAACAACAAGAACAGGAACGCCGAGATCAATACTTGCAACAAGCGCTGCTTCATACGCCGGGGTCTGAACTTGCTGTTGGCTTGATTAGCGCTCAATTGCAAATGCAAGCAGGGCAATGGGATTTAGCCTTAACCACATTAAAAACCTTGTATCAACACCACCCCAAAAACCCCCTATTGTTAACTTTATTATGTAAAGCTTGCACGCAATGCAAAGACTGGCAGATGTTGAGCACGTTATTAAAACCGTTACAAAAATATCATGTGATGGATGAAAATGAACTTGCTATTCTCGCTTGCGATCTTTACCGCCAGCAGTTATTAGCAGCAACCAAATATGGTTATGTTGAATTGGAAAAAGCATGGGATGAGATACCACGCCATTGGCGCGACAATATAAAACTGCAAACAATCTACGCCAAACAATTACTCATTCTGCATCAAAATCAAGCTGCTTTAGAAGTGATAGAATCGGCATTAAAGAAAAACTGGTGCCCTGAATTAATTCGTTTATATGGCAACATTCATTCCACTACACCGGCTAAGCAATTAAAAACAGCAGAGGATTGGCTCAAAAAACAAACTGATGATGCGGATTTATTATTATGTTTAGGCACACTTAGTATACAAGAACGTTTTTGGGGGCGAGCCGTTGAATACTTACAACACAGTATTAAACTTGCACCAACCCAGCAAGCGTATCTGCAGCTGGCACAAACTTACGAAACGCTGGGCCAGATGGATGAAGCGATTAAAGTATACAAACAAGGCTTAGCTCTCACCTCCCGTATCACATAAACTATAAATTCATTACTAACAAGGAAGCTTAGCGTGAACCATTTAAAAACCGCATTACTCTTGAGCTTCATCTGCACGGCGTCCTTTTCCGCAGCAATTATTACACCTGCCTTACCCGCTCTCCAGCTTAGCTATAACATTTCTCGAAGTGGAGCGAGCTGGATTGTTTCTATTTTTTTAATCGGCTACGTTATTGGCCAATTGCTTTACGGACCGATTGCCAAACGATTTGGCACCTTAAAAGCCTTGCGCAGCGGTCTAGTGATAAACTTGATTGGCATCTTGGTGTGTTTGCTAGGTGCATTTATAAAAAATTACCATCTATTGTTGATAGGCCGCTTAATAACTGCGCTCGGCTCAGCCAGTGGTTTATCCTGCACGTTTATGCTGATGCATGATTATCTTGATGATCAAGAACTTAAACAAGCCATGGCTTACAGCATTATTTCATTTACCCTAGGTATTGGTTTTGCAGTGTTAATTGGCGGCGTCGTAACACAATATTTACATTGGCAATATTGTTTTTGGGTTTTGCTGCTACACGGATTATTAATGCTTGCGCTCACCTGGTATTTTCAAAAAACCCCCAATACCACTGAGCTATTACGCCCATTATTGATTTTAAAAAATTATTGGCACGCACTCAAAAGCACAAGGTTAATTATCTTTTCATTGGTAGTGGGTTTTATATCCGCTTTTTCCTACGGCTATTCCATGGTGGCGCCATTGTATGCACACACACAATTACATTTAACCCCCAGCGTCTATAGCTATTGGAATTCAATTAACATGGTTGGCATGTTATGCGGTGGACTATTTAGCGCTTATTTAATAAAACGGGCCGGAGCCAAAAATTTACTGTTGATTGGATTTTTAGGTATGCTACCTTGCTGTTTATCTTTCTTATTGATGGCTATTTTGGGGGCACATACTGCTTTATGGTTTTTCACCACCACCATGATAGGGTATTTTTTTAGTGGTTTTTTATTCGCATCCGGTTCCTATTATGCTTCGCATGCCATTGCTGATAAAGCAAATGGCGCCAGTATGATGTCATTTATTAATATGCTTGCCGCCGTTTTATTTGTTGTCGTCGTCGGCTACTTACCTTTACCCATTCTGCTTAGTTTTTCTATCGTGCTAGGTGGATTTTTTATATTAATAATTGCGCTCGCTCTCCTAAATTTGAAAAGCCATGCGCCGTGCAATTAAACTTGTCAGGCCTTGCGCCAGGTTTTAATTATGATATTAAACAGCATGGCCGTTGGCACAGCGAAAACTACTCCCCAAAAACCGAACAACCCACCAAAAACGCTCAAGAAAAAAATCACCGCCACTGGATGCAATTGAGTTGCTTTTGACATTATATAAGGCCCAAGCACATTTCCTTCAACAGCAAGCAGCACCAAGTAACAAACACTAAATAGCAGAAAATGAAAACTGCCACCCCATTCCATTGCCGCAACTAAAATAACTGGCACAGAAGCAATAAGCGCTCCCACGTAAGGAATCCATGTTGAGACACCAACAATAGAGGCAAGCAAAAACGCATAATTTAAATCGAAACAGAAAAACAAAACTGAAAATAGAGCTGAAACCACAACTGTTTCAATAACGTGCCCACGAATAAATAGATCCATTTTTTTACTGAAGGCAGTGAGCACGCGTTTAATCATTTTGCTTTCTTGAGGAAGAAATTGTTTCCCCCACGTAAAGAGCTTTTTTTCATCTTTTATAAAATATAAAAATAAAATAGGCGTAATAACAAAATAAGTGAGCACTGCTACAATACTTGAAACGGTAGAAACCGATAAATTCGCAATATTGTCCACGAGATGAGATTGATTTTTTTTAACCAAATCCGATAAGCGATCAAAAAGATCAAAATGCGAAAACCACGGCAACTTCTGTGCCAAATGATTAACCCATTCTTGGCTTTGCTGCAGTGATTCAGGAAAGCGAGTAATTAATTGCTTAACTTGCTCCAATAAAATGGGGATAATCAAAAAAAATAGTCCTGTCACCACAGCGAACAGTAGCAGCATTGCCGTTGTTAAAACCAACCACTGCGGCCAATTTATTTTATAAAGCTTATTCACTAGTGGTTTGATGGTACAAGCAAAAAACAGGGCTAATAAAAATGGCTGCAAGTAACTGCCAAGAAAAAAAATTAAAATAAACAGCAACAAGAAAAATGCCACACAATTAAATTTTTGTTTTTCATTTGATGAGAGCCTGCTCAGCAAATTAAAACGGGGTGGATGAGATTGGTTATTCTTCATGTGTTTAGAAGCTGCCCCCAAAGCAAGATAACAAATGCCCGGGGGCTAGCAGCTAATCATTAACGATTAAGTTGTTTCACAATAACAGGGTTAGCCAAAGATTTATCAACAAAATGCGCTGCCGCATTTCTAAATCCACTCGCTACCAGTTGGCAACTTGAGTAAGCTTCACCAGCCACTGTAAAATTAGTTTGGGTTTTTATTGCGATCGGTCTATTGTGATCGACTCGCACTTTACCATTAATCACCCACTTACCGGCAGTTGAATTAAATTCAGCGGTACTAATATGCGCTGATAGTTCATGCACACCACGGTAAATAGAAGGTGAAAAACGATTTGCTTTATCCAATGTTGTGGCAAAAGCATCCTTTATATAGGAAGAATAAGTCATATCATTTGGCAAGCGCACATCTTCATCGCGTCCACATAATATGGTTTTTTTGTCACGCGTGAGTGGCATACTGAATTGTCCTAAAGCCACGCGCCGTTTAATGGCAGATTGAGTTTGATAAGCACTCTGCGCACTGGGCTGAACTCGGCTCAATGAAGCCGAACACCCTGCCAACAAACCAACTGCAGCAAATGTCGTTACAGTTGTCATGTATTTATTAATATATCGCATATTGAATTTCCTTACTTTTTTTTGAGACTCTTACGAAAACGGTTTAACAAGAAAAATCCCCAGAGCACATACTTACTTTCTGCTATTTCTGCTAATTTTTTCAAAGGTGATGCCTCACGTCTTAGCAGCACATAACGGACGGAAACAAACACCACAAGCACTAACCATAATAGGCTTATTGCAGACAAAAGCCACACAAATGTTTCCGTCGCAAGATAGGATTTCACACACAGCAAAATCACAAATGTCGTTGGCATCAGCGCGGTTAGCAGCAGCAAAAAAACCAATCTATAAAATAATAACTTTGCAAATTGATTCAGCATGATTTATTTGCGTCCTAACAACCAGCCTAATGCCAAACCCGCTAGCGCTGCAATTCCCACGGCAGCACCAGGGTATTTAACGATTTGTGCTTTTGTTTTATCCGCAACATCGCCAAAACATCCTTCGATTTTTGCTTTTGCTGCAGCCAATTTTTCTTCAAATTCTTGCTCCATTTTATCGTATTCTTTTTCGAGTTTTTTTTCTGCGGTAGGCATGACTTCTCCTTAGTTTAAATTAAAACTTTTTGGGTTTGATTGTATAAATTCTTTTTCTTGAAAGCAGGGCTGCGAAATAATATTTATTAAAAATAATTGAGAGAACATGTCGTGTATAATAGCAAAAAATAGCCTACTACACAAACGTTTGAACAAAATATGAACGTTAATGGCCTGCCTAAATCTATTTTCTTATGCAGAAAAATATTTTTTTCTTTGAAATAAATTACCACTTTTATTCTTTTAAAGTTCGTGTGTTCGCAAACGAAGAATAAGTGTCGCGATCCATGTACCGATGTTTTTTAAGTGGCTTATTATTTCTTCATTGCTTTAAAGAAATCTTCATTAGTCTTTGTCATTTTCAAACGCTCAATTAAAAATTCACTGGCGGCCAACTCATCCATTGGGTGGAGAATGCGGCGCAAGATCCACGTTTTTTGCAACACGTCTGGTTTCATCATCAATTCTTCACGACGCGTGCCTGAACGATTAATGTTGATAGCCGGGAAGATGCGTTTTTCAGCAATGCGGCGATCCAAATGAATCTCCATGTTACCCGTGCCTTTGAACTCTTCATAAATCACGTCATCCATTTTCGAGCCAGTTTCAACTAACGCGGTTGCGATAATAGTTAAACTACCGCCGCCTTCGATGTTCCGTGCTGCACCCAACAATCGCTTTGGACGTTGTAACGCATTGGCATCCACACCACCTGTTAACACTTTTCCTGATGCCGGAATAACGGTGTTATACGCCCGCGCTAAACGAGTAATGGAATCCAACAAAATCACCACATCTTTTTTGTGCTCAACCAAACGCTTGGCTTTTTCAATTACCATTTCCGCCACTTGAACGTGACGCGAAACCGGTTCATCAAAAGTAGAAGCCACCACTTCGCCTTTTACAGAACGCACCATTTCAGTTACTTCTTCTGGTCGTTCGTCGATTAACATTACTATCAACACACATTCTGGGTGATTGGTTGTAATGGAATGCGCGATATTTTGCAGCATCATCGTTTTACCCGCTTTGGGTGGCGATAAAATCAATGCGCGCTGACCTTTACCAATTGGCGCGGCCAAATCAATAATGCGCGCTGTAATGTCTTCGGTACTGCCATTACCTACTTCCATAATCAATTGTTCATCAGGGAATAACGGCGTTAAATTTTCAAATAAAATCTTGTTGCGTGAATGCTCTGGTTTTTCATAGTTAATTTCGCTGACCTGCAATAAAGCAAAATAACGTTCACTGTCTTTTGGTGGGCGTATTTTACCGGAAACCGTGTCACCCGTACGTAAATTAAAACGACGAATTTGACTTGGCGAAACGTAAATGTCATCGGGTCCAGCTAAGTATGAGCTGTCTGCTGAACGTAAAAAACCAAAACCATCTTGTAAAATTTCAAGTACGCCATCACCAAAAATATCTTCGCCCTTTTTAGCTTGCGCTTTTAAGATATTAAAAATGATGTCTTGTTTGCGTGCGCGATTAACGTGCTCAATTTCAAGATCATGAGCAATAGTCGTGAGTTCCGTTACCGGTTTTTGTTTCAGTTCAGTCAGATTCATAGATAGAAATACCCGTGGTTAGTTAATAACATACATTCTTGGGGGAACCGCGTATCGAGATGGTTTGATACTGGCCAGTAACGCAATTAAAGCAGATGTCTGGCAAAAACACAACTTTTGCCAAACAGTGTTACAAATGATGCGCCCATGAAGATGGGCTGCAAATTGGCAAGAGCGAGACAAGATTGACCGTTATTGCCGATTTGAACCCACAAGCTGTAGAGTTATTATAAGTGTTCTTCAATAAACGAAATGAGCTGTGCTTTAGAAAGAGCACCCACTTTCGTACCAACTACATTGCCATCCTTAAAAATCAACAAGCTAGGAATACCGCGCACACCATATTTTGCTGGCGTTTCGCTGTTATTGTCCACGTTCACTTTTACGACACTGATCTTGCCTTGCAATTCAGTCGCCACTTGATCGACGATTGGCCCAATCATTTTGCACGGTTGGCACCATTCCGCCCAAAAGTCGACAAGCACGGGTTGATCCGCTTTTAGCACGTCTTTTTCAAAATCCACATCTGAGGTTTCAATTACCATTTCCGCCACTTGAACGTGACGCGAAA
>JBGTHB010000048.1:0-4782 GCA_041746415.1 Coxiellaceae bacterium | reverse complement strand
CGCTATTTTTATTTTGCCGTATTTTTTATTTTCTGCGCTCGCAGGACAAATGGCTGATAAATTTGAACGCTCGCATCTGATTCGTTACACCAAACTGATTGAGGTCATTCTCGCCGTTTTCGCTATCATTGGGTTTTATTTACAAAATATATGGTGGTTATTATCCGTTTTATTTTTGCTTGGCACCCAATCCACATTTTTTGGTCCACTTAAATACGCCATTTTACCTGATCACCTCAAACGCCGCGAACTCCTCGCCGGTAATGGTTTTGTTGAAGGTGGAACGTTTTTAGCTGTGTTACTTGGCACCCTATTGAGCGGTATCTTAGTCATACAAAAATATGGTGAGCCGCTTATTTCTTCAGTCATGTTATCCATCGCCTTACTGGGCTTGCTTGCCAGTTATTTTATTCCAAAAGCCGCCGCACCAAAGCCTGACTTAAAATTAAACCCTAACTTACTTGCCGAAACCAAAGGCCTTGTCGATTATACCCGTCGTTTTCCACGCTTGTTTTTAGCGATTCTTGGCATCTCCTGGTTCTGGCTGGTGGGTGCTATTTTTCTTGCTGAACTGCCGCCATTTGTTAAAACCACGTTGCACGCTGATAGCGCCGTGGTATCTTTATTTTTTATGTTGTTTTCAATTGGTATTGCGGTGGGTTCAATACTGTGTAACACCTTGGTGCGCGGCCGTGTTGAGACAACGTTTGTGCCCCTTAGTGCTGTCATGATGAGTATGTTTATTTTTGATTTCTATCACTCCAGCGTTAATTTTATTTATAACACTTCTGGGCTTATATCACTGCATACCTTTGGCACCAGTCTGCAAGGCGTACATTTAAGCCTTGATTTATTTTTTATGGCCATTAGTGCTGGTATTTATATTGTGCCGCTATACACCTTGTTGCAAACAGACAGTGATGTCGCGCATCGTGCACGCGTTATAGCCAGTAATAATATTATGAATGCCATTTTTATGGTGTTAAGCGCTATGGCTTCCATCATGCTATTGCGTGCTGGCTTTTCCATAGGCCAAATATTCTTAGCCATCGCCATTATTAATCTATTTTTTGGATTTTATTTATGTCGCTTATGGCCACTGCACATTGTCAAATCCATTTTGCGCTGCCTGTTCAAATTAGTTTATCGTGTTGAGGTAGAAGGAATCGAAAATTATTACAAAGCGGGCAAGCGCGTTGTACTCATCGCCAATCACTTATCGTTTTTAGATGCAGCAATTATCACCTGCTTTTTGCCAGATAAACTCACCTATGCGGTTAATACTGTCATTGCAGATCAATGGTGGGCAAAGCCATTCCTTGCATTAGTAAACGCGTTTCCGATTGATCAATCAAAACCGTTGGTGATTCGCAAATTAATCCGCCATGTACAACAAGATGTGAAATGCTTAATTTTTCCTGAGGGCCGCATTACTGTAACAGGCGCAATCATGAAAATTTACGAAGGCCCGGGGCTGATTGCGGATAAAGCGGATGCCAAAATTCTACCCATTTGCATTCAAGGTGCTGAATACACCTGGTTTTCACGCTTGCGCGGCAAGGTGCACTTGCGCTTCGCGCCTAAAATTAAAATTAGTATATACCCGCCACTGGATTTACCAATAGCAAAAGCGGTTCGGGGACGCGAACGTCGTCAACAAATCAGCAATCAACTTTATAGCATCATTACTGAAATTGTGTTTAATGCGCGCGATTTGAATCAAACACTTTATCAAACATTGCTGGATGCTAAACGCATCCATGGTCGTAAACACATCATTGCTGAAGACATTAATCGTCAACCGCAAAACTACAAACAATTATTGTTAAAGATAAATGTACTCGGACGTGTTATAGCAAAGAACTCACAGCTAAAAGAAAAAATCGGCGTGTTACTACCCAACAGCAACGCGGTTCTTGTTACGTTTTTTGCCCTGCAAGCTTACGATCGAATTCCCGTGATGCTCAATTTTACGGCGGGTTCGCGCAGCATTCACTCGGCTTGCCACACAGCGACAGTCAAGCAGGTTTACACCTCTAAACAATTTATCAATAAAGCGCGCCTTGAAAAAGTAATCCAACATCTGCAAGCACAACAAATTACTATTATTTATCTTGAAGATTTAAAGGACCGCATTTCAATTGCAGACAAGTTAATTGGTTTAATGCGCTCGCTGCAACACAAACACCGCACGCGAGTTAATCCTAATACTGACGTTGCTGTGGTGTTGTTCACTTCAGGTACGGAAGGCGATCCCAAAGGTGTTGCACTTTCACATAAAAATTTACTGGCTAACTGCAATCAAATTAGCACTCGCCTCGATTTTTCACCACGCGATAAAGTATTCAATGTGTTGCCTGTTTTTCATTCCTCTGGTTTGACCGTTGGCACATTGGTGCCGCTATTTTTCGGTATTAAAATCTTTTTCTACCCTTCCCCATTACACTATCGCATGGTGCCGGAAATGGTTTATGACAGTAACTGCACCATTTTATTAGGCACCAACGTATTTTTGTATGGCTACGGACGTTTTGCCCATCCTTATGATTTTTACTGCACCCGTTTAGTTTTTGCTGGTGCTGAAAAACTCAAACCTGAAACACGTGAGCTGTGGATTGAAAAATTCGGCATCCGCATTTTAGAAGGTTATGGCGCTACGGAAACCTCACCATTGCTAACACTCGGTACACCGATGCAAAATCGTAACGGCAGCGTTGGTCGTTTTTTACCTGCCATTCAGTATAAATTAAAAAACATAGAGGCTATTACTACGGGTGGTGAGCTCTCTGTGACCGGACCAAATATCATGCTGGGTTATATGCTTCACGATCAGCCTAATGTAATCCAACCGGTAAAAGATAAGTGGTATAACACCGGCGATATAGTGACTATAGATGAAGACGGCTATGTGTTTATTCAAGATCGCAGCAAGCGCTTTGCTAAAATTGCTGGTGAGATGATCGCTTTAACGCAAGTGGAAAATTATTTACAGCAACTGTGGCCAAAACACCAACACGCTATCTTAGCAGCAAGTGACTTACGCAAAGGCGAACGACTTATTTTATTTACCACCAACCCTAACGCGACTCGCAAGGAAATTATTGATTATGTGCGCGCCAATGGCTACAGCGAATTAAGCATTCCACGTGAAATTAATGTAATTGATAAAATGCCGTTAATGGCCACAGGAAAAGTACAATATGGCGAATTAAAAAAACTCTGTGATGCCAGTTAGTCATTAATGATGGAACCGCCGTCATTGCAAGTGATTCGTAGATTGCTTCACGGACTCGCAACGACGCAACAGCTGTGGCGATTACAGTGCAGACTCTTAACTATACTGCACATCAATAATTTCAAAATGCGTTACACCGTTAGGGGTTTCGATACTCACTTCATCTTCCACAAGTTTACCTACTAGGCCACGCGCGATGGGTGATGTTACTGATATTTTTTGTTCTTTGAGATCCGCTTCATCTTCACCCACAATTTGATATGTGATTTGTTGCTGGTTATCTAAATTTAACAAGGTAACGGTTGAGCCAAAAATGACTTTACCTTCGTTGGGAATTTGACTCACGTCAATGACACGGCAATTTGATAATTTACCTTCAATCTCTTGAATGCGTCCTTCGCAAAAACTTTGCTGTTCGCGTGCGGCGTGATACTCCGCATTTTCTTTTAAATCTCCGTGCGCACGCGCTTCGGCGATGGCTTCAATAATCCGCGGGCGTTCAACGTTTTTTAAATGTTGTAACTCTGCACGCAATTTTGCCATACCGTTGACCGTGAGCGGAATGATATCGACCATGATTAACCTCGAAAGTAGTTAGGTTTCACAAGATTCCTGTAAAACATGACATTGCAAGTGGAGCGTTTGCAAGGAGTTGACATCATCACTGGGTTTTTGGCCCATCGCCAAACACGCTGCGACACCGCCAGCTAGCGTGGTAGTGTAACAAACTTTATGTGAGATGGCACTGCGGCGAATGGAAAACGAATCTTCAATCGCCTGTTCACCTTCAGTGGTATTGATGATAAAAGAAACTTCATCATTTTTAATCATATCCACAATATGCGGACGTCCTTGTGTGACTTTATTTACTAAACGACAAGGAATACCCGCTGCTTGCAATACTTTTAATGTGCCTTGTGTGGTCACAATGGCAAAACCGTGTTCGCGCAAAGTACGCGCCACTTCCGCTACTTTTGGCTTGTCTGCATCACGCACACTCACAAAAGCAATACCACCATGGGGCAATGGATCACCTGCTCCGGTTTGTGCTTTACCAAAAGCTTGACCAAAATTATTCGCAATTCCCATGGCTTCACCAGTGGAACGCATCTCCGGCCCTAAAATAGGATCCACACCTAAAAATTTATTAAACGGAAACACCGGTTTTTTCACCGCAAAATACGGTGCCGTCACTTCATGCAAACAATTTTGTTTCTGTAACGTCTCACCCACCATGCACCGTGCAGCAATTTTAGCTAAGGACACGCCTGTCGCTTTTGCAATAAACGGTACCGTGCGAGAAGCACGTGGGTTCACTTCTAAGACGTAAATTTCTTCACCCTTAATCGCAAACTGCACATTAATCAAACCCACCACTTGTAATTCACGCGCCATCTGCACCACTTGTTGACGCAATTGATTTTGAATCGTTAATGACAAACTGTGTGGTGGTAAGGTGCACGCTGAATCACCTGAATGCACACCAGCTTGCTCAATATGCTCTAAGATGCCGCCAATTAAAACATGCTCACCATCGCAAACAGCAT
>JBGTHB010000047.1:0-8544 GCA_041746415.1 Coxiellaceae bacterium | reverse complement strand
AGCGATAATAATACTTCAAGTAGCGATATACCCAGTTGTTTTAATGCTTGCATGATCATTTCTCCGCGATGAATAGCTGTGATTGCTTGGCCCAACACTGCCACAAAACCCAGTGAAAAGCGATGCCCGCAGTATGTATTAATGTTTGTTTAATGTGCGCAATGCGCTAACTTGCCAACGTACTGCCAATCGAATAAATCGCAAAAATCGTTGTAGCAGCAATCAGGGCACTGGCCAACATCAGCAATGTGGATACAAAGCGATTTAATAATCGCAGGCGTTTTTCAACACGTTCAGTGGCTTGTTTGCCAAGTGATAACAAGGCATTAGCGAAACCACGAGTACGCGCAATGACTTTTAAACGTAATAGTTCATCTGGGCGAATAAGTTGTGTATCAAGCACATCCGCAATGTTTTCATTACCGCCGCTTAAATTAAACTCCATCAACATTAAATGTGAATGCAAATAAGGGTTGGCGTCTTGCAACAAAATAACAATGGCTTTTTTCATTAATACGCCATTGCTTAACATGCGTCCGAGCGTTTGCATAAAACGCGCTGCACACGCATCCCGGTATAAAGAAATAAGCGGCAGATTATCAAATATAGCGCGCACATCGCCGGTTAAATCACGCAATAAACGTATAATAAAAAAGATACCCCCTATTAATATAAGAGAAAACAACCACCACCAATCTTGGATAACTTGTGCAAAGTGCATTAAACTGATGCCGTTACTCGGCCATTGATCGAAGGGCTTAATTTTTAAAAATGTATCCAGTACGGAATTTTTAATAAACACCAGTAAAGTAAGTGCTAATATAAAAACGGTGAGTGGGTAAGCCAGCGCGTGTATGATATCTTGCCACAAATTTTGTTGCGCTTGCAGACTTTCTACAGCAGCTTGTAAACTGGCCGTGAGTGTACCGCTGCTTTCGCCGGCAAAAATCATTTCGATAACTACTGTATTAAACCAATTACGCATACTGTCCGCGAGCGATTGCCCCTGGCTTAAACCGCTATCAATAGCTTTAGCAATGTGTTGCCGAATGCCGCGATTGGTTTCACTTAATACTGCAATAGCTTGACTCGGGGCAACGCCTTCACTCACTAAAGCATTTAGGTCTTCAAGAAAAATGCGTTGTTGATGGCGATTGAATTGCCATTTATGCCATGTCTGTGACATCAATTTCACCGATTAATTTTTCAGCGTCATAAGGATCCGTTTTTCCTTGTCGCACAAAATCAATGATTTGATCTTGATAGCTTAACCAGCCCTGTTGTTTTAATTGCTTGATCCACTCCAACGTGTTACCGGATTGGATAAATTCACGCGCTTGTCTATCCACCCAAATCATTTCAGCAGCCACCGTGCGGCCGCGGATACCAAGACCATGGCATTTATGACACTGCCCACCGCGTGCTTGTAATTGTTTTATGTCATCACCAAAAACGCCACGCCATCTTTCGATGTGCGCCTCGTGTGTGGTAGCACTAGTAACAGGAACGGCGCAAAACTCGCATAAAACAGGCACTAAACGCTGACACGCCAATAACGCTAATAAATTTGGGCTAGCGAGAAGTTGACGCGAGATACCAAATTCATGCAGGCGCGTAATAATATCAACAGCACTGTTAGTGTGCAGTGTCGAGAAAATAAGATGCCCCGTTATCGCCGCACGCGTCATAACCTGGGCGGTATCTTCGTCGCGCATTTCGCCCAGCACTAATACATCGGGATCCATACGCAAGGATGATTTTCCCATGTGAGCAAAACTGCGTTCGTAATGCTCAGTGTTAATGGCAATCTGGGTGGCGTTCGGCACAATTTTTTCAACTGGATCTTCAATCGTATATATTTTTCGTTCCGGTGTAATCACTTGCATACAACTCGCAAGCGTCGTGGTTTTTCCTGAACCGGTAGGCCCGGCAATTATAATTGCACCATAAGGCGTATTGATCGCTTTTTTTAATAAGCGCACTTGATTGGGGAGATAGCCTAATTCGTCAAGTTCTTCAATGCGTTTATTGCCCATTGTGAGCAAGCGCATTACCACATCATAACCACCGTAGGCAGGCATACTGGCTAGACGTAAACGTATCATTTCACCATCTAATTCCAGCGGCATTGAAGCGCCTTGCGGGATAAGAGGATTAAAATGCGCCGTAGCATCGCCACTTTCTTTATTAAAAGCAACAGCGGTAATTTCACGCGCAAGTTTTGGCAGCCATTCAGCATGCAAAAATAATTCACCGTGTTTGCGAAAACGAATATTGGCCACATCTTCACGAATTTCAATGTGAATATCGGAAGCATCCAGCGAAAGCGCTTCTTTAATTAAAATACGCAAGCGCTGCTGCTGTGAAGTCACCGAGGTATTGTTTTGATTCGTTAAACTTAATGGCGCAATATCTCTGGCATTTTCCAATAATAATTTAATGAGATTACTCGATGCCGCAAAAACTTCACCTGGCATTAACCCTTTATTCAACATCACAATTTTGCAATTTTGCACCAGGCGTGAATCAGGTTTGCTTGTTAGAATAACGCGGCTATTTAATACGACGATATCAGATTGTTTACGACACCACGCTAACATTGCCGGCAAGGCGTGATCTTTGGGGTCAAGGTCTGATTGATTAGTGAGAAGCTTACTGTGTGTTGCTGTAGCGTAATGACTTAACCGTTCTTGTTCGCTGATATGCTCTTGTTCCATGTCTACCCTCAATCCACTGTGAAAGTGAAAAGCTCACCTTAAGCAGCTATGTTAAGTATGTCAATCACTGTTATTCAGGATGAAAACTGGCAATAACAGCTAATTTGCAGCTCACCTTCATCGGTACCTAAAACCATCGGCTTTATTCAGTACTGCTTTGACACTCAACTTGTTCTTTAAAATGAGTTAAAACGGACTTATAAAAACTAATATTTTCTTCCTGTTGGCGACGCAAAACATTTTGCAATGCGCTTTTATGCAAATCCTTTTGTTCTTCAGAACCGTATTCTGCAACGACACGATTGAGCTTGGCGAGCTCTGTTTCAATGTTTTCGGTAAGATTTTCACGCGGCAGTGTAATCAGCTGAATGGCTTTAACCATTGCTCGGGAAGCAATTTGCGCCCGATGCACCACTTGCTCATCTTCAATATGGTAGTCATCAAGAAACTCTTTTAGGTAATCCGCAAAACGCTCTACACCTGAGTAAGAATAATAACCTTGGTTTTCCGGACTAAGATTATCCTTGATATCAGCAACAATTCTGCGGCCTGTTTCGTAGAGCCAAAGATCATTGGTGTAAAGTTGGGCGCTTTTTAGCTGTAACTTATTGAGTTTAGAAATTCGCTCCGCTTGCGGTAAAAATTTACGTAATAGCTGGCGGTATTTCTTAATAGCCTTTTGCATGGTGTCGATGAATATCGATGACATGGTTACCCTCTTGCAGTCCGTTGGTTAATACAGTTTGTTTGCTAAATCTGAAATTCAGCAATCTAAAGCGGTAATTATATGTTAAGGATCTTAAATTAATATTAATTATGCCATCTTCCTTAATAGAATTAGCGGCGACTACGTTTTGCCTATGGCATAAAAAAACCCGCTAAATTAATTACTTAGCGGGTTGAATTGAAAACTCAAAAGCGGAGGAGGCTTAGTCCACCATTTCTTTGAGATTTTTTAAAGGACGAAGCTTAACCACATTCGTTGCTGGTTTTGCTTTAAATGTTGTCATTTCGCCAGTAAAAGGGTTGATGCCTTTACGTGCTGGACGAGCTGGACGGTTTTTTACTACGCATTTCATTAAGCCTGGCACAGTAAATTGACGCGCCCCACCTTTTTTGAGGTGGCGATGCATTACACTGCCAAGCACTTCAAATACTGAAGCAACTTGTTTTTTAGATAATTCAGTGGCATCAGCAATTTCAGTCATTAACTGTGATTTAGTGTAGGCATTTTTGATTGCTGTAGACGACAGTTTAGCGCTGGCATTAGCAGCTGTGGCTTTTTTGCGTTTGCTGCTGCTGCGTGCTTTTACGCGCGCTTTCGTTTTTGTTGCTGTTTTACGACGTGCTGTGGTTTTTTTACGCTTTGTGGTTGTTTTACTTTTAGTTTTGGTTTTGCGTTTTTTTACTGGCATGTTGGCTTTCCTCTTAATTTAGTCCGTTGGTTGCCTGCTCGAAAAAGGCTTCAAAACAGGCGGTTATCAATAAAATAAATCCTGGTGAATAGTCACCAAGGTCAAAAATAGCATATTTTTTAATAAAAGCACATGTTTTTTAACGGTTTTCCTAGTTGCAAATAACAAAACAGCGTGTAATTATGGAGGACTTTTTGCAGCTGCGATCTCTAATGCCATTTTTGTCTTGATTTTCGATGTCGCAGTGCTGTACTATTCTGGACCTTTATAAAGCTTTGGAGCAAGCCTACATGTCAACATTCATGGCTAAAACAGATAATTCACAATCACAATGGTATCTCGTTGATGCCAAAGGAAAAACGTTAGGTCGTTTGGCAACAGCTATCGCCATGCGTTTACGCGGTAAACACAGACCCACTTTCACACCTCATGCCGACACTGGCGATTTTCTCGTCGTTGTAAATGCGGATTCGGTAGCAGTTACAGGTGGTAAAGCTGAGAAGAAAGTTTATTATAGCCACACTCAATATCCCGGTGGTTTAAAAGAAGCTACGTTTAATGAAATGCAGGCTAAACATCCGACGCGTGTTATTGAGATAGCGGTAAAAGGCATGTTGCCGAAAGGTCCGCTAGGTCGTCAAATGTTTCGCAAATTGAAAGTGTATGCTGGCGAAGCGCATCCGCATGAAGCTCAGCAACCAGAAAAAATTGAGTTAGGGGAATAAGTTAAGATGGTAGCGTTACAACAAAATTTAGGTACTGGTCGTCGTAAAAACGCAACAGCACGTGTATTTCTTCGCAAAGGAAGTGGTGCGATTGCAGTAAATGGCAAAACGCTTGATGATTATTTTGGGCGCGCAACTGAACGCATGATCGTGCGTCAGCCATTAAAAGCCATTGACGTTGAATCCCGGTTTGATATTTTAGTTACGGTGCAAGGCGGCGGCACAACCGGCCAAGCTGGTGCAATTCGGCATGGCATTACTCGCGCGCTAATCAAGTTTGAACGTGAGCAAAATGGTGGTGACAACGAAAGTGTTGAAGGCGGTCAAGGTGAATGGCACGCGACTTTACGCAAAGGCGGGTTTGTAACTCGTGACCCACGAATGGTTGAACGTAAAAAAGTGGGCCGTCATAAAGCGCGCAAAGGAACTCAGTTCTCAAAACGCTAATTCTGGCTTTTCTTTTCTCAAGGAGCAATTTACTTATGACAGTAGTCAAACGTTCTATTATGACGCTTTATTCAGGGCCATTGGATATCTACAGTCATCAGGCGCGAATTGTTTTAGCTGAAAAGGGCGTAACAGTAGATATTCTCAACGTAGATGATAATCATCCTAACGAAGATTTAGCCGAACTCAATCCATATAATAATTTACCAACATTAGTTGATCGAGATTTAGTTTTATATACCGCTCAAATTATTATGGAATATTTGGATGAGCGCTTTCCTCACCCTCCTTTATTGCCTGTTTATCCTGTTGCTCGCGCCAAAAGCCGCTTGATGATGCATCGTATCCGTCACGATTGGTATCACTTGTACACTAAAATTGACAACAAAGAACCTGATGCTGACGAAGCACGGCGCGAGCTTGAACAAGCACTGTTAGGCCTGGCCCCTGTATTTGCTGATTCACCTTATTTTTTGAGTGATGATTTTACGTTGGTGGATTGCGTTATTGCGCCATTATTGTGGCGTTTGCCCGCATTAGGTATAGAATTACCACGCTCGACCAAAGGAATTGAACAATACCAAGAGCGTGTTTTTAATCGTGATGCTTTTCAAGTTAGTTTAACTGAAGCAGAGCGCGAACTGCGTGAGACAGATGACTTCTAGTCGACCTTACTTATTGCGAGCCATTTATGAATGGCTGCTTGATAACTCTCAAACACCTTATATGATGGTGAATGCTTCTGCGAATAATGTTGTCGTCCCAGAAAAATTTATTGAGAACGGTAAAATCGTATTAAACATTGAGCCTACTGCTGTTGGTAATCTACGCATGGGCAATGATGCTGTTGAGTTTGATGCACGTTTTAAAGGCGTGCCGTTTCATGTGTTTATCCCAATCTCTGCAGTAATGGCCATTTATTCATTTGAAAATGGCAAAGGCATGGTGTTTAACGAAGAAGATAAGGGCGATAGTGGTGACCCTGTTGATACCCCGCCAACAACGCCAACCACAACTAAAAAAGGCAAGCCTAGTTTAAAGGTTGTGAAATAATTTTTAAGCGCCTGTTTAAGCCCTTTTCTTAACTCACAAGCCAAATAAATTTCGAATAATAATCGTAAGGTATGCCACCGGAGGTAAAAGTATTTTACCCAGCACACCAAAGACCAATAGCCCCAACAATATCCAAATACCATAAGGCTCAATGCGATCATAGGTTGCGGCAGTTCGTGGCGGTAGCAAACTGGACACAACGCGAGAGCCATCCAAAGGCGGCAAAGGAATTAAATTCAACAACATTAAAACTATGTTTATGGTGATGCCAAACATTCCCATTAAATAAAAAAAGTTAGCTAGCTCGTGGGGGTGATAAATAAAAGCCACTTTTGCCACCACGGCCCATATAACTGCCATCAGTAAATTTGCACCAGGACCAGCTAAAGCCACTAATGCTTTGTCACGGCGGGGATTTTTTAAATTCTGCCAGGTGACAGGAACGGGCTTGGCCCAACCAAACGCAAAGGTAAAATGACTCAAAATCAGCATAGCAATAGGCAAAATAACTGTGCCCATAGGATCAATGTGCTTAGCAGGATTCAATGTGACGCGGCCCATTAATAACGCTGTTTTATCACCCAGCTTCATCGCCACCCAACCATGCGCCGCTTCATGCAACGTAATGGCAAACAATAACGGAATAATAACCAACGCAATAGTATGTATGATATTAGCGCTAGTCATAGGTAAACACTTTCACCACTTTTTGTACGCCCTGTACACGTCGCGCTGCATCAGCGGCTAATTTTGCCTGGCTACGGCCAATGTCACCCATCAAATAAACCACACTGTTTTCAGTAATCACTTTTATATTGTTGGACGCCAGCCCTTTTTTCGCTAGCAAGGCGGTTCTGACTTTTGTGGTAACCCAAGAATCATTGGAACGCTGCACAAAAGTAGTATTTCCCGCAATAGTAATTTCATTATATATACGGCTGATCGGAAATTTTTTTGCCACTTGCACGAGGATTTGATAGGCACGGTCACGAATCTCAGGCGTTTGTGCTTGTCCAATCAATAAAGCGACATGATTGAAAACAGCGACAACAATATGTGAGTGATCTTTTAATACGGGGTCTTCATTCAGCCAACGTTGCGCATACTGATACGTTTGTTGATCCTCTCCCATTGTTTTAACGCTACGCTTGTCATAAATAACCGCGCCGCCCGCCGCCGCACCAGCAATAAACACAGGCACAACACATCCAGATAAACTGAGTGTGTAAACTAAAATTAAACAAGTAATCATTCTTTTCACAGAACGGCAACCTCTTCAGTAGCAAATAATTGTTGGTCAATAGCATCGCACAAACAATGCAATATTAGCAAATGCACTTCTTGAATGCGGCAAGTAGTGTTAGCAGGCACACGCAATTCTATATCACCCACCTCTAAAATTTGGCCGATCCTACCACCATCTTTGCCAGTAAGTGCAATAACTTGCATCTGATTATTATGCGCCATATGAACAGCCTGGATCACATTCTCAGAATTACCACTGGTGGAAATAGCCAGTAAAATATCTTGTGCTTGGCCCAGCGCCTTGACTTGTTTGGAAAACACCAAATCAAAGCTGTAATCGTTGCCGATAGAAGTTAACGTTGAGCTGTCAGTGGTTAAAGCAATAGCAGCTAATGGCGGCCTTTCGGTTTCAAAGCGGTTCAACAATTCTGCTGAAAAATGCTGGGCATCTGCCGCTGAACCACCATTACCACACGCTAGAATTTTATGGTTATTAATGAGACATACCGCCATCATTTTGGCAGCAACCGCAATTTTTTCGGCCAGCGCTTGTGAGGCAAGCTGCATTGTTTCGATGTTCTTTTTAAAGTGCGCTTTTACACGCTCAGTAATAACCATTAGATCTCCTTAAAGAGTGACAACTATTGTACCGTAAATGCATTTTTAATCCAGACTGGATGCAGCATACGGCTCAAGCCAACTACATCAAAGCGACAGCAATGGGATTGAAAACGCGCATGTGCGCCAATAAAGCACCTGGCGGTTTTGATCAGTTTTTTTTGTTTGGTGGCGGTTATGGTTTCAAGGCTGCTGCCATAGGAATTATCGTGACGAAAACGCACTTCGACAAACACTAAGCAGCTTTTGTCTAACATAATTAGATCAATTTCACCAAAACGTGAGCGATAATTGCGCGTGATGTATTTCAAACCACATTTTTTC
>JBGTHB010000046.1:0-9976 GCA_041746415.1 Coxiellaceae bacterium | reverse complement strand
TAAGCACTTAAAATTAGAGGCGCGCCGATAGCGAGAAAAAACGTTGTAAGCCAATAATTCTCGTTTGGCAAATAAATTTTACTTTTTCCAAAATGGGCGCTCCATGTGTTTTGGTTTGGTGAAGTTCCTAAAAAAATATCACCAATTGTATTTCCATAACGATCTCCGGGGTATTGCTGATAAATAGCAAGATCACGTATCATTAACATTAATAATGCAATGGGATAAAAATTGTTAAAAACAATTTTTGGGCCATACCAACGTGCCTCATGGTTGTTTACTAAATTTTTTCCACGCTCAGTTTGAAGAGGTACCGCTCGACTTTTAAAATGCAACCGCGCATTGTCTTCTGCCGATATTTCTGTATCGACATCTGATTTTTTTAACCACGCACCTAACCATTTACGCGAAATAAAATGACTTCTCATTATTCACCTAACTACTTCACCTGTAATCCCAATCCATACTGATCATTCCTTGATTTTTCCTTACGCTAAAGAATCCTTTGAATTTACTTAAGACACCCATTCTTGACCAAATGAATTCCCCTTAGCAATACAGGGCTTGCGTATTTTTCAGGTAAAAACGAAGATAATTTTTTCTTAAGGTTCAAGGCTATGGCCGATAGGCTAGCAAGCTATATTCCTAAATAAATCAAGTCGGTAACGAGAATTATAGTTATGAGAATTTGTTTGACAAAGTTACTTGGGTTGAATTTAAAATGTAATTGTTTTAAAAATACCGGGGCCTTTTTATCAATGTTCAATCTAGACCTAAATTTACCGCACATCCTTTGGTTAAACCTCCTTGTAGTGGCATTAGTTATTATTGTTTCAATATACGTCGTTATACATAAAAATAAACTCTATTCTGGTTAACGGCGTTGACTTCAAATTACAACCCGAGCGGATTTATTTAATTATGGATTCAAAATTAACTGTTTCAATTGAAAAAATTAAATCAAAAAAAATCTATGCCGTGTGCGGAATTGGTAACCCTAATCGATTTTTTACTACATTACGCACCATGGGAATTGAATTTATTGAAAAACCATTTCCAGATCACCACGCTTTTTCTAAAGTCGAGTATTGATTTAGACCGACATGTGATTATGACAGAAAAAGACGCCATAAAATGCCGTTCGCTTTCTGATGAAAGGCATTTTGCGTTGGCAGTGAGTGTTAAGATGTTGCTGTAATTTATCACCCTAACCACGCTTTAGCTTCACTGTTATTGCGCATTCGGGAAGTTCCTGGGTAATGAGCGCTATGCTTATACAGAGCACAGACTAAAATTAACCTGCGGCTCCGGAAATACGGAACTTACTAAAATATTGTTCAGTGACCTTTTGAACTTCAGGATCTTCGCATAGCCGATTAATTTTTTCTTCAGACACATCCAATGGTGCTAAATTTTTTGTTGGGTCAGCAACATGTCTCAGTGGTGTTGTGGTTACGGGAAAAGTCGTTGATAAGGCGTGGTTTTGAAAAACTGGAGTTGGGGTATTTGTAATTTTATTAAGCGCAGCTGCCAACGAATTACAGAATTCACTTTGGGCTAAGTCAAACCAGGGCCTATCCAATAATTTTTTAGTAGAGCGAATAAGCTGTTCCAACAATGGCGAAACGACGGCTGAAGATTTTTGGCTAAAGAGCGTTAGCGTGGTTAAATATGGTTGCAGGATTGAAGACACAATTTCATCAGCGCAATAAATGCGATTTGGTCTTATTTCAATTATCACATCGGGTTTGCACTCTCTTTGTTGTTCTTGTACTTTTACTCTCGCTTGTTCACGAATCAAATTAATTTTTTCAGTTAACGCTTGTGTTAGCTGCAGATAATAATCTTTTAGTTTTTGGTAGGAAGTAAACTCAATTCTAGGAAAAATTGGCGACTCTAGTGAATTAAAAACCGAGGTAAATGAGTGTTCATGAAAACATGCTATTGTTTCTTTAGCCTCTTGTATTTGAATAGCCGTATTATCACGCACAAATATATATTTAATTATCTTACACAACCAGCCAACTGCACCCAACCATAAAAGAGTTGTTATGGGCACATAATAATTTAGAATGTGCTCACGAGATGGTAGCGACGCCAACACCACGCCAATCACTAGGAAGATAGCAGCAAGTATTCCAGAAAACCCTACAGAAACCAATATCATTGGGAAGAGATTGGAAGCATACCTATACCCATAAGAACGCAACCACCAATGTTCTAACTGATTCGCTAGCTCTATGCGATTTTCTTGGTTTGACAAATACAAATGCTCAAAAGTTCTTTCTGAACACAAAGTTGCAGCGCTGATTTCCGTGCCTAAAATTGCGTTAGCTTGTAGCTGCAATTGCTTCCAAATCAACTCAACAGGCAATCCATGCAAAGATTTTAGTGGAAGAGGAGCAAGAGCTTGGCATAAATTTAGTAAGTCGGTGAAGCCTAGATAAGGAATCATAATTTCTGATGGGCCATGTCTTGTGCCGAGTAGATTCTGGAGTGTGGGTTTTTGCGTAGGTAAATAACCTACAGGAGCAATTTTTTGTTCGTTAGTAGCGCCATATGCGGCGCGCTGCTGATTTGATGAAATTAATGGAGCGTAAAGACCACGTTTTTGTTCGCTTGAATCAATGCCACTAAATAACCTACCCATAAATCCACCCCTGCTCTTAAACTATTTATTCATAGTAGCTTTAAATTATTAAACTAATATTTAGAGGCTGTTTAACCATGTGTAACCAAATCGACAGTGGCTCATTTTTAAGAGCTTTGGCTTAATAGAGTGTTAGTAGATTGCATTTTTGTAGGCATAAATTGATTTGGTTTAGTTCGCGATTGTAAAGGTCAAGTAATTCGTGGATCGCCAACCGTTTTATCATTTAGAAAAACAGTTTAAGCAACGCTATGGCGTTAACATCTCAAGACGTACCATGGCGCAATGGCTCATTGATTTAGCGCCAAAAATTCAACCCGTGATTAATTTAATGAAAGATCAGATCATGGATTATGATATCGCAGCGATGGATGCGACTAGCCTGCAAGTGTTAAAAGAGCCTGGCAGATTACCCACCAAAAAATCCTACGTGTATTGCTTTCACGGCGGGCCGCTATTGCGCATTCGGGAAGTTCCTAGGTAATGAGCGCTATGCTTATACAGAGCACAGACTAAAATTAACCTGCGGCTGCAGAAAAACGGTACTTACTAAAATATTTTTCAGTGACCTCTTGAACTTCAGGATCTTCGCATAGCCGATTAATTTTTTCTTCAGACACATCCAATGGTGCTAAATTTCTTGTCGGGTCAGCAACATGTCTCAGTGGTGTTGTGGTTACGGGAAAAGTCGTTGATAAGGCGTGGTTTTGAAAAACTGGAGTTGGGGTATTTGGAATTTTATTAAGCGCGGCTGCCAACGAATTACAGAATTCGTTTTGGGCTAAGTCAAACCAGGGCCGATCCAATAATTTTTTAGTAGAGTGAATAAGCTGTTCCAACAATGGCGAAATGACGGCTGAAGATTTTTGGTTAAAGAGTATTAGCGTGGTCAAATACGGTTGCAGGATTGAAGACACAATTTCATTAGCGTAATAAGAGCGATTTGGTCTTATTTCAATTATCACATCGGGTTTGCATTCTCTTTGTTGCGTTTGTGCTTTTACTGTCGCTTGTTCACGAATCAAATTAATTTTTTCGGTTAACGCTTGTGTTAGCTGCAGACAATAATCTTTTAGATTTTGGTAATAATTCATATTGAGCTCTAACAAGAGAGGAGCAATTCTGTTCAACGCTACTGCAAACGAATCATTGCTTGTTAATACATCCTTTGCGGAACATATTTTAAGAATAAGTTTTTTTCTTAATTCATACCGAAAGTTGAGTATACATGTAGAACTTATTGATAAGCCAAGGGATGACCACAGAATAGATGTATAGATAATATTTGAGGCATTCAAGATATTCAAGATACTCAAGATAGATAACACTAACGCAACAGCAAGAAAACCAAGTATCGGAACGTAGTGACGAATATGTTTATTTGCTGGAGTTTTTTCTGTTAAGTAAATTAATTTTTTATTCAATTCAGCTAATAAAAATGCCTTGTTAAGCGAGTCGAATACTTCTGCTGAGCACAAAGCTACCGCACTATTTTCCGTGCCTAAAATTGCGTTAGCTTTTAGCTGCAATTGCTTCCAAATCAACTCAACAGATAATCCATGCAATGATTTTAGTGGAAGAGGCGCAAGAGCACGGCATAAATTTAGTAAGTCGGTGAAGTTAAGATAAGGAATTATAATTTCTGATGGGCCATGTTTTGTGCCAGTCAGGTCCCGGAGCGTGAATTTTGGCGTAGGTGGATAAGAACTTTCAGGGGTAACTTTTTGTTCGTCAGTAGCGCCATATGCGGCGCGCTGCTAATTTGGTGAAATTAATGGAGCGTAAAGACCACTTTGTTCGCTTGAGTTAATGTCACTAAATAATCCACGCATAAATCTACCTCTGCTTCTAAATTATCTGTTCATGGTAGCTTTAAATAATTAAACTAATATTAGGGGTTGCGTAACCAAATCGACGATGCTCATTTTTAAGAGCTTTGGCTTAATGGAGTGTCAATAGATTGCATTTTTGTAGGCATAAATTGATTTGGTTTAGTTCGCGATTGTAAAGGTCAGTAAATTTGTGGATCGCCAACCGCTTTATCATTTAGAAAAACAGTTTAAGCAACGCTATGGCGTTAACATCTCAAGACGCACCATGGCGCAATGGCTCATTGATTTAGCGCCAAAAATTCAACCCGTGATTAATTTAATGAAAGATCAGATCGTGGATTATGATATCGCAGCGATGGATGCGACTAGCCTGCAAGTGTTAAAAGAGTCTGGCGATTACCCAACAAAAAATCCTATGTGTATTGCTTTCGCGGCGGGCCGCCCGATAAAAAGGTGATTTTATTGGAAATTGACTACAACCTCACTGAGCAACAAATAAAGCCCTTTGTCATCATAAGAAAGAGCTTCTTATTCGCCGCATCCATACCAGGCGCTAAAGCTTTATGTGCCCATATGAGCCTAATCCGAACCGCCATTGCCCATAAAATCGAGCCTTTGACCTACCTCAACACCATTTTAACCGAGCTGCCAAATATTGAAAAATTACTGCTGAATTTAAGTAACAATTAAGCTCCTGTTGCTATGATGCGGACGAGCTAAGCTATTATCATTGAAAATAATAAAGTAAAGGTAGCATCTCTAAATAATTGGGAATAATAAATAAATGCGTTCAACTCATTCATATCGAAGTAATTTACTCCGCTCAAGTCAGGAAGGTAGGGAGCCATTATTAAGGGATTACGGTACGTTATCCTCAGGGGTTAACAATGATCAAGCCGTCGATGAAATGGAGGCTCAAAGACGTGTAGTCAGAGATAGATCTATTTTCTCATCCAGGCGGGCTGCAGATATTTTTGCAAACTTTGGTACTGCTTTCGAGATCGCAACATACTGTGATGCCGCAACTATTCTAAATTTATTGGCGGCATGCCATCTTAATAAAAACCAATACGCTTTATCTCACACTGGTTTGTTTGTGGCACTTAAAAAAGTAGTTAATCGTGGCGAGCATGACCCGGCTCTATTTATGCTCGAAGAGCAAGATGGTAATGACACTGATACAGGGGCGGCGAGTAAAATTTTTCAAGCTTCTTCATTGCCTATAAATATAAAAATTGATCTTCTGCGCGAGCCGATACTTGAGACGCTCTCGGAACTTGAAAGGAATATGCGCTGCCATGCTGTAATGAGCACTAAAGCGATGACGATGACAGTGTTTTTATTTTTGAGCACTTTTATGAGTTTTACCTTATCCGAAATTTTTGCAGCATACACGAATTTAAATTGGGAAAGCAGATTTCTTGCCAGCTTCTACACCCCAATTCCATTAACATGTTTTATTATTTTATTTTATGCTAGGAACGTATTGCATGCTCAAAGTATGCAAGCAAATCAAAACAACATTGAAACACTTAAAACGGCACTAGAGTCTAGAGATTACCACTTAGCACACGAGCCTTTACTAGAGCTATTAAAGCCAGTCATTTCGACTGACTCTATGACTTATACGAATGGTGGAGTCGCCAAATTCAGTAATGCCCTAGCCAAGATTATGGCTAAGTTATTTTCTTTTGCTGAGGCTCAGCTCTTAAAATATTATGGTAGTGAGCTCGTTGCTCCAGGTGGAGCTTTTTGCCCAACTAAATTAAAACTAGAATGGAGGCAATGGCGAAGCGAATTTAATCCAAATGCTTTTTTTGAAGACGAAGAAACTCAAAATGTTGTAGCGCGCTATTTTTCGCGATAGGGTCTATAGAAACCTGCGCTAACTTAGACTTTGCTGTAACTGTATAGTAGAGATACTCCCAAGCACTTTTGATCTTTGGTAGGCGGGGATTTATCTACATGTGGTTATCTCCTCGCTTACATTGGGAAATGTATTATCTATGCAGATCTTGGCGCAATAAGACACTTTTACTAAATCATACCTTGATCGTCACATTTATATATTTATTAAATGCGACTTTATAGCGGGCCATTCTTCGAGCAGAATGCTGTAATAAACGCAATCACGCCGGTATCCGTTTTTTATAATCCTATTTGAACGCAATACACCTTCCTTAGTTGCACCTAGTTTTTCAATTGCCTTCTGAGAGCGTATATTTCGAATATCTGTTTTTAATTGCGCCCGATTGTATTTGAGTGTTTCAAAAATATAGTCGAGCAATAAATATTTACATTCTACATTAACACCCGAATGCCAGTAATCTGGGTGCAGCCAGCTATAACCAATCTCGAGCGATTTATTATTCGGATCAATATTAATAAAACGTGTATTACCAATTATTTTTTGATCCGTCTTATGAAAAATAGTAAATGGTATTTCGTTATATTTACTTATTGCTTCTTGAATCCAATTTTCAACGTCTTGTTTTGATGAAAATTTATCCCGCGACATCCATTGCCAAATCGTAGACTCTTTACCCACCGCATAAAGACCATTCAGATGCGATGTCCGCATCGGCTTTAAATCCACTTGATCACCACTCAAGAAAATATCTTTCGCCAAATTCATAGTGAGTTCATTTTGATTTAACATGCAATTGGCCAGCTCAACAAACTCTATACGATTACCAAATGGATCATAAATAAAAAATCGTTTGACACCAGGGATAGACACAGCATCATGAATCGTAACAGATGATTTTTTTAGTTGATTTTTGTGTTCTTCGAGATTATCGACTTCTATAGCAAAATGCCTTATGTTACTGGCATGCTCTCCTGGATGATACGTTAGATGCAGTTGCTGCTTACCAAGTTGCAACCACCTAGACCCTGAAAATGTCGCTGGATTATGAATTTCATTTAAACCTAGAGTTTCCTTATAAAAATGCAGCGCGCGTTCTAAATCCGTTACTAAAATTTCACAGTGATGGATACCTTTTACATTCATAAACGCCCTTATTTAGAAATAAGGCATAGTTTAAATAACTCACAACACCTAATACACATTTCTCTTCTGAAAACACCATTGCTGTCATAAAACAGCAGCTTGGTAGCCACCGACATCTTGCCTCTGGCTTGATACCCAGCTTTTACAAGCTGCATAGGCAAAATAAACTAAAGAAAGCCCCACTGTTGTGGCAGTCACTCCCTCTATAATGGCACTAATAATTGCAGTCACCATATTAAACCCAACCTCATTTTCACAATAAGCTGCTGCAAATGGCTGGCATATCGTCATATTAAATGGTGTCGGATAGTCGTTAGCAAGAATAGATCCACACTCATAGGGTAATGCGTTATCACTGCAGAGCGAAAAAGCAGATAGTGAATTCAAAACATGATCTTTATTTATAGGCGCTGCATATAATGACAACATGGCTGCTAAAACTGAAACACTTACACTAAATAAAAACACAGGTGTCATTAGTAAAAATCGCCCAAGTCGTGCCTTTACTTCTGAAAAAGAATTATTCGGTCGCCACAATCTAATTTGATCGTCCTCGTCCGGATTAAAACAGCCTACAATTTTTTTTCTAACATCAGAAATACCTACATAGTTACAAGTAGGTGTCAGAATTATTATATTAAAGGCAATAAATGCCACAAGTGAAATCACAGACAGAGTAAGTAATGGCACAAGGTACTTTAATCTTCCATCAAGTGTAAATTGAAAAAGCTTATAAAAATCGCTCACTGTGTCGATCTCTCCAGGCGGAATTTGATAATTTGATAAGCTACTTTCTGCGCTTTCCAAGCGTCTCAACTTTCCGTCAGTTGCCGCCCAATAAAACAAGAAAAAAACAAACCGCCCAGTAACTGTAACAATTTGTATAAAATAAATCATTTCCGGGAAGGATCGTTTATCGAATCTATCAAATAAAGACATATTCACACCACACACTCTTGTATCTAGCTATTGCATGCCACAGACATTATCAAACACAAAAAATCTCTTTGCAATAACTGGGATTTTACAACTCCAATGAAGGCAGTCTTGCCTAAATTTTTCCATCCTTTTGCTTTTATCATCAGTGCCCCAAATTGCCACATTGTCATACTCTCTTTTCACACTACTTATAGCACCATGCTCTAAACTCTCTCTTGGAAAAAACCAGCCCAAACTACCATGTAACTTAACTAAAACTGAGGAATTAGGTATTTGAATGCCATTCTCACAAAGTTTTTTTATATGCATCTGCGAAGGTAGTTCGCGGCGCTGCAATTGAAGAATAAACTTAGAAACCAATCCAGAATCGAAATAGAGATCTTCCATAAAATAAAACAACTCTCTATTTTTCACAGTCATAAACTGTGATTCAATCAAAAGATCAAGATTTAAAGAAAAAATTAAACCTTTTAAACCTATAATTTTTTGCAGTACTTTTTTAATAGGATGATATATTTCTTGTCGTATTAATGGAGACTCAAGAGCATCAGGTATGCTTCTTAGAAGACACCACCTGATATTAGGTAAATATTTTTTAAAACCATGAAAATAATTTTGATGAAAAATCTCACTATAAAGATCTTCAAAACTTTTACCCAACTTAAAATAACTATCAGCCAATCTTATAAATTTATTAGCAACTTCTTCAGGTAAAAACCCATTTTTAGTCTACCCCTCTAATCTTTTCCGTAAAAATTGATTCAGATCTTTTGTCAGTGGGTACCCGAAATTTTTAGAATAGCCTGCCCCAATAAGAGCTACAGCTTGAACAGACTCTTCTTTCACAACCTCTCCATTTCAATTTTGCTAGATCAACACAAACTGTATTTGGTCAAATTTTTAAAAAACAAGAGGTTAGAGCTGGATTACCGTGTCATTACGTTCTTCGCAATTGTAAAGATTAAGTATAGTACCCGGGCTACCTTTATATACACTGCGCGTACAGCGTCCCAAGCAACTTGGCTTCACTTATAGCCCGATTTACTTATTTAGAAATTTATTATCTCTGCAGATCTTGGTGCCCGGGGTACCCTTACGTACGCTGCGCGTACAGGGGCACGAGCAAATCATGAATCTTATGCAGTACTTGGTGCCCGGGGCCGGAGTCGAACCGGCACGAGAATTACTTCTCGAGGGATTTTAAGATAGGAGCATACAAAAATGCAACTTTTTGTTTTATATGGCAAAATACCTCAAACACTTCTTGCAGTTCGTGCACTTTCATGTTGTTTAAAGTCAGTTAGTTACAGCCGTATTTTCCACCCTGAAATACTGCACTTTTGTGACACTTCAGGCTGTTTAGATGCAGTTAGCTAACTATTTTTCTTTAAGTTGTCTTTGTTATGGCGACCAAGAAAAAACCAGAAGCCTCCTGATGAGTTGCTCGGTAAAGTTGGCAGTATTGATGCAAATCTTGCTAAAATGAACGCCGCATCGGATCAGGTACATTACGTTTTTTATAGTGAAAAACATGCGTTACGT
>JBGTHB010000045.1:0-9329 GCA_041746415.1 Coxiellaceae bacterium | reverse complement strand
CCTTCAAATATTAAACAAGAATTGTATTTAGGAGCAGTAATAGACCGTGCTTCGCAACGTATTGTTTTCATGGCATCCACAGAAGGTGGTGTGGAAATCGAAAAGGTAGCTGATGAAACACCGGAAAAAATTCTTAAAGTGACGGTAGACCCATTAGTGGGATTGCAGCCGTTTCAATGTCGTGAACTTTTTTTTGCATTGGGCTTAGACACAAACTTAATGCGTGATTTCACTAAGTTGATGACCGGTCTTTATAATATGTTTGTCAGCAAGGATTTGTCCTTGCTTGAAATCAATCCGCTCGTATTAACGGCAGAAGGCAGCTTAATTTGTTTAGACGGTAAAATTGTTATTGATGATAATGCGCTATTTCGTCAAGCTTCTTTACGCGAAATGCGTGACTCATCGCAAGAAGATGAACGTGAAAATCGCGCCCAACAATTTCAATTAAATTACATTGCCTTAGATGGTGATATTGGTTGCATGGTAAATGGTGCTGGTTTGGCAATGGCAACAATGGATTTAATCAAATTAAATGGCGGTAATCCCGCAAACTTTTTAGACGTGGGTGGCGGTGCGACAAAAGAACGCGTTACCGAAGCGTTTAAAATTATTGTGTCCGATAAAAATGTTAAAGCCATCTTGGTAAATATTTTTGGTGGCATTGTGCGCTGTGATTTAATTGCTGATGGCATTATTGGCGCAGTGCAAGATACCAAATTGGATATACCTGTGGTGGTGCGCTTAGCTGGAAATAATGCTGAGCTTGGCGCTAAAAAACTGGCGGATAGTGGTTTAAATATTATAGCGGCTGCGGGTTTTGCTGATGCAGCAAAGAAAGTGGTTGAAGTAGCGAAGGCTGCTGTTTAATACGACCGTACAAAGATTGTTGGAGAAAGTAAGTAATGAGTATTTTAATTGATAAACAAACTAAAGTTATCACACAAGGATTTACTGGTAAACAAGGCACACTGCATACTGAACATGGCTTAGAATATGGTTCAAAATTTGTGGGCGGAGTAACACCCGGCAAAGGTGGTCAAAAACATTTAGGATTGCCTGTTTTTGATTGTGTTTCAGACGCGGTTAACAAAACAGGCGCTGAGGCAAGTGTGATTTTTGTTCCCGCACCATTTTGCAAAGATTCAATTATTGAAGCAATTGATGCTGGTATTAAATTAGTGATTTGCATCACAGAAGGCATTCCTGTGTTGGACATGCTCGAAGTGAAAGCCTATTTAAATCAGCACCCTGATGTACGTATGATTGGGCCAAACTGTCCAGGTGTGATTACGCCAGGACAATGCAAAATTGGTATTATGCCAGGGCACATTCATAAGCCAGGTAAAGTTGGTATTGTGTCGCGTTCAGGCACGTTAACTTATGAAGCCGTAAATCAAACTACGGAACTTGGTTTTGGTCAAAGCACTTGCGTGGGTATTGGTGGTGATCCAATTCCAGGTAGCAATTTTATTGATATCTTAGCGTTGTTTGAACAAGACGAACAAACTGAAGCCATCGTAATGGTTGGGGAAATTGGCGGTAATGCAGAAGAAGACGCGGCCGCATTTATTAAAGATAATGTAACCAAACCGGTTATTTCCTATATTGCGGGTGTAACCGCTCCCGCCGGAAAACGCATGGGGCATGCTGGCGCAATTATTGCAGGTGGCAAAGGCACAGCAGCAGAAAAATTCAAAGCATTGCAAGCGGCGGGTGTGTTTACTGTGGAGTCGCCGGCTGAGATTGGCAAGAAAGTGGCAGAAGCAACGGGCTGGTAAATTGCCGCTTCCTTTGTGTCATCACAAGTGCGTCACAAGCGTTGGCTAGGACTTTCCGCTAAATGCGAAAGTCCTGCTAGAAACATTATTCGCTGCTGTGATAGTGAGCAGTATATAATGGCTACTCGTTAGGTGTTTGCAAAGGAAGCAGGATATGAAATTACTTGTTGTGGTGTTTGGCTTTATTTTTTCATTAGTCATTTTTTCTAAGCCATTAGAGCAAATAAAAGTAAAGCCCAATAAAGGCAGCGTGGTGTTAACGTTTGATGATGGACCTAACCCAATCGACACACCAAAAATAATTGAGGTGTTAAATCACTACCATATTCATGCGGTGTTTTTTGTGATTGGCGGTTTCGCCAAACGCTATCCGCAGTTGTTAAAATTGATTAATGACAGTGGTGATGTGATTGCCAATCACACCATGACCCATCCGATGCTTACTAAAATTGCAGCCAGCCAATATAAGTATCAAATACTTGGTGTAAATAAAATCGTGCACGCCACTATTGGTAAAACTCCATTATGTGTGCGACCACCGTTTGGTTTATCCAATACAAACGTGCGCAATTTTATTCGTGCCCATGGCATGCAAGTGATTATGTGGGATTTAAATTCATTTGATTACAATCGCCCTGGCGTGGCAAAACTAGCGAGCTGGGTGATTAACAATACCCATTCCGGTTACGATATTTTATTGCACGATGGCCCCAAAAATCGTCAGCAAACTGTTGCCGCGTTGCCGCTTATTATTGAAGGACTCAAGAAAAAAGGCTTGGGGTTTGATGTGATATGCAACTAAAAAAATACATAAGTCTTTCAAAGAAGCTCCTGATGAGAGCCAAATCTATTTCCCTTCCTGATCGATGGTCTTATTTATTTCTTTATTGAATCAGCGGATTTATTTAAAAAGACTCATCCGCCCGTTTAGTAAACACCTCTACCCCAGTTGCCGTCACACCCATGGTGTGCTCCCATTGCGCTGAAAGGCGTCGGTCTTTGGTTACAACTGTCCAACCATCGTTGAGCAATTTGACGTGGCGTTTGCCGGCATTGACCATCGGTTCAATGGTAAAAGTCATCCCTTCTTGCAACGCTAAGCCGGTGCCCGGCAGACCATAGTGCAGTACTTGCAAATCGGCTTCATGAAAGATGCGTCCGATACCGTGACCGCAATACTCTCGCACAATGGAGTAATTGTTTTTTTCAGCGTGAGCTTGGATAGCAGCACCAATATCGCCTAAATGCACCCCCGGTTTAACCATTTCGATACCCAGGTACAAACACTCTTGAGTGATTTTCATTAAGCGATCGGCGTGCTTCGCTATTTTACCCACGCTAAACATCTTGCTGGTATCGCCATGGAAGCCATCTTTAATCACCGTGACATCAATATTAATGATATCGCCCTCTTTGAGGCGTTTTTCAGCGGGGATGCCATGGCAGACCACGTGATTAACAGAAGTGCAGATGGATTTAGGAAAGCCATGATAGTTTAGTGGCGCTGGAATGTTGCCTTGTGTTTCAGTGATATAACGATGGCAGATGTCATTGAGTTCATCTGTGGTCACGCCAGGTTTGACGTAGTCACCTATCATTTCAAGTACTTCTGCTGCGGCTCGGCCCGCGGCACGCATGTTGTTAAATTCTTCAGGGGTTTTGATCGCTACCATCGCGCCTTACCTTGTTGAAATTAGCCACTTATGGTATAAGTGCTGGCTCAAATTAGCAACGCATTGTTGTTAATCAAACTAAACTACTCACACCGGCTAATTACTGGCGATCGGGTGCCCACAGGGTTGATCGTTCGGGGCAGGTGGAGGACTAACCCGGAGAAAAATATGGGTATTAATATTTCGATGCGCCAAATGTTAGAGGCGGGTGTTCACTTTGGACATCAAACACGTTACTGGAACCCCAAAATGTCACCTTACATTTTCGGTGTTCGCCAAAGAATTCATATCATTAATTTAGAAGAAACATTGCCGCGTTTTCGTGATGCGTTATTGTTTATGCATCGCATTGCCGCTAAAAACGGCCGAGTCATGTTTGTTGGCACCAAACAAGCCGCACGTGAAGTGGTGCGTGAAGAGGCTACGCGTTGCGGCATGCCTTATGTTGATCACCGTTGGTTGGGCGGCATGTTGACGAACTACAAAACGATTCGTCAATCCATTAAGCGTTTAGACACAATCGAAGAAAAATTAGCCGATCAAGAATACCTTGAAGGCATCACCAAAAAAGAAGCGCTGCAATTGGTACGCGAACGCGACAAATTACACATTAACTTGTCTGGTGTGCGCAACATGGGTGGTTTACCCGATGTGTTGTTCGTGATAGATGTGGGTCAAGAAAAAATCGCGATTCAAGAAGCAAAACGGTTAGGCATTCCCGTGGTTGGTATCGTGGACACGAACACCAATCCAGAAGGGATTGAGATGGCTATTCCAGGTAACGATGACGCAGTGCGCGCCATTCGTTTTTACTGCAAAGCGTTAGCTGATGTGATCTTGCAAGCACAAAGCGAAATGGCATTGGCTAAAGCCAAAGAAGAAAAAGAAAAGCCAAAGCAAGCCGCAGCAGAAAAAGAAGTGCCCAAGAAAATTGTTACCAAGAAAGCAAAAGTGGCTGCTAGTGTGAAAAAAGCACCGGCTGAAAAGTCAGAAGCGCAAGCAACAGAAACTAAAAAGCCAGCGGCTAAAAAAACCGTTACTAAAAAAAGCGTTACTAAAAAAACCACTGTTAAAAAAGCACAAACAAAAGCAACAGGGGAGTCGGCATGAGCGTTAGCGCAGCAGATGTAAAAAAATTACGTGAACAAACACAAGCGGGCATGATGGCTTGCAAAGCGGCCTTAGAAGAAACGGGTAATGATTTTAGTGCAGCCGTGGATCTGCTACGTAAAAAAGGCGAGGCAAAAGCCGCAAAGGTAGCTGGAAAAACAGTAGCCGAAGGTCGGATTGCCATTGCTATGGCGCCAGATAATAAAACGGCGGTATTGCTTGAAGTGAACTGCCAGACGGATTTTGTGGGACGAGACGAAAACTTCGTGGCGTTTAGTGATGAGTTAGCACAAGCGATTTTGCATAACGAAGCTAACGACATTGCAGCTGCATTAGCTCTTGCACCTGCCAAGTCCGCAAAAACGTTTGAAGAGTGGCGCACACAATTAGTGAGTAAGCTTGGTGAAAACATTCAAGCGCGCCGCTTTGCAAAATTAGAAGCAAATATGGTTGGGCAGTATTGTCACGGTAACCGCATTGGTGTGTTAGTGGCATTAGATGTGGTGGATGAAGCTTTAGCGCGTGATGTAGCCATGCATATTGCTGCATCAAATCCATTAGCCATTTCTGCTGCTGGTGTACCGGCTGAAGTGATTGCAAAAGAAAAAGAAATTTTTACCGCGCAAGCCAAAGAAACAGGCAAACCGGACAACATCATTGAAAAAATGATAGAAGGTCGCGTAAGTAAGTTTCTTAAAGAGGTTTCACTCGTTGATCAGGGTTTTGTTAAAAATCCCGATCAAACAGTGGGTCAGTTATTAAAAGAAAAAAAAGCGACAGTGCTGAGATTCGAGCGTTTTGAGCTAGGCGAAGGCATTGAAGTTGAAGAGCAAGATTTTGCCGCTGAAGTAATGGCGCAAATTAAGGGTTAAGACACGATGTCAAAAAAACCAGTCTACAAACGTATACTGCTTAAAATGAGTGGTGAGGCTTTAATGGGTAAAGGGCCTCACCCAATTGATCCCAAAACATTGGATCGCTTAGTAACAGAAATTAATGAAGTGAGCGAATTGGGCGTTGAAGTAGCCATTGTTATTGGAGGCGGTAATTTTTTTCGAGGTACTACCCTTTCTGATGTGGGTATTAACCGCATTACAGGTGATTACATGGGAATGTTAGCCACCATCATGAACGCTTTTGCGTTGCGCGATTCATTTGAAAAGCTGGGGCTGGCGGTGCGGATTATGTCAGCAATTCCGGTTAGCGGTATTGCGGATCACTTTCATTTGAAAAAAGCACTGCATCATTTAGCCGAAGGTCGTATTATTTTATTTGCGGCAGGCACCGGTAATCCGTTAGTAACCACGGATTCAGCAGCCAGTTTACGTGGCATTGAAATCAACGCGGATGTGGTAATTAAAGCGACACAGGTTGACGGTGTTTATTCTGAAGATCCAGTAAAAAATCCTAATGCTAAAATGTACAACGAATTAACTTATAAAGAAGCATTAGACAAAGAATTAAAAATTATGGATTTATCGGCATTTTGTCAATGCCGTGATCATAAAATGCCGATTCGGGTATTTAATTTGCATAAACCCGGCGCGTTGCTGCGAATTATTTGCGGCGAGCAAGAAGGGACATTAGTTCACTAACATAGCTCATCGAGGTGATTATGGTAAACGATACAATTACGCAATCAAAACAGCGCATGCAAAAATGCGTGGAGTCACTCAAAACAGAATTAACAAAGCTACGCACTGGGCGTGCGCACCCTAGCTTGCTGGATCATATTATGGTGGATTACTATGGCAATCCTACCGCATTAAATCAAGTTGCCTCCATCAGTGTTGAAGGTGCACGCAGTTTGGTGATTACACCATGGGAAAAAAACATGGTGGCCCCAATTGAAAAAGCCATTATGACATCCGATTTAGGCTTAAATCCTAATTCTGCTGGCACCGTTATTCGTGTGCCCATGCCAGCGTTAACCGAAGAGCGACGCAAAGATTTAACGCGAGTGGTAAGGGATGAAGCAGAAAAAGCGCGTGTGGCTGTGCGCAATATTCGTCGTGAAGCAAATAATGATTTTAAAGAATTAGTCAAAAAGAAAGAAATCAGTGAAGATGATGAACGTCGTGCACAAACACAGGTTCAAAAACTTACGGATGATTTTGTGGCGCAAATAGATAAAACAGCGCATGAAAAAGAAAAAGACTTAATGGAAGTGTAGCGGGTCGTTAGATGAAATCACCTAAACATGTCGCAATTATAATGGATGGCAATGGGCGATGGGCGCGTGAACGCAAATTACCGCGTTTCATGGGCCATCGTGCTGGCGGCAAAGTGGTTCATAAAATTGTAGAGCACGCCTTAAAGCGCAGTGTTGAAGTGTTAACGTTGTTTGCATTTAGTCTTGAAAATCACGCACGACCAGTGAGCGAAGTTGAGTTTTTAATGAAGTTGTTTCAAGATTATTTGGAGCAGTTTTGTCAAAAGTTATGTGATCACCAAGTGGGATTGCGTGTAGTGGGTGAGTATGATTATTTTAGTCCTTCGCTGTTAAAGACCATCGAAAAAACCAACCAAAAAACTCAGCAAGCATGCAATGGTAAACCTAAAATGATTTTGGTACTGGCGGTGCATTACAGTGGTCGTTGGGACATAATGCAGGCGGTGAAAAAGATAGCGCAGCAAGTAAAAAACGCTGAGTTGAATGTGGAGCAGATTAATCAACAATTAATCAGTCAGCAGTTGTCCCTGTGTGATCTTCCTGACCCCGATTTATTAATCCGCACCAGTGGTGAAAAACGCATTAGTAATTTTATGTTGTGGCAATTTGCTTATACTGAATTTTATTTCTCCTCCGTATTTTGGCCAGACTTCTCAGCTCACGATTTTGATCATGCGTTGGCTGCGTTTGCCGAGCGTTCACGCCGATTTGGCTTAACACCCGAGCAAGCAGAACAACACCATGCTTAAACTACGCATTATCACCGGTCTCATTTTATTGCCTATTGCGCTTATTTGTATTTTATGGCTGCCGTCTATTGCTTTTAAATTGGTGGTGGCAGTGGCACTTCTGTTGGCATGTTGGGAGTGGGCAGGATTAATTCCATTGCAAAGCCAATTAACACGCGCAGTGTATGTGGTAATGGTGACGGTATTTACGCTTATCTCCATTACATTTTTACCCTTATTATTTTTTATTGTCGTAGCTGCATGGCTATGGGGTTGTGCCGTAGTTTTCGTTTATGCGCGAGGCAAAAAACCATTAGGCTTACAGTATCCTTTAGTCAAAATGTTATTAGGTGCCGTGGTGTTTGCGGGTTGTTATCACGCTATTCTTTTATTACGTGATATTGATTTGGTAACGCGCACACCATGGTTATTGATGGCTTTGTTTATTGTTGTGGCCGCAGATGTGGGTGCGTTTTTTTCCGGTAAGATGTGGGGTAAGAAATTATTAGCCCCACGAGTCAGCCCTAAAAAAACGTGGGCAGGATTTTTTGGCGGCGTGTTGTTTGCTATGTTGATTTCGTTTATTTTTACCGCGCTCACTTATTATTTTGAACAAATGCCGTTGCGCGCATTTTTTCAAATTAATATGGCGTCATTTGTCGCCGTTGTTTTTTCAGTAATGGGCGATTTGGTGGAAAGCATTTTAAAACGTGAAGCGAATATCAAAGACAGTGGCTCGTTACTGCCAGGACACGGTGGTTTGCTTGATCGCCTTGATAGCATTCTACCCGCTATCCCGTTTTTTTTATTGATTGGGTTTAGCCATTTTTAAGCTTTATCTAAGTGAAAAAATGTTAAAATCAGCCTCATTTACAATTGAAATTAAACCAGGAGTCCAACAATGAGAGAAAATACCGACACAGCCGTTTGCGTAACCACAATTTTTTCTATGTTAGGTATCATACTATTTTTAGCGGCAGAAAATCTCATGTACTTTGCCCGTAAAGGCGCAGGCGCAGCTACTCAAGCCGCTGCTGATATAATCAGCTCACATACTTGCTTCTTCAGCACACCTGATGAATTAGCCTGCTATGTTAATCAATCCTCATCCAACGCTACCTTTAACCCGCTACCTGCAGCTGAAAAAGTAGCAAAGCACACTTTTCGAGATTTCAATCTACACGAAAACGGTTTCTATACATTAGCTTGGGCATGCTTCGCGGTAGTTGGTGTTGCCGCTGCTTTCGGCTGTGTATTTGGCGCAATACGACGTAGGCAGGATTCTCTTCTTTCGCGCGACACGAGTGATACTGACGGAGCAAGCGCCACTGGTAGTGGATATCAAGCCGTGCGAAGCGCCTAAGGGTGGTTCACCATTGGCTCTAACAAACTTAATGCAGTCAAAAACCATGGCGTGAAAACACGCTGTTTAGCCACAATTTCTAACGCCAGTTTGCTTAGCGTGATCCATTCAGTCGCTTGGATTTCTGCTGCATTGGGTGAAATTGTTTTGCTCGTTACAAAACCAATTAAAACATGATCGTATTCAAACTCCGTTAAACCGTTATCAAATTCCGCTTTATACACAAACTCACCCACTTTAGTGAGATCGACGTGGATACCCAATTCTTCAAACGTACGTCGCTTGGCCGCAGCAATAGTTTCTTCACCAGGTTGCGGATGCGAACAACAACTGTTGGTCCATAAGCCGCCGCAATGGTATTTATCAACATGACGTTGCTGCATTAATAATTCAGGCTCATTGTTGGCATCGCGATAAAATATAAAAACCGAAAACGCACGATGCAGTAATGCCTCTTGATGGGCAGCCAACTTTTCTGCTTCACCAATTGGATTGTCTTTT
>JBGTHB010000044.1:0-31543 GCA_041746415.1 Coxiellaceae bacterium | reverse complement strand
TGAAGAAATAATGGCTGTTTCCAAGATGCCTCAGGTGTTTGTTCTTTGGCATATTGAATAGTGAACGGCACACGTACGATATACGAACCAAAAGCCACGCCAGCTAAAACCACATTCGAAACAAACCAAGAATACCGCTGTAGCCACTCAACTTGAAATAAACCCACGCAGATTGCAAGTAAGCTAAAGTAAATTAGCGTCACCCAACTTAAAATGAAACCTTTTTTGATTTCCTGCCAGCTGACCATAACGGTGGCAGCCAGTGTAATTAAAATAGCAATGATAAAACTGTGGGTTGTATTACCCTTAAATATTGAGTAAAGAATCCAAGGCAGAAAACCTTTTATAAACCCCAGCATGTGAAACCCCAACGTGCAGAATGATTTTTGACGTTGATTATATGCCGTCAGTAATGAAGATACGAGTTAGTGAATTACATTTGGCATTAGCACAGCTTCAGTTTTTGTCCTGCAAGGCTCGCGTGAAAAGGAACAAATACATTAAGGTTGGCTTAATATTAAAATGATAGGATTGTGAAAAAGCGGGTAAGCAATATGCAATTAAAATTGAAAATAACGCTATCAGCCATTCTTTTATTTAGCGTGGGATTAGCGACAGCAGCACAAGCTCCGCGTTATGCGCCGCAAACCATAACTTGTACGGCGAGTCCTAGTAATAGCACTTGCTCAGGTTACAATCAGTTGAATTTAACAATCACTGTAGCAGCGGGTAGTCATACGGCTGGTGTGTATGTGTTTCAATCAGGGCAAACTACCGTAAAAGATCAAACACCATTCTATAACTACCAGAATACTAGTGGCGGCTCGTTCATCCTTCGCGCCACTTATTCGGGCATTGCAGCAGATACTACTGTTGACGGGAATAAGTGGCAGTTGCAGGGCGACAAAACAAATTATGTGTATGTTTGTAAAAAGGGAGCGTTAGCGCAAGATTGCCCGTTCGATAACACGCCGTTTTTGAAAAATCACTGAGAGTAGAATGATGAAAATATTAGCTGCATTACTAAGTGGTTTGGGGTTGATGACCACAATGGCGTTTGCGAGTGCGCCCATAAAAACTTACCCTGTTTATTTTCAAAACAACACCCCGTATAGCATTCATTTGCGGCTGAGTTTAAGAAACAAGACACCGCTTACTTTGATAACACAGATTGTTAAGCCAAATTCCACCGTTGAGGTCGCTGTTGGTCAAATGGTGAAGGATACGGCTGAAAGTGAGTTTGGCGCTACATTAGGCGATAGTCAGCCTGTTTTTAGCAACACTTCCGTGCTGACGTATAGTTTTAATGCCACTGCGCAGTCATTGAAAATTCAGCCAAGCGCCATTCAGCTAAATAACCACACTTATATTTATGGCCCATCGTTTGTCGACCCTATAACGGGTGAAGCCGATATTACGTTAAATTAATTCCGTTACTCGCTACCGTTTGGATGGGTTGCGAAGCCTGGGGGTGCCGAAGCACTCTCTTAACGAAAACTTAAGGTCTGGTCCGTACAATACGAACTATGATCGTTACCCACAATATTGGTATTTTGTCAGCGCGCATCCGCTTGGTGGCATTGAAGGTGCGCCATGGGGGCGTGTTAAGACAAGGCTTGGATTGGCGCCTCATCAGCAAAGGCGCGTTGGCGGCCAATCAAGAGCCTCTCTATGCCAGCCAACAAGCGCAACCGACGTTGGATATTCCAGCAGGCACATACGACATTGAGTTAACCTATCGTGACAAGCTTTATTGCCTAGCCCAAGACGTAGAACTGAAGCAAAACACCCACACAGACGCTGTATTTGTGTTGGATGCCGCCGGCGAATATGAGCAAGAATCCGGTTATCACATCAATTTTGATGAAGGGTTAGATTATGAGCGGCGCGTAGCAGAGCGCGAATCACAACAGAAATTTGCCGAAGCGACCATGCCACTGCGTGATCCGCACCAACCCAAGGGTGATCACGGCGTGCAGTTTCAAGGTCATCCACTCTTAAATAGTGCGCAATTTGATGGCATGGAAGCAAAAGTGAATCCGCAGCCAAGCGAAAATGAAGATGCTAACGCTAAGTCAGCGCAATTAATACTGCAAAAGCAAGCGCAATTGCAACACGCCAATGTCTCGGCGCCCACACCGGGTAGGTAACGCCAATGACAACGTTAGCCAATTGCATCATTAACGGCCGTTTGGATATGGTGCAGCAATACTTGTTGGCAGGTGCCGATATTAATCAATTTGATGAGTACGGGTTTACGCCGTTAATCGAAGCGGCAATTGCTAACAATATTGAAATCGCAAAATTTTTATTAGAACGCAATGCGGATCCTAACCAAAAAGACATGGTGGGCGGCACGGCCTTGCATTGGGCTGTTGAAAACAATAATGAAGAATTGGTGCGACGTTTATTAGACGCGGGCGCGGACAGTAACAGTTACAACAATTATAGTGAACCCGCCATTACCAAAGCGGTGCTGCGCAACCAAACAGAATTAAAAGATTTGCTCTACCAAAATGGCGCGAGTTCAACTTTTGCTTATGATTACATCAATTTAAAATTATTGGGTCACCGCTTTGATTTGCACGGCAGTGTGGATATTGTTGATGCGCAAGGCTATTTTACTGAGCTGGATTTTGAAGGGTTTATCATGGAGTTCAGTTTGAGTTTGCTCACTTATTCAGTGCGTCAATTTTCACAAAACTATGCTGCTAAATCTTTACAGAATTATTTTCCTTTAATAAAACAAGTCATCAATGCACTAGAAAATGCGCAGTCCCTTATTAAATACCAGCAATATTTAACAGATCGTAATCAAAATTCCGCCCAGATTGAGGCGTTACTGGAGCAGGAATTATTAATTTTACCGGTCAATTTTAATGGCCATACTATCGCTATGATTAAATATAAAAATATATTAGCTATTATTGATCGGCGCCAAAAAGATAACGCCCTACATGGTGTGTGTTTTTACGAATTAACGAAACCGCGCATGTTCACAAAACAATTAATGCGCCATTTACTCTACGCTAAAAAAACGGATGACTATATTTATCAAACTATTCCTAAAGAATTAGGGTTGAAGTTAGTGGGACGTTTGATTATGGAGCCACAAATGAGTGGCAATTGCTCGTGGGCAAATTTAACAGCAACGATTCCTGCGGCATTATTTTTATTAACCGATGATGTTAAGCACCATGTTAATGGTTTAATAGATCACGATCATTTTGCCTTGAGTGTGTTTCGTCAGTGGCGCGATTGGGATATGGAGCGCGCATTGCATTATTGCTTAAACAGTTTTGATAACGCACAGCCCGTGCGTAAAGCCTCGATCGCTAGCAGTTTAGCGGCGGTGATGTTTCAACGCTTGCATCATCAAGACGATCATCACGTTGAATTAGCGCGGCGCATTTTGAAAATTTTAAAACAACAAGATTATTACTACGTGCTCGATCACTACTTGCGGTTTTATCATCGAGAACGCAAAACCAAGGCGGGTGAGAATCTGCAAAAAATGCTGCAGCGTTGTGAAGAGTTATTTTAGCGCTTATAAGGGTAGTGTTGAGTCCACCATTCTTAACTGAATCTGATCATGCTAAAATGCAACGCAAAATCTAAGGAGCACAGCCCATGATTATCCAACCCAAAGTTCGCGGTTTTATTTGTACCACAGCGCATCCACAAGGCTGCCGAGCTCACGTTAAAGAATGGATAGATTATATACGTGCCCAACCGCAACTTGAGCCTGCGCCGCAACGCGTGTTAGTGATCGGTGCTTCTACGGGATTTGGTTTAGCGGCACGCATTGCGGCTGCGTTTGGCGGTGGGGCCAAAACCATGGGCGTGTTTTTTGAGCGCCCTGCTGAAGGTAAACGTACGGCAACAGCCGGGTGGTATAACACTGCGGCATTTGAAGATTTCGCGCATGAAGCGGGATTGTATGCAAAAAGTTTTAATGGTGATGCGTTTTCTGATGCCATGAAAGAACAAGTGATTGAGGCCATCAAAAAAGAGTGGAATGGCGGCGTCGATTTAGTGGTGTATTCCATCGCTTCACCGCGTCGACAAGATCCCAAAACAGGTGAGGTCTATAACTCAACACTCAAGCCTATCGGTAAAACATTCCATGATAAAACCATTGATGTGATGAATGGTAAGTTGAGTGAGATTAGTATTGAGCCAGCGAATGCTGCGGATATTCAAAATACCATTAATGTGATGGGCGGCGATGATTGGCAAATGTGGATCGAGCGCTTGGTAGAAGCAAACGTGTTAGCCAAGGGTGTAAAAACAGTGGCGTTTACTTACATTGGGCCACAAGTAACCCATGCTATTTATCGTCAAGGCACCATCGGCAAAGCAAAAGAGCATTTGGAAAAAACCGCTGAATTATTACAGCAAGTATTGCAAGAAACACGACAAGGCGATGCGTTTATTTCAGTTAATAAAGCATTAGTAACACAAGCCAGTGCAGCGATTCCCGTGGTGCCACTCTATATTTCTATTTTGTATAAAATCATGAAGGCAAAAGACTTGCACGAAGGTTGCATTCAGCAAATGTATCGGTTGTTGGCAGAGCGTTTGTATTGTGAAGAAGAAGTGTGTACCGATGACAAAGGACGCATTCGCTTAGACGATTGGGAAATGCGTGAGGATGTGCAGCAATCCGTAGGCGAGATTTGGGATAAGATTAATCAAGAAAATTTAGAACAGTACGCTGACCTTGACGGTTATCGCAACGAATTTTATCGTTTGTTTGGTTTCGATATCAAAGATGTGGAATACACCGATGATGTGGAGCCGGCGCTGGCCATTGCTTCAATAGAAGAGACTGCGTAAGTAAGGAACGTGCCTGCTGCATCCGTTTCACTGCGTCTTTTTTAAAGTAGTTTTAGATTTATTTGCCACAGTTGATTTAAGAGTATATCTGCCAGACTCTGGTTCTGATCATGCCCATAATACTAGTTTAATGTATGAGAATTACAATATGCCCATAAATAAGCAATGAGGTATATGAGTATGGCATTCACACAAATTCAAGCAAGCTTAACGCAAGCCAAAAAGCAGCCTGGCTATAAGGCATATAATGAAATTGTAAATGAGCTTTGTGACCATTCTGTTCATCGTTGCAATGATGTGAGTTTAGAGAAATTTCTTCAATTATTAGAGCAAGCAACAACGCAAGCTGCCACTCACGCTCCCAAAACTAAAAAGAAACACAAGCAGATGCTTTCCTTTTGTAATGGCGCTCAAAAAATACTTAACATAAGCCCGGTTAATGCTAACGTTAGCCAAGAAAATCTTCTACGCCTAAAAAACACGGCGGCTAAAAAAGTAATAGAAAAGGCAAGCAGTGTTGCTGCGGCGCAAGAATCTTTGGTAACTGCAAATTATCTTGAGGCTACTTTTCATCTTTTGAATGCAAAGTTACATTTAAATTCTCAGTTAACTTCTCAAGAAAAAGAACGATTAGCTACCGCCGCTGCTTGTGCTAACGACTCATTTTCTAATACAGAGTTAGCTCATGCGCTCAATGAGCTGAATAACAAAATTAATGCAGTTCAAACGAATGGTTCGCAATCCAGCGCCATGGATACCACTACTGAAGAAAAATCAACTGCTTCTAGTAGCTCTTCGGGAAAGCGTGCTGCCGAATCGAGTTCTAGCTCTGCTTCAGCACATCAGTCTAAAAGAGCACGTCCCGCTAATGCGAGCGCATCTGATGATATGCAGATTGACGAAGACGAAGATGATCAGGTTGTAGAAAATGCTTCAAGTGATACTCAAGCTCAATTCGCTGTTCTGGCGCGAACATTTGCAATGTCACAATTGCAAATGCAAACTGAACTAGACCAACGAGAGCAACGATTGGATGAGCAGGAGCAAACAATTCTTTCACTGCAAAGCCAGCTTGCTGAATCAAAGCAGTCTGTCACATCTCACCAGCAAGAAATTGCCCAGTTATCAAATCAACTTAGTACTGCTGAAGCTAAAGTGAGTGCAGCTGAGAGCGCCTACAACACACTTATTACTGAGCATGAAAATTCCCAACAAACTATTTTAACGTTAACGGCTGAAAGTGAGAGATTAAAGAATGAGCTTGCGCAATTAACACAAACAAATAGCACGCTTAAGCAAGTCAGTGAAAAAGACGAATCTCAACTAGCAGCGCTTGGCACCGAATTAAGTGCTGTTAAAAGTGAGTTAAAGACAACCCAGGTAAGTTGTCAACGCGAAGCAGGTGAGGCTAAGGGTTGGCGTTCAGTTGCGTGTGAACGGGAAGAGGAAATTAAACGTTTAATGGTTGCGAGCGAAAATAATAAAGCACGAATTAAAGATCTCACAAGCCAACTAGCAGGCGTGAAAGCGACCCTTCAAGGCAAACAAACCGATTTTTATCATTCTCAACAGCGCTCTTTGGGTGAGCTGAGACAAGCAAAAGCCGAATTAGATGATGCCAGAAGTGAGCTCTCTCAGCTTAGAGTAGCCAACCAATCACTCAAAAGCGAATTAGATTCGGTAAAAGAAGCGCAAGTAGATGCAGCCGGTAGAAACCAGCCTGGTCTAGTGGCACAAATAGAACACTTGCTGGAAGCTGAAAGAGCAAGAACACAAGCATTGAGCAGTGCTCTGGCAGAGGCACGTGATGAGAATGAGCGCTTAAAACATACTATATTGCTTTGGCAACAGCATTATGCAACTCACCCTTCTTCACAGCAACAAGACTACCGTACTGATTCGCACCACCAACGACAGCAATCCAGTTTGCCACAACAATCTTATTCTTCTGGTAGGCAATATTCGTCGGGTTTTTTTCAGCAGGGGGATGGTCAAGCATACGCAAGCCATTATCGACCAGGAAGGAAATAAAACCTATTTACGCCACACCCTTGAAGATCAAAAAAAACGAGCATTAGAATCGTTAAAGATGGCTCAGGAATCCGCTTGTCCCGCATAGCAGCAAGCAATGTCACAGGCCTATTTAAATCGCTTACAATTAGAATTAAGACGTATTGATGTGAAGATTTGGTTATTGCATAAAGTGTGGTGATGATATTGAATGGGAGCGGTTAAAGGTGAATCCAACGTTGCTCGTTTGTAAAGAGTGTATGCATCCCGAGTAAGATGGGTATTTTTTGATTATGGAATGTTTGCTGTGTAAATCGGATAGTGGTAATAAAATATTTTCGAATAAACATCGCGATTTTTTTCAATGTATGACTTGCGACTTGATTTTTGTGCCGCCTTGTTTTCATCTAAGCCAAAATAGAGAAAAAAAACAATATGATTTTCATCACAACAATCTTAGCGATATGGGTTATCAGCGTTTTTTAAATCAATTGGTAACACCTTTGTTGGATTACTTAACCCCGGGAATGAAAGGATTGGATTTTGGATCGGGTCCTGGGCCAACGCTGCATAAAATGTTAGAAGGCTTGGGATATAAAATGAATATTTACGATCCCATTTATGCCAATGAGTCTGCAAATCTAAAACAACAATATGATTTTATCACCTGCACTGAAGTGGTTGAGCATTTTTGCAATCCTAAAATGGCGTGGCCGATTTTGCTAAGGCTCATTAAAGAACGAGGCTATTTAGGCATCATGACGCTATTGCATGATGAAGTGCAGGATTTTTCTACTTGGTGGTACAAAAATGATTTAACCCATGTGGTTTTTTATTCTAGCAATACGATGCAGTGGCTTGCTGATACATTTAAATTACGCTTGTTACATAGCGATGCAAAAAGAGTCATGCTCTTTCAAACGTAAACGCTTGCTGACCAGGATTAGAATTAATCGTTGCTATTGATCTTTTATCACCGCTAGCGCCAATAGCGTGTTTTTTGCAATGGCCACATTAACGATCGTGCCACTTAAATTATCCGGCGTTAAAAACTCATCACCGGGCTTTTTGTTGGTGTCGAGCGGTAGGCTGATGCCATGTAAATGGCGTTTGAGTTTGCCTAGATGCTGTGTTCTGGCCACAATTTCTTGGCCGACATAGCAGCCTTTTTTAAAATCCACAGCATTGAGTTTGTCTAAGTTTAACATTTGTGGTGTGAACAATTCAGATGTGGCGAGCAAAATGTGCGGTGTTTCATTTTTAATTTCATTTAGTAAGTCAATGGTTGTGGTAGTGGCGTCTGTGATAAATTCCACTTTAGCGGCGATAACAAATTTTTTTAAATGGGTTGCTAAGACGGCGATTATTTCCGCCGGCATTAATAATGCAAAATGAGTATCCGCATTTTTAGTGATAACAAAATTTGCTACCACGCGACCTTTACGATTACACGCGGCCGCCATTTTTGATTCGTTGGGTTGTAGTTTAACCACATCAATAGTCAGCATGCCTTGCAAAAATTTTTGAGCATCCATGCCGCGAACGTTAAGGTGTTGCAAAGTCAGTGTATTACTATTCATTACCTTATCTTTGCAGAGCCAGGATTACTTTGCAATTGTGATGGAGTTTTAGTGGCGGGGTGACTAAACAAGCCCACATTTGCAGTGGAGGAAGATGGTGCGGCTAGCAGGTTTCGCGTGTACGCTGCGAGAATTTCAACAAGAGCTGCGGTTGTTGGTTTTGCTTTGGCAAGATTTTTGTTCGCGTCACTCAAAATACCATCGCGTAGGCGCAGTTGTTTTAACAGTGTGACCAATGCGGTTGTCAGTAATTGACAGCCTTTTAGGTTTATTGCAATTTCTGTGTCTTGTCTTTTAAACATTAAAACGGATTTGTCTTTGGTAGTGATTACCGTTGCAGGATAGTAATTTTCTTTATTATTAATGGCTAACCGTAATAATTCTTTATATAGCGCATGAGTAACAGCTTCCTGTATAGGGTCCTCTTGTGTTAATTGATGTTGAAAAGTGACATGCAAAAATTGATTGAGTTTTTTTGTAGTGGTGCGGTTGGATTGCATTAATAACTGCACAACAAAGTCAAACACTTTTTCTTCCGGTGTGAGTCGCGCGACTTGCTGAGCCGAAAGTTGTTGTTCTTGCAGTTTAACATCACTAAAAATGCCTTGATTGGGGTAGTTTTCATCAGCAGTAAATTTCAGTTGATAATGATCATCTGATCTTTGCCGTAGTTGAGCTATCGCTTGCTCATTTTTCATGCGTTGTATTTTTGCTTGCGCCTCATCACGCATGTGCTTAAATTGCATTTTTATTATTAGACCTGTTATGTGCAAATACGCATTTTGGACTGGTATGAAGTGACCGGGAGTGTTACGAAAATAGGTAGGTTGGATGGATAATTTTTGTTGTAAGTTTTTTTCCAGCGCTGCAATTGCGCGCGTTTGATTTTCTTCATGACATAAAAAATCATTAAGCTCAGGGGGGAAATCGCGCCAAAATAATTCATAAGCATGGTTGGCTTTAGTTAACGGTTCCTGCTTTTCGCACATGAGTCTTCCATCTGCATCAAATCGATAAATGCGTGCTTGTTGTGGTTCTATGGGACCAAAAGAGGCTGTTAGTTGGCATAATACCGCTTGGCTAGTATTAGATGAGTTTTGTGAGCGTGGGGAAATCTGGCAGGTAACCCGCGTTATGCCATCAGGATGGCGAGTGAACTGCATACCAAAACCAAATGTCGGTTGCGCTTTCTTTGTAGTGGCTGGGTTGCTCACTGACGCTCCTGTTGTAAGTCTTAACGTCGGTTAAAGTGAGACATTGTAGTCAGTGTTCGATTTACTGTCACCAAGCTTGTTTGACTTTAGCACATAATCAGCGCGATTTTAGATACGTCTATCCTTGCCTCGCTCTTGCCAATTTGTAGATCCTTTTCATGGGTGCTTGAGCCGCAACAGTTATTTTAGGTAATGCTGGGTATCAATAATTTTTTCGCGTTCAGCAAAACTGGTGAGTTGATCCGCAATCGTTTTGCTATCACCATGTTGGCGAATGGTATTTAATGTTGTTTGCATAGCGTGAATTGCAGCGCGCTGTAAATCAGAAGGAATAATAATTAATTGGTAACCCATTTGTTGCAACTGTTCAACAGGCACTAGCGGTGTTTTACCACCATGAAACATATTGATTAATTTGGGTGTTTTAATTATTTTTGCAATTGCTTCGATTTGATCAAGCGTACGTGGTGCTTCTATAAAAATCATATCGGCACCGGCTTGAATGTAATCACGAGCGCGTTTAAGCGCCGCATCAAAACCTTCAACTGCAATGGCATCTGTGCGCGCAATAATTAAAAAATTTTCATCACTGCGAGCTTTGCAGGCTGCATCAATTTTAATGACCATGTCTTCTAAAGGGATGAGGGTTTTATTATCTAAGTGCCCACAACGTTTGGGAAAGGTTTGATCTTCAATATGACAACCGGCTAAACCAATGCGTTCATAAGTTTGGATGGTGCGACGCACATTTACTTCGTTGCCAAAACCTGTGTCGGCATCAGCAATAATTGGCACAGTGGTGACTTCAACCATATGGGTTAAACGTGCTACCACTTCCGTAAAGCTCAGTAAGCCAATATCAGGAAACCCAGCGCTACGTGCGATGGCCCCGCCACTGGCGTAAATACAGTCAAATCCGGCTTGCTCCACCAAGCGTGCCGATAAACCATCGAACACGCCCGGTGCCACAATTGTCTTGCCAGAAGCCAGTAATTTTCTGAGTTTCTGAGTAGTTTTCATAAATTAAAACGGAATGTCGTCATCAAAGTTAACGGAATCTTCCGCCATGTCCGTGGTCGCTGTGTTGTCTTGATTTGTTTCGGTTTTTTGTGAGCTACCACCGTTGCCATTTGCACCACGATTGTCGAGAATATGCATTTCGTTGGCAATGACTTCCGTTGTATAACGATTTTGCCCATCTTTATCCTGCCATTTACGCGTGCGCAAACTGCCTTCTACATACACTTTTGAACCTTTATGTAAATATTCACCCACAATTTCGGCTAAGCGATTAAAAAATACAATGCGGTGCCACTCGGTACGTTCTTGTAATTCACCATTTGTTTTGTCACGCCAAGTCATACTTGTTGCGAGCGTCACATTGGCAACTGCGTTGCCATTAGGGGTGTAACGCACTTCTGGATCTTGTCCTAAGTTCCCTATTAAGATGACTTTGTTCACTCCTCGGTTTGCCATAACGTCTTATCTCCTCGTGTGTCTGTACCTAAAACCGTTTAAAGATTACTCTGCTTTATTAAGTTTCGCAATTCGTCTTCGCTAATTATTTTTTTATCAATTTTGACGTAGAGCAATTGTTCAGCAGCAATATAGGCTGTTTCGCCAACACCTTGTTGTTGCTCGATACGTTGTAGCAGGGCGTTGGAATGATTAGCCGCTGTTTTAATAATGATAGTGGAAAGATAGGGTGGTTCGCGCATTGAGCTGGCAAATAATAACCAAGCTAAACCAATAATGATACACAGCAGGAACGTTCCAGTAGCGCCAAAGTGGCCAAATAAAACCCCACCGAGTGCACCACCGACAAAAATACCAAAAAATTGTGAGGTGGAATAAATTCCCATTGCACTGCCACGTCGTTTAATGGGGGCGATTTTTGAAATCATAGAAGGCAGTGAAGCTTCAAGCAAACTGAAGGCGGTGAAAAATAAAAATAACCACACGCTCATCAAGCCTATATTATGATGCGCAAACAGCATTAACACTTGTGTGGCTACTAAAACACTTACAGCACCCAAAAAGACGTGTTTCATTTTACGCTTTTTTTCAGCGATGATAATAAAAGGAATCATGGTGCAAAAGGCTAACACCAACACCACCAGATACAACAACGTTTGTTGATGTCCGTTTAGACCCATGGCGTGAGTGAGTAAGTTTGGAATTGCAACAAAAGTAGCGGTTAAAATAGCGTGCATGCTAAAAATGCCGACGTCTAAGCGTAATAATTGCGGGTTTTTAAGCATGGCAAAAAGTTGCGAACCACGCGGTTCAATGGTTGGATCAAAAATGAGTTTAGGCGGAGTGGGTACCACAACGTACAGCAAGACAATGCTCAGCAGCGCCAAACCAAATGTCAGCCAAAAAATACCGTTCAAATGAAAATAAGTATTAATGATAGGCCCTAGCACTAATGCAATTGAAAATGAGGTGCCAATAGCCAGTCCGACCATTGCCATGGATTTAGAACGACTTTCATCACGAGTTAAATCAGCAAGCAACGCCAGTAAAGTACTGCCGACGGCGCCCCCACCTTGCAATGCGCGGCCAATAATAATGCCGGTCATAGTGTGAGATAAAGCGGCTACGACGCTGCCGGCGCCAAAGAGCAATAGCCCAATGGTGATAATGCGCTTTCTGCCAAAGTGATCAGATAACCAACCAAAAGGTAATTGCAACGCCGCTTGGGTGAAGCCATATATACCTAATGCTAAACCAATTAAAGCGGGTGTAGCGCCAGGCAATCTGCCTGCATACAATGAGAAAATAGGCAGAATCATAAACAAACCCAGCATACGACAGGCCATAATAATGGCGATAGCAGCAGCCGAGCGTTTTTCTTGTGTTAGCATAGGTGAATTCCTCTTCAGTGGGGACACACTGTAGCAATCCCGTGGCGTGATGTAAAACCGGTGGAGATCGGCAATAACGGTCAACCTTGTCTCGTTCTTGTCAATTTCCAGATGGGTAGGTCTTGAAGAGTTTTGATAATTCGTGGCACTCTTGCCGCATGGCGGAGCGAGTTAAATTACTTAAGACACTGTTTGAGCAAGTGAGACAGCATGACGGTGTCGTGCCAAAAATTTATTGGCATTTAGTTGAAAAAACGCGCGCCAATCCTTGGAATTTTTGGCTATTTGACGAAGAGCAGCTGATTGCGTTTTTTTCGGCATACCGTTTCAAAGACCTTGTTATTGAGATTACGGGTATGGTGCATCCGCACTATCGACAGCAGGGAATTTTCCGTAATTTTTTTGAAGGGTTTCGGCTGCGTAATGCGGAATTTAAGCATTATGAATTTCCTTGTTCAACAGCAGCAGTGAGTCAACACTGTATGACCCGTTTCGGCGCGGAATTTGGGTATGCAGAACAAGAACTGCAACTCGATTTAACCAGTTTAGCCGTACCAGCTATCACTCCTACGAGTGAGTTTTCGCTTCAGCGCGCCACACCTCAGCAACTTAACACCTTGATTGCTATCGACCGGGCTTGTTTTGCTACGACACAAGACGCATCCTCCGCCAATTTGATTTATATGCTGAGTGATAAAGATCGTCAAACCTATTTATTTTTTATTAAAGATATCGCAGTGGGTAAGGTGCACATAAGATTGACTAAACAGAATGAAGTGGTGTTGCACGATATTGCCATTTTGCCTCATTATCAAGGACAGGGCTGGGGTAAAAAAATGCTAACGGCAGCGTTACTCATGTTAGCTAAACAACAATTCGCGTTGGCAGTGGTTGAAGCTGAGATGCTAAATAAACCGGCGTTGTCGCTTTATCAACAGCTTGGATTTAAAAAGCTGGCGCAGTATGACTATTATGAAATGGTCGCAAAATAAGCTAATTTGTGCTAAAACATCCGCCATGGCAAATATTCTATTACGTGGCGTGCGCACCCATAATCTTAAAAATTTAGACATTGATTTACCGCGAGATCAACTGATTGTTATAACTGGATTGTCAGGTTCAGGTAAATCCTCATTGGCTTTTGATACTTTATATGCTGAAGGACAGCGGCGCTATGTGGAATCGTTGTCAGCTTACGCACGTCAATTTTTATCTATGATGGAAATGCCGGATGTCGATTTAATCGAAGGATTATCGCCAGCGATTGCTATCGAACAAAAAGCGACGTCGCATAATCCACGCTCGACAGTGGGCACGATCACTGAGATTTATGATTATTTGCGTTTATTGTATGCGCGCGTGGGCATTCCCCATTGTCCTGAGCATCATTGTGAGTTAAACGCAAAAAGCGTGAGCGAAATGGTAGACGATGTGCTGAGCTTGCCAGAAGAAACAGCAGTAATGATATTGGCTCCATTGGTGCGAAACCGTAAAGGCGAATACCAAAAATTATTTATTAAGTTACAAGCGCAAGGATTTTTGCGCGCGCGCGTGGATGGTGAAATGATTGAGTTGGATGCACCACCTAAATTAGCATTACGCCAAAAACACACCATTGAGGTTATTGTTGATCGGTTAAAAGTGCGCGCTGATGCAAAGCAACGTTTGGCAGAATCATTTGAAACAGCATTACGCTTAACGCAAGGTTTGGCGCAAGCAGCGCCGTATCAAAATAAAACGTTTGCTGAACGTTTGTATTCCGCTAATTTTGCTTGCTCGCAGTGCGGTTATAGTTTGCCAGAATTAGAACCACGTTTGTTTTCATTTAATAATCCAGTAGGCGCCTGTAGCACTTGTGATGGCCTGGGTATTGAACAAACATTTAATCCAGACAAAGTCGTTGTAAATGCTGATGTTTCCTTAGCAGACGGAGCGATTCGCGGTTGGGACAAACGCACAGTTTATTATTTTCAGTTATTATCTGCGTTAGCGCAGCATTATAAATTTGATATCAATAAGCCATTTAATAAATTACCCAAAAAAATTCAAGAAATTGTGTTGTATGGCAGTGGCGATGAAGAAATAGCTTTTATTTATATTAGTCATAAAGGCCATAAAATCGAACGCGTACACCCGTTTGAAGGCGTCATTCCTAATATCAAACGCCGTTATCATGAAACCGAATCCGCTGCTGTGCGTGAAGAGCTTGCTAAATTTTTATCAATGCAGGCATGCCATGAATGTCAGGCTGAGCGTTTGTGTTTAGCGGCGCGAAATGTTTTTATTGATGGTAAATCACTACCTAAAATTACTGAGTTAGCGATTGCTGATGCAGAACGGTTTTTTAAAAAATTAAAATTGACCGGTAAACGTGGCGAAATTGCTGAAAAGATTTTGAAAGAAGTGAATGCGCGACTCGGATTTTTAATGGATGTGGGGTTGAATTATTTAACCTTGGCGCGCAGCTCAGAAACACTTTCGGGTGGTGAAGCGCAACGTATTCGTTTGGCCAGTCAAATTGGTTCGGGTTTATTGGGTGTGATGTACATATTAGATGAGCCATCTAGTGGTTTGCATCAGCGTGATAATGATCGTTTGCTCAAAACACTCACGAATTTACGCGATTTGGGTAACACCATTATTGTGGTTGAGCACGATGAAGACGCAATTCGCAGTGCGGATTACGTTTTAGATATCGGACCCGGAGCGGGTGTACACGGTGGTCAAGTGATTGCAGCAGGCTCACCGCAAGAAATTATGCGCAATCCCAATTCACTGACAGGGCAATATCTTTGCGGCAAAAAATCCATTCCGGTGCCAAGCCAACGTCTTGAAAATGTGTGTCGCCAACATCTTAAATTAACAGGAGCGACGTGCAACAATTTGCAAAATGTCACAGTAGAAATCCCGTTGGGTTTAATGACTTGTATTACCGGTGTCTCCGGTTCAGGAAAATCCAGTTTAATTAATGACACGTTATACCCAGTTGCGGCAACACGCTTGAATAAAGCATCGACGTTGACTATCGCTCCCTATGAAAAAATTGAAGGGTTGGAACATTTAGACAAAGTGGTGGATATAGATCAAAGTCCGATTGGTCGTACACCTCGTTCTAATCCAGCAACCTATACTGGTTTGTTTACGCCAATTCGTGAACTGTTTGCTGGTGTGCCAGAATCCCGCACCCGGGGTTATAAAGCAGGACGCTTTAGCTTTAATGTTAAAGGTGGTCGCTGTGAAGCGTGTGAAGGCGATGGTGTGATTAAAGTGGAGATGCACTTCTTAGCCGATGTGTATGTGGTTTGTGATACCTGTCATGGCAAACGCTATAATCGCGAAACGTTAGAGGTGTTATACAAAGGAAAAAATATTTACGAAGTGTTACAAATGACAGTAGAAGAAGCACAAGTTTTTTTTGAAAATGTGCCAGTGCTGGCAAAAAAACTTAAAACACTGCTGGATGTGGGGTTGTCATATATTTCATTAGGGCAAAGTGCCACCACCTTATCAGGCGGTGAAGCGCAACGTATTAAATTGTCACGTGAGCTTTCTAAGCGTGATACAGGACAAACACTGTATATATTAGATGAACCAACTACAGGTTTGCATTTTCATGACATCCAACAATTGTTAAATGTGTTAATGCATTTGCGCGATAACGGCAACACCATTGTGATTATTGAGCATAACTTGGATGTGATTAAAACAGCAGATTGGATTATTGATTTAGGTCCTGAAGGTGGGAATGGCGGCGGTAAAATTATTGCAACCGGAACACCAGAAAAAATTACCCAATCAAAAATATCGCACACCGGACATTTTTTGAAGAAAGTGTTGCGAGAGAGTTAATGAGCGAACAGAGATTCATTAAAGCGTTATTACGCCAACCTGTTGATCGCACTCCGCTGTGGATGATGCGCCAAGCAGGTCGTTACCTGCCTGAATACCGTAAATTGCGCGCTGATTTCCCTGATTTTTTGCATTTTTGTAAAACGCCGGCAGCAGCGTGTGAAGCTACGATACAACCACTGCGTCGTTTTGATTTAGATGCCGCTATTATTTTCAGTGATATTTTAACTATTCCAGACGCGTTGAATGTAGGCTTGAAATTTATTCATGGTGAAGGCCCGGTAATTTCTCATCCCATTTGTTCAATGCAAGATGTGCAACGATTACCGACTATTTCAGTTGAAAACGAATTGTCGTACGTCGGCGAAGCGATAGCGTTAACCAAGCAGGCATTAAATGGCAAGGTGCCTTTAATTGGTTTTGCTGGCAGCCCATGGACTGTGGCTTGCTATATGATTGAAGGCGCCGGCAGCAAAACTTTTTTAACCATACGTAAAATGTTGTATAAAGAGCCGCAGATAATAGAAGCATTGCTGATAAAGTTGACGCAGCTCACACAAGCCTATCTGCGCATGCAAGTTAAAGCGGGTGCAGATGTCATTATGTTATTTGATACCTGGGGCGGTATATTAACGCCACCACTGTATCAACGTTTTTCGCTTAATTACATGCGAGAGTTAGCCAAGTCGGTTGCAGTTCCGGTGATTTTATTTACGAAAGGTGCGGGCAATGCGCTGGAATTGATTGCGGATGCCCATTGTGATGCTGTTGGTATAGATTGGACTATTGATATTGCTGAGGCTAAAAAACGCATTGGCCACAAGGTAGCAATACAAGGTAATTTAGATCCTGCCGTGTTGCTCAGTGATCCGCGTGCGGTGCAGTCAGCCGCCCAGGCTATTTTAACGGCATGGGGTAAAGACCCTGGGCACGTTTTTAATTTAGGCCATGGTATTGATAAAGACACACCCATTGAAAATGTCGAAGCCTTAGTTGAAGCGGTGCAGTCGTTCAAATGATTTCTCGTGTAGCGCTACCTGTAAAGCGCCAAAAAACAATCTTGAATAGCGACGGCTATAGAAGACCTGCTACAATCTTATGATGACGGGAACGCAAATTTACACTATCGCCATGACTTTAACCCTCGTAATGGATCCATTGGGCAACATTCCTATTTTTCTTTCCATACTGAGAAAGTTTGAAGCGCGTACGCAAAATAAAATCATTTTGCGCGAATCATTAATCGCTTTTTTAGTGTTGGTGGTGTTTTTATTTTTTGGTCGATATATTCTGCATGGCTTATCTATTACTACTTCTGCTTTAAGTGTAGCAGGCGGAATTATTTTATTCTTGATTTCGATTCGCATGATTTTTCCTCAGGATCGCTACAATATTAAAGAAGACAGCTTTGAAGAGCCACTGATTGTGCCCTTAGCGGTGCCGTTGACAGCAGGTCCATCAGCAATAGCGATGCTGCTGTTGTTTACCGCGCGCGCACCCGATCAATCGTTTGCGATTTTTATTGCGGTGGTGTGTGCGTGTGTGGTGTTTTGCGCCATTATGTTAGCAGCGCGTTATTTAATGAAGTTTTTTGGTAAGCGTGGATTAGTGGCGATTGAACGATTAATGGGAATGATTTTAACCACCATTTCGGTGCAAATGTTTTTAACAGGTATTGTGGATTATATCCATACACTTAAATTCAGCTGATTCGTTCTGCTTATTCATCATTGTCTTGTGTAGCGTATGATTTTTTAGGCCAAGTAAAATAAAAAATCGTGCCTTTGCCCACTGCGGATTTCACCCAAATTTTACCGTGTTGCTGGTCTAGTATTTTTTTAACAATGGCTAAACCAATGCCGGTACTTTCAAATTTATCACGCGGGTTCAAGGTTTGAAATATGCCAAATATTTTTTCATGGTATTGGGGATCTATTCCTGGCCCATTGTCACAGATTTTAAATTCATAAAATTCACCAACGTCAGTGGCAGAAATATCAATTTTGCCATTGTCGTGACGACGATATTTAATCGCATTGCTGATGATATTGGAAAATACCTGATCCAGTGCAAGCACAGGAGTGGTTAACATTGGCATAGGTGGGAGAATATTAATTATAAACTGTGGTGGTGGACCAAGATTTTCGATCACTTCATGCAGTAACGCAGCTACATTTACTTCGCTTATGTCACTATCTATTCTGCCTAGGCGTGAGTATTCTAAAATACCTGTAATTAATTGGTTCATTCTGCCAGTGCGTTTTTTAATAAGAGAAAAATGTTTTTTCGATTCGTCTTTCAGTTCATGTTTCGCATCTTCTTCAATCCAGGTTATTAAATTGTCGATGGCGCGTAAAGGGGCTTTTAAATCGTGTGAAGCGATATAGGCAAATTGGTCCAGCTCTTGGTTTTTTATTTTAAGTTTTGCTTGGGCTTTTTTTGCCAGCAATGCGGTTTTTAATTGAATAATGATGAGCTCAAATAAAAACAATGACAGTAAGGCTAAAAATAAGGCGCAAGCAAAAATAATAATAGGTAAAGCAGTGTAATTTGATTTAATAAATTGAGCAGTGGGAAAAATTATCATATCCCAGTTGGCGTTATAAAAAGTTAAGCTGGTTTTGTAGTGCAGTGTTTTTGGGCTTAATAACTGGCTATCGCTAGCATAAGCTAATTGATTGTTTTCATAAATTAAGAGTTGGTAGTCATTTTGAAATTGTGTGTCTGTGTTGTTAACAATAAGTTTATTTAGATTTAGCACGCCTATTATTGCGCCAGCATCTGAGTTATTTTTGGTTAATGGCACAACCATTAGCAAGCCTTTATTGCCGTCGGAAAGTGATAATAAATTTGAAATAGTGGGTTTATTTGCGTGTGTTGCTGCTGTGATGAGCCGGCTAAGATTAGTTTGATCGCTCGTTAAGAGTGGGGAAAGATGTTTAATTTGGTTTGTCGGTTCAAGCCACTTAATGATGTTGTTTTGGCGCACATAGCCAATGGCTTGAAAAGCAGTTAAATAGTGTAGGTGTTGGGTTGCATCAATACGCCAATGGGATTCTGTGCTGCCATTTTGCGCTTGCGCGCGTGCCGCCATGAGTAATAAGACATGCGCGTAGTCGTCTAAAAAGGCATGAAAGTCAAATTTCAAAGATTCTGTTTGTAGTTGCATTGTTTGCAGCAGTTGCTTTTGCTCGTAGTGCTTTTCAGCTAAGGCAATGACGCTGCCAATGGCGATAATAGTTAGACAAATAATGATGGAAAAAAAGCGCATTATGGCGTAATTTTTTTGCCTCATTATGATTAATATATAGCAACACAAAGCCACGCCAATGAGTGCGAAACCACTTAAGCTGAGCACTTCTATGTGTTGCCATTGCTCCCAGCCATAACTGGCGCTAACAGCCAGCACCACGATCAGCAGCGCGGCGAGTATGCCTAACCAGCTAAAGAGTTTATAAAAAGCGTGCATGTGCTCTCCTCACAGGCCAACTCTTTCATTATAGGATACGTCAGCTTTGCTATAATAGAAGTGCATTTGAAGCGACTTTTAGGGATGAGGCATGATAGGTCAAATCAAAGTACTGATTGTTGATGACGATGAAGTGGATCGAGAAAATTATAAACGCTTATTAAATAAAATTTCTGAGCAACAATTTTATGTGCATGAAGCCATGAATGCGCAGGAGGGCTTTAAAGCAATCACCCGCGCTATTCCAGATTGCATATTGCTAGACAATAACATGCCAGACATGGACGGCATTGATTTTGTGCAACAACTTAAAAGCCAATATCCTGAAGTCATTATTCCAATTATCATGTTAACAGGTCAAGGTAATGAGGAAATTGCAGCACAAGCAGTGCGCTTGGGTATCGCTGATTATTTAATTAAAGATAAAGTTAATGATGATACTTTGCGCCGCTCCATTTTAAGCACCCTGCAAAATGTAGCACTGCAAGGTCAGTTAAAAAAAATTAATCAAGAGCTTAACAAAGTAAACAAAATACTTGAGTTAGAACAGCGTGAGCTAGTGAATTTATATCATGTTATGTCACATGAGCTTAAAACGCCGATAGGTTCTATTAGGTCATTTGTGGCAATGTTAAGTGACCCCACTATTGGTCAAGTTAATGATCAGCAGCAAGAATATATTGATTACATTCAGCAAAGTTGTAAGCAATTGTATATCTATATTGATACCTTGTTGGAAATGTCACGGTTGGATACCGGCAAACTTACATTGCAGCGAAAAATGCAGCCAATTGAACCGATTATAAAAAAGTGTGTGATGGATCTTACAGCGAGCGCCCACAGTAAAAATTTAAACATTCATTATACAGTTTGTGACAAGCTGCCAGAAGTGGCCATTGATGAAATAAGAGTGTATCAAATCATTACTAATTTACTTAGCAACGCCATTAAATTTACTGAGCAAGGCTCAATTAGTGTGGTGGCACAAAACGATGACACAGATGAAAGATTTATTCGTGTTACAGTCAAGGACACCGGAGTAGGTATAGCAGCAGATAAAATTCACAAGGTATTTGAGCGCCTGTTTCAAGTGGAAGAAAAAAATAATATTGCCGGTGGCTTGGGGTTAGGTTTGAGTATCAGCAAAGGGTTAGTCGATTTGCACGGCGGTAAAATGCAGCTTCATAGCAAGCTTGCTGTTGGCAGCGCATTTTCATTTACGTTGCCCATAAAAAGTAATACAACCGACTCAATGGAGAAAGAAGATGGAACAGAAAAAAATATTATTGGTTGAGGACCAAGCTGGGTTTAGAAAGGTTTATACCGATGTGCTTGAAAGCTGTCATTACAATGTGATTATGGCTGAAGATGGCGAACAAGGTTATGCGTTGGCGAAATCAGAAATGCCTGATCTAATCCTACTTGACTTGATTTTGCCAAAAATACCAGGCATGGATGTATTGCTGCGCTTGCGCAAAAATGAGAAAACAAAACACATCCCTATAGTCATTTTATCGGTGTTGGGAGATAAAGATCAGGTGAACGCAGCGCTGGCTAACGGGGCGGACGATTATACGGTTAAAGGCTTTTATACCCCACGTGAGATATTAGCTAAAATTGAGCCATTGCTTAATGGTCATAAAAAATAGCCTGTGTTTTTGCTTGTGTTTAAGCCATGCCGTTTGTCGTAACCTAGACGCGGCAGCCCAACCCCATTACAATTAGTTCCTGATTTTTCCCTAAGTTGCGGAGTTGCTGTTACATTATGTTTTTTAGACGCAAAAAAAAGAGCAGCGCTAAAGTTTATCGGCGTAAGCGCCATCGTCTTTCGCGCAAGCAAATGAGCGAAAATGCGTTGAAGGTGCTGTATCGTTTGCGCGCCTGTGGTTATCAGGCCTGTTTGGTTGGTGGCGGTGTGCGCGATTTACTATTGAAACGCATACCCAAAGATTACGATGTGGCGACAGACGCGCATCCCGAAGTAATCCGTGACATTTTCAAAAACTCACGTGTTATTGGACGACGTTTCAAATTAGTGCATGTTTATTTTCAAGATGAAATTATTGAGGTCTCTACCTTTCGCGCCAATATTGAAGAAAGTTTTAACGCGCCTAACAACAATATTGAGGACATAGAGGATCTGCCGGTGATGGTGCATTCAGATAACACCTTTGGCACCATTGAAGAAGACGCATGGCGGCGCGATTTTACTGTGAATGCGCTGTATTACAACATTGAAGATTTTTCGATTATTGATTTTACTGACGGGATGCAGGATTTAAAAAAAGGTTTGATCCGCATGATTGGCGATCCGTTGCAGCGCTATCACGAAGACCCAGTCCGTTTGTTGCGCGCTATTCGCTTATCAGCAAAATTGAATTTTGGGATTGAATCCAAAACTAAAGCACCATTGTTGAAGTTGCATCATTTGTTGGCGCATGTGCCCAAAGCACGTTTATTTGATGAATTGCTTAAATTATTTTTTGAAGGTGCTGCGGTTGAGGTGTATAAACGACTTAAAGCATTTGGTTATTTAAAAGCATTGTTCCCGCACGTCGAACCGTTGCTGGAGGAAAAAGCGTGGCGCAAGTTTGTGGATTTAGCCTTAGAGGCAACGGATGAACGTTTTGCTGCTAAAAAATCATTGAATCCCGCTTTTTTATTGTCGGTATTTTTATGGCCGTTGATGCAAAAATTACTAACCAAAAAATCCAATGATAAAGCCTCGTTTTTCCATTTACTGCACCAAGCGATATCAAAAACGTTTTTATTGCAAAATGAAACGTTGATGATCACCAAACGCTTTGTCGAAAGCATTCGTTCGATTTGGTTGCTGCAATACCATTTACAGCGTCGCCGTAAAAAACGTATTTTGCGTATTATGGAAATGCGTTATTTTCGCGCTGGGTTTGATTTTTTAATGCTGCGTGCCAAAGGCGGTGAGCCTGTGCTTGAATTGGCAAAATGGTGGGAGCAGATTCAGCGTGTCACACCGACTGAGCGCAACCGTATGATTGATGAGTTGAGGTAGCCAATGCAGAAAAAAATTGCCATTTATCCTGGCACGTTTAATCCCATTACCAATGGTCATGTGGACATTATTCAGCGTGCGATTAAATTATTTGATGAAGTAATCGTGGCGGTAGCAGACAGTCAGCGTAAAGATACGTTTCTCTCTGTGGAAGAACGCCTGGCATTAGCGACCCAAGCGCTAAAAGATCACCATGTTGTTACAGTGAAAAAATTAGATGGTTTGTTGGTGGATTTTGCTGCAGCGCAACAGGCGCAATTTATTGTGCGCGGTCTGCGAACCGCCGGTGATTTTGATTATGAATACCAAATGGCTAATCTCAATCTCACCTTAAATGCTGACATTGAAACGGTTTTTTTGCCTGCCAGCCCGCACGTTAATTTTATTTCATCCACTATGGTGCGTGAAATTGTTGCCGTAGGCGGCAGTATCGCTGCGTTGGTGCCAGAGTCGGTTTTCAATTTTTTCAAATAATGTCTTCATGCAAGTATTGTCTCAGATTAGCTCGAATGTGAGCGATTTTTTGATTTTTCTTGCTCTGCTTCTTCCCGATCGCCGACAAGGATAATGTAGCCAGATAGGACAACAATCAGTGTGAGCAGTGCCATTAAGAAAACTGAAGCGATATTTGCTAACATGGTTCTAGCCTCGTTGGTGCAGTCCAAACATCCATAATATCAAGCCAAACAATCCTACCCACATCACCAATGTTATGGCAATCCAGCTATAATGGCCAGTATGGGTGATAAATCCCGCAACAAAACTTGCTGTTAATAAATTTAAGCCTAGTTTACGGCTATCTTCTTTAAGATTGCTTTTGTTTATCTGTCGGAGAATACGGTTCATGTGTCAAGCTTAACAACAATTATTGTTAATCAATACCGTATTAGTGCAAAGAGTGTGTTGAGTCTTCCAAGATCAACAAAATATATTTCATTTTTCATATTTGTGCATTAGCGTAATGGTCGCTGCAGAAACTAAAAACCAAAGGACAAATGTTCTTCTTCATCAATTTTGTCTTCTTCCGCTTTTTCCATTACATAACGAAAGAGGTGCAGCCTTAACGAAAAACGTTTAACCAACCCTTCATATATGGTTGCTAATAATTTTTCATATGTGGTTGCTAATAATTCTTTGGGCTTTGAAGAATCATAAAGTAGTTGGATATCCCGATCCAGCACGGTAAATTCACCGCGATTGATGTGCACCCAGTTTGCTTCAATATCCTTAGCAGAAATATAGGCGAGTGATAAAGGATCAGCATGGTTTAAAAACTTTGTTATGTCGCCTTGTATTTCCAGTACATAAGCTGAGTGAATATATTTATCTTGAGCACAACCGATGACGATTAGCTGGGGATAGTATTGCTGAATGGTTGCAATGATTTGTGCAGGTTCAGGTTTTTTCATACATTGCACAATAATATAATGACGCGGTGTATTTGTTGGGGTATCTCTACTCATGTCCGGCATTATAATGACTAGACACGAATTTAATCAACTAATTCTAACGCTGACATTTGGGGCAATAAAAACTACTGCGTTGCCCGATGACGCATTTTTTAATGATGGTTTGGCAACGATAACAAGCGTCTCCGGCACGAGCATACACATTTAATTGTTGACGAAAATAACCTGGCTTGCCATCAAAAGCATAAAAATCTTTGAGGGTGGTGCCGCCCGCTTTGATGGCTTTTTTTAATATGTGCTTAATTGCCAGCACCAATTTTTCATAACGCGCTAATGAAATTTTATTTGCTGGACAGTGTGGAGCAATGCCGGCTAAAAACAAGGCTTCGCTGGCATAAATGTTTCCCACGCCTACAACCACATGCGCTTGCATAATAAATTGTTTGACGTTAATGCGGCGTGTTTTTGCTTGTTGATGCAAATACGCGGCGTGAAAATTTTTGCTAAATGGTTCAGGGCCTAAATCACGTAACAGTTTGTGTTGCAGTGGTGAGGTATCACACCACAATAAAAAACCAAAACGACGTGGGTCAGTGTAGCGCAAACAGCAATTCTCAAACTCAATATCAATATGATCGTGTTTTTGCGCCGGTGTGTTGGGTTTTACAATACGGATATGGCCAGACATACCTAAATGCCACAATAAGGTGCCATGGGTGAAATGCAATAATAAATATTTACTGCGGCGGGTAATATTTAAAATAGATTGGCCTGGTAGGAGTTGTAATAAGTCTGGGGTAACGTGATAGCGTAATTTAGCTTGGCGAATAATAATTTGCTGGATGGGATTATTCACTACTGCCTGAGTAATGCCGCGTCGTGTCGTTTCAACTTCGGGTAACTCAGGCATGATTATCTAGCTTATGGGTTGAAATCGGCAATAACGGCCAATCTTGAACGTAACATTCTCCTCAAAATGCTCATGTACAATGTGTACACTCTGCTTTTTCGTTAATTTTACATTCAACCTTGTCTCGTTCTTGCCAATTTGCAGATCATCTTCTTTGGTGCTTGAGTGGTTACGATTAGTCAAATTTGTTCGAATTACTTCGGAATCTTTTTCTCTTTGAATAAAACTTTCATGCCCAGTTTGCCTGTTTCAGGATTAAAGGCCATGGGATCAAATTTCATTGCTTCGAGTTTATCAGTAGTGTTACGAGTGTTTTTATACGTGTAATACGCATAACCCGTGACTTTATCTTTTTTAGTTTTGCCAGTGGAGTTTAGCATTACTTTAATGCGAGGACCTTTGTTCGCCATCTATTTACCCTCTAAATCTTTTAATACAGCTTCGATGCCGTGTTTATCAATAATACGAATTGCTTGGCTGGATACCGTCATTGTTATAAAGCGTTTTTGGCTTTCAACCCAGAAACGTTTTTTCTGCAAATTTGGCAGAAAACGACGGCGTGTTTTATTTTTAGCGTGAGAACGGTTGTTGCCCGAAAGCGGACTTTTGCCGGTCACTTGGCATACTCTTGACATAGTTTAATACTCCACAAACCCATAAGGCATTGACAAAGCTGCAATTTATAGCAGATCCATTTGCCCTACACAAGGGTGAGTGTGAGGTTTAAAGCGACAATTTAGCGCGGGGTTTGTAACTCACTGATTTTAGTGAATTGAGTTACGCGTTATAGTGCAATGGACTGCACCTCGTGGCCCGTTACCACCAGATGATCCAGCAGCTTCACGTCAATCAACGCCAGTGCTTTTTTCAATTGCGCCGTGAGTTTTATGTCAGCATGGCTGGGGGTGGAATTACCAGAAGGATGATTGTGCGCCACGATTAATGCCGCAGCGTTATGCTCTAAACAGCGCTTGGCGATTTGACGTGGATACACAGCAGTGTGATCCAGCGTACCTTCAAATAAAATTTCAAATTGAATGAGTTGGTATTGCGTATTTAAGTATAAAGCCACAAACACTTCGTGTTGGTAGCGTTTTAATTTAATGCGTAACCACTCTGCCACATTGTGTCCATTGCGCAATGAGGCAGGGTGAGTGATTTTTTCATAATAACAACGCTGCGTCAGTTCATAAGCAGCTTGTAATTGGCAGTATTTTGCAAAACCCAATCCCGGATGCTGCATTAATTCATGTGCACTGATGCCAAATAGTTGGCTGAGACTGCCCGCTTTGATGAGCACCGATTCAGCTAATTTCAACACGCTGTGATGACGAGTGCCGACATTGAATAAAATCGCCAAAAGTTCGCTGTTAGATAACGCCTCCGCACCATGCCTGCGCAAGCGCTCACGCGGTTTCTCGTTGATTAAGCTCGGATTTTTTTTCATTGCTGGCTATCTTAGCTGATGCGCATTGGCTGCAATAACGGGATTTAATATTTTGCTAAGTGATTAACTCAGCCTTTAATTTATTGCTAAGCATGATGAATTATAATGCTCAAATGATAGAAAGTATCAACACGTAGCTGCGCACACGGGTAGGCTAAGCTTACTAATTGAGAAAGAGATGAGTAATACGCAGCTAATCCAAGCATTAGAAGACTATGTCAAACACCGCAAAAATCGGGATTACTTTCCCGAGTTTACTTTATTTGGTTATTCCGAAAACACCAAAATAGCCGCTGTGTCTAAACTTTTGCAGCGCTTGCAAGGTGAATCCAGCGATCCATTTACCGATGCAGAACGCATGGCATTGTTGGATGGTCGTGTCGGCAAAATCGTGCAGGATTCAAAAATTGATGTTATTCAAATGACCACCTTTATAGCAGAGGTATGGTGTGCATCGTGTGATTACGATGGCTCGATTATGCATGGATTAAGAGCGGCGAACGAAGTGTCAAACCTCGCACCCTATTGTGTTAAAGCGCATGCACAACGACGCCAGCAGTTGATTGAACATTTTAAAGCAAGCGTTCGAGGCGCTAATAAAACACGTATTTATGTCGGCTCAGCGCGGCAATGCCATGCTTCAGATTACAAAGGTGATGAAGCTAATAGTAATGGTTCCATTTTTGTTGCATACCCCCAATTTTGTGAATTATTAAGTAAGGCGACTAAAAAGGAGGTAACGCTTTCAAAGTTGCTACTAGCAGATCCGCCAGCCGAGGAGAGCTGTATTTTTGCGCGCCAGGAAGGGCGGGCATGGGAGGAACCTTATGTAGGTGATAAAAAAAATGGCATTGACGAGCATGAAAAACAAATTCGTCAAGATAATGTGAAGGCCATGAAAAACTTATTTGGTAGTGAGCTAAACAAAGAAAATTATGATTTTTATTTAAAAATTTATATTGTGCTGACGCAAATGTGGGATGCGCATTATAAAGACCCGCAAGCAAAAATTCACTTTGATTTTTTTGATGATCGTGATGATATACTGAATTTTGTTGAGGCTTATTTGCAGAGTAATGCACGGCTTATTCCGCAAAACATGAATTTGCGTCTAAGAAAATTTAAGGCTTTTAATACTGACCGCAGAATTGGAAAATTTTTCATTTTTCCCAATAGACCTTTGTTTGAAAAAACAGTCACTCTAAAATCATCTTTTGCTGAAGATGATAAAAGAAAGCCATTGCCAACACCGGGCAATGTCGTTGCCAGACCAAAAAAGCAGGCAGACGATGAGAAAGCAGCAGACCCGAGTAAAAAATATTGCGCTTCGTTGGATTATGACAACTGTGTTATGCATGTGGTTGAGGCAGAGGATGAAAATGCCGCGGGTTTAAAAGCGCTATTGGTGGCACACTTTACAGATAAAGTTGACACACATGAAAAAACAGAACTTTATGTCGGTTCGGCACGGCAAGATCATGTAATGGACGATAAGAGCAATAGCCAAAATAAAAATGGTTCTATTTTTGATGCCTACCCCAAGTTTTGTGAGCTGTTAAAAAGAAACACTCAAAATCCCGATGCTGTGACATTTTCAACGTTGTTAGTGGCTGATCCGGTTGTTACTGATCGTGGTTTGTTTGCACGTGAAGAAGGCTGTGTTTGGGGTAAGTCTCGTGCGCTGGATCAGAGGCAAAAAGTATATGCGGAGGAGGATCGGTTGTTGGCTTACAATGATGAACGGATGCGCAAGTTTTTTGGTGATGAAACATTAAATAAAGTTGAGCATCAATTTTATCTCAAAACCTGCACCATAATTACGCAAATGTGGAATGCGCATTACAAAGACCCGCAAGCAGAAATTGTTTTTGATTTTTTTGATGACAAGCAAAATATATTGCAGTTTGTTTATGAATATTTAAAGAATAACCCGTGGTTAATTCCGCCTAAGCTTATTTTTAACGCAAAACAATTTGAGGCCTGCAAGGGGAATAGACAAGATGGGTGGTTTTTTGCAAACACACTAGAAATTCAAGAAATAGGTTCTATAGCGTCGCCTTTTAAAAACAATGATCTTATCGAAGCAAAAGTTAACGCTTGTATAGCGCTAAGTAATTACAAACGCATGCGTGCCGATGTGGATTTTTTCCCAAGATTTACACTTTTTGGTTACAGTGAAGATGATAAATTGGCTGTTGTGGATAAGCTTTTGCGATGTCTATCAGGTAGTGAAAGCATAACGTTTACTAAAGAAGAGATTGGTGCTTTGCGTAATGGCAATTTGGGTAAAAATGTGAAATCTCACGCAATATTACAACCAATAGTGAAAGCCCCGTCTTCGTCCGCTAAAGCGCTTCGTTTTCCTTAGAGCCTGTTCGCATTCTCATTAGCGAACGGTCGGTATATACCTATGCCACTTGAAGTTGCGATTTCTCGCAACGCAAAGTGACGTTACGCGATGGGGATTTTTAAGGGGAGAATCGCGAATTCTCCCCTTAAATGACCGAGCATGAATTCACTTCATGCCGGTCATACAAATAAGGATATACCGTTCGCTTTCAATTACAATTATTCGCATTCTCATTGGCGAGCGGTATAATACCCACCTTTAATTAATCGTGGGGACCAAAAATGACGGTTGAATTTGCTGAATCACTGCACGTGCAGACACACACTATCCAACTTAAAATACTCGACCCACGCGTGGGTCGTGATTTTCCTTTGCCTGCTTATGCTACCGACGGTTCAGCGGGGATGGATTTGCGCGCCTGCATTGATGAGCCGCAAATCATACATCCCGGTGAGACTGTATTAATTGATACTGGCATTGCTATTTTTATTAAAAACCCCGCTTTGGCGGCCACCATTTTGCCGCGCTCGGGATTGGGACATAAGCACGGTATTGTGTTAGGTAATCTGGTCGGCTTAATAGATGCCGATTACCAAGGGCCGTTAATGGTGTCATGCTGGAATCGCGGTGATAAATCGTATACTGTGCAGCCGGGCGAACGCATTGCACAGTTGGTGATTGTGCCTGTCGTACACGCCAGCTTTGAAGTAGTGGATGATTTTGAACAAACACAACGAGGTGAAGGTGGATTTGGCAGTTCTGGCACGCATTAAAAATATTCCGGTAGAGTGTTTTCGCGCTTACGATATCCGCGGTTTAGTCAGTGACATCAGCATCAATGCGGATTTAGCTTACGCCGTTGGTTGCGCCTTAGCATTGGAAGCCGCCACACTGGGTATAACAGAAATTATTGTGGGTCGTGATGGGCGTCTTTCAGGACAGCAAATTACGGACGCGTTGATTTTAGGTTTGCGTGACATGGGCATCCATGTCATTTTTATTGGTATTGTACCAACACCGGTGGTGTATTTTGCCACGAAACGTTTAGCGACCAATACCGGTGTCATGGTGACCGCCAGTCATAATCCCAAAGACCATAATGGTTTTAAAATTGTTTTAGATGGCAGCACGCTTAGTACCGCCGGCATTCAAAAAATCTTGCAGCATGTGCAGACGATGTCTTGCCAAAATCTTTTTAAGCAAGCAGCACAAACGCCTCAAGGTAAGTATTCCCACATTGATGTGGTGGAAGAATATATTCATTACATCGTCACGCAAACACAGCTCAAACGTCGTTTAAAAGTGGTGATTGACTGTGGTAATGGTGCAGCGGCGGTAACTGCACCAAAACTGTTTCAGCAATTAAATTGTGAAGTGGTTGAAATGTATTGTGAAGTGGATGGTAATTTTCCCAATCATCATCCAGATCCCTCGGTGCCACAAAACCTAGTCGATATTATTGCAAAAATAAAAGAAGTAAACGCGGATGTGGGTTTTGCCTTTGACGGCGATGCCGATCGCATTGGTGTGGTGAGCAATAAAGGTGAAATCATTTGGCCTGATCGTCAAATGATGTTGTTAGCGCAGGCCATGCTAAAAGAAAAACCCGGCAGTCAGATTGTGTTTGATGTGAAATGTTCGCGTCATTTACCCAAGGTCATTCAAGACAGTGGCGGCATCCCAGTAATGTGGCGCACGGGTCATTCGGTATTAAAAGCGAAATTGATTGAGTTAAATGCGCCATTAGCCGGTGAGATGTCGGGACATATTTTTTATAATGATGAACGTTGGTTTGGTTTTGATGATGGGGTGTATGTCAGTGCGCGCATTTTAGAAATTTTGGCGAATGATGAGCGCAGTGTTAGTGAAATTTTTGCTGCGCTGCCCGATAGTTTTAATACGCCCGAATTAAAATTGCCGCTTCCTGAAAAAGACAAAGCGGCCTTTATGCAGACATTAAGTGCGCAGGCGCAATTTGGTGATGCACAAATTATAACAATTGATGGATTGCGAGTGGAATTTAAAAACGGTTGGGGTTTAATTCGCCCATCAAACACATCCCCCTATTTAATTTTACGTTTTGAAGCGGACAGTGAAGAGGGATTAACGGAAATTAAAGCTATTTTTCGCCGAGAAATATTGAAAATAAATCCCGCTTTGGTGTTGCCTTTTTGAACCCTCGTGTCATTGTAAGCAAGGAACGAGCGTCGCCATCCATACACCGAAGTTTTTTAGAAGCACTGATACATGGATTGTTACGCTTGCTGCGCGCGCTCACAATGACAGCTGAAGAAGTTTTTCGTTGGCGCTTTTGAAAGATGAGTCATGGCGAGCGAGGAACGAGGTTGCCATCCATACGCCGAAGTTTTTTAATGGCACGGATACATGGATTGTTACGCTTGCTGCGCGCGCTCACAATGACAGCAGACGAAATTTTTCGCTGGCGCTTTTGAAAGATGAGTCATGGCGAGCGAGGAACGAGCGTCGCCATCCATGTGCCGATGTTTTTAAAAACACCTAAGTACAAATATTAAGCCACAAATCTTTCCATTGAGGGTTCTTGGATTC
>JBGTHB010000043.1:0-4743 GCA_041746415.1 Coxiellaceae bacterium | reverse complement strand
AATTCTTTGTTTGATTATTATTGTAGACTTGCTGCCACAATGACACTAATGATAACGCTAATTGCTGTTTAACAAACTTATGAGCAGCCGCTAGTGAGGTCACATCCGCCGCTTCCACTTGCTGCACTAAATAACTTAATGGTGGCAATAATAATAATCGTGCTTGTAAGCGCAAATCAGTGGGATCTTCTTGTAATAAAGCAGCAAAAGCATTAGCTAGCGCTGGTGGCAGCACTAAGCTTGTACCTAACTTAAAGTCTTCAGCTAATTTTAAAATTAAGCGCGTTAAATAAATTTGTGCCGCCTCTGCGCGCGCAAACGGATCCGAATCGCATTGCAACAACCATAACAACTCTTCTTCGGAGTAAGGATAGTGCACTTTTACTGGCGCTGAAAAATCACGCAACAACGAAACCACAGGTCGTTCCTCAATTCCTTCAAACACAAATGTTTGCTTGGGTTCAGTCACTTCTAAAACGGTTTCACCTTCTAACAAATCTTCACATGCTGAACCAATCAGCCCCACCGACAAGGGAATGTGGAACGGTTTTTTGTCAGTTTGCCCTGGTGTTGCTGGACACGATTGCGCGACATGCAAACGAAATTCTTTTTTATCCGCAGCGTATTCACTCAAGATATTTAAAACGGGCGTGCCAGCTTGATCATACCAGCGCTTAAATTGCGTTAAATCTTTGCCTGAAGCGTCTTGCATACACTGCACAAAATCATCGGTGGTGACAGCCTGGCCATCATGCCGTTTAAAATACAAATCCATAGCTTTACGAAAATTGTTTTTGCCAATTAAGGTGCGAATCATACGAATGACCTCTGCCCCTTTACGATAAACAGTGGCGGTATAAAAATTATTCATTTCAATATACGATTCCGGGCGAATTGGATGCGCTGTGGGGCCGCGGTCTTCAGCAAACTGACTGTTGCGCACTACTGCGACTTCATTTAAACGCGTCGTGCCGTATGAGGTCATGTCTTCAGCAAATGTCGCATCACGAAAAACCGTTAATCCTTCCTTTAAGGTCAATTGAAACCAATCACGACATGTAATCCGGTTGCCTGTCCAGTTGTGAAAGTATTCATGCCCAATGACTTGTTCAATAGCCATATAATCTTGATCAGTAGCGGTGTCCTGTCTGGCTAACACATATTTGGTATTAAAAACATTTAACCCTTTATTTTCCATAGCACCCATATTGAAATCAGAAACAGCTACGATCATGTAAATATCTAAATCGTATTCCCGACCATACGTTTCTTCATCCCATTTCATGGCGTTTTTCAGCGCTTGTAATGAAAATGCGCCTTGATCCGCAAATCCTTTTTCCACATACAAACGCAAATCAATGTGGCGCCCAGACATAGTGGTAAAGGTATCCGTGAGTAAATCAAAATCTCCTGCTACTAACGCAAACAAATAACTGGGTTTTTTCGATGGGTCCTCCCATTTCACCCAATGGCGACCATCGGCCAATTTTTTTTCTTCGATTAAATTGCCATTGGCTAACAAATAAGGAAATTGTTTTTTGTCAGCACTAATAGTAGTGGTAAAGCGCGTCATCACATCCGGTCTATCTAAAAAATAAGTGATATGGCGAAAACCATGCGGCTCACATTGCGTACACAAATTTTTACGTGATTGATACAATCCTTCCAATGCTTTATTTTCTTGCGGCTTAATTACAACTTCAGTTTCTATCGTAAATTCGTTTGGCACCGCAAAAATGGTTAACGTGGTTTCATCTACAGTGTACTGCTCCGCAGAAAGTGCTTCACCGTTCATTAACACACCCTGTAATTGCAAATGCTCACCATTTAACACTAATGGAGCGCTTTTATGGCTTGATTGTGGATTACGGCGCAAATTGAGAATGCTTGTCACATGGGTTTTATCCGCATGCACATCAAAATGCAAATAAACATGATCAATAACGAAAGCACTCGGCTGATAATCTTTAAGATAAGTAGTCTTGGGAACACGAGATGTCATAATTTCTCCTAAATCGTCATGCTGTGAATTGAGCTATTGAAACACGCACCTGAACGAGATTCAACTCAGCGCAGCAGTATTGCTATTAGCGGCCTTCACTGCTGTTAAGGTGGAATTAATTTTCGGCAAGGGCAAATTAATCCGTTCTAAACGTTTATCATGGTTAATCACAATAAAATCTTTAAAGATGTATTGAATCTTCACGTTTTTTTGCAGCACATCTCCTACTTTATACACGCTCACTGCTTGATTCGGCTGCATCAGCAGTGCCCGTGATTGATGCGGGTTATTCAGCTCGAGGGTTATGCCCACTAAGCTATACGGTAATGAGCTGAGAGGTAAATTAAAAATATTTTCTTTATAACGACCAAACAACGGTGACGCACTCAACACACGTGCTGGCAAAGTAATGGGATAGGCCTGTTCACGGGCAATGTTGGGAGTCGCAGCTAAAAACCAACTCACAATGGGTTGCAACAGCACGGACAGCGTTATAGCAACCAGCACTGCTACCATTATTAACGCCAACAGCACATTCACTGATAGTTTGTCCCAAGCCGTTAACACGCGTCGCCATTGGATTTTGAAAAAATAAATATTCATAACATTACTTTTTAATTTCACGCTGCAACAAAAAAGTTGCGTTTACGGTACCGATAATCGTTGTTTTGCTCATTGACGCTGACGACACGGCTAACGCATACTGCTGTGTGAGCGAGGTTAGCCAACCTATTACTGCCTCATATGAAACTTGATTTAATTCAACTTGATATTGATCGTGCGGCAGCGGCGTTAACACCGCATGTGAAATTAATTTTGCATTGGTTAATGTTTCATTGATTGTTTTCGTTAACGAAGTTGCATTGGTATGCCAACGATAGCCTGCTTGCTGAAAGTGGCTGATATCATTTTGCAAAATAGCAAGGTTAGTTAATAGGGCTTTTTCAGTTCGAGCCTGATTACGCCAATCCGCTATAGTGTTATACCAGGGCAAAAGCAGCGTGCTATACAACAAAACAGCAGTTATTAATAATCCAACAAGCAATAACGACACTTGCTCTCGTTTGCTGCGTTGCTGCCAAAATACTTTACTCATGCGATTGTCACCTCCATTCGCACGCTCGTATTATGCGACGGCATAATGGTCTGCACAGCACTAACACTTAATTGCAGCTGTTTTAAATCAGCAACAAATTTATTACCCGCTGCTTGATTAGGCGCTACAAAATCCAGTACCAATTTTGACTCCGTGTATTTTATCGACTGTAACGTTATCCCACCTTTTATAATCACAGGAGCCACTTTACTTAATAAGCGCAAAAAATGATTTTTTTGATACTCGCCGAATAAATTGTCACGAATTTTTTCAATTCTTTGCACGTTTGCAACAGTAAGGGTATTTAATTTAATACCCATAGCCGCATATATTTTTGATGCTTGCTGCGCTATCTGCTGCACTTGATGATGCCAATACCAAATTTGACTTCCCAGCGCCAAACACAAACTTAATACACAGACACTGAACGCATATATCACCCAACGCCAATGTCGATCAAACAAGACAGTGGGCATTCGCCAACGCACCGTTGATGGTAAAAAATTAAAAGCCGGTTGCGTCAAGGTTTCGTTTAATTGCATCCGCTCGATGGGATAACACTCTAAGCTAAAATCAGAAAATAATGCTAACGTTTTCTCAGTTAAACGTGACTGGTGAAAACACACCATCGTCCTGGGTTTTATAATTGTTTCATCCGCTAACAATAACAAAAAAAGCGCCTCAAACTGTGCCACGGTAGTGGTAAAACCTTGTTGGCGATTGTATCGTAAACGCACCCCATTATTTTCCATCGCTATGGTCCAAGTATTTTCCACCCAGGGAAGTACCAAAAAATCAGGCAGCATTGCGATTACCTTACCGGACTGCTGAGTAGTTTGCTCTTTACATTCACGCCAAATTTTTTGGTCTATGACCGCGACAGTATGCTTGCCATTTTGCTGTGGCGCGCCTAAAACACAATGAACTGTTTCAATATCACCTGCAATTAACTCTTCAATAGCAAAAGCCATCAGCGCTTTTTTTTCGTTTAATTTTACCCGCGGCAAGGGAACAGCAAAAATAGTCACCCATTGGCCCGGAATAAGCGCAATACTTTTACCACTTGGTGCATCTAAAACAAATTTAAGTTTGTCATTCATTGCGTTGTTGCCAAATTATTTTCACAGCCATTAATTGGTTTGGAATAGGGTAAGTTGTCATTAAACTGGTTAGTGTTAGCTGTTGACCTGCTCTTTTTGCGTGCCCAAACACAATAAAGTAGTTTTCATCGGTTGTCATTAGCTCTTGGTGCCAATTCAATTGCGCATGTTTTACTTGACCACACTGCTGTATAAAATCACTGATTTGGCTAAAGTAACCGTGTTTGTTGCGACACAAACTGATGGTGTTGGCTTGAGCTAATGTCATGTTATCGGTGAGCAATGACATCACCGCCGCTGGCGCGTAATTGATATCTATGCGCAAACTACTTAATGGCAAAGCAGTTAAGTAAGGACGCATGGCGGAGTAAAGCGTTTGGTTAACACCTGCCACGGCGCGCCACTCACTAACTAAAGCAAAGGCTTGATGTGCGGCACGATAAGGCGGATTTGATCGCAAATACACATCATCGCTACTGTCAGGCAATAACCATGCCTGAGTGGAATTAGCAATTTGTGTGGCCGCTTGCAAATTTAACTGCGGA
>JBGTHB010000042.1:0-6870 GCA_041746415.1 Coxiellaceae bacterium | reverse complement strand
GTGCGATCCAGTGTTTCATCACGAAAATCTTGAATGATACGCGGGGCTAATACGCGCTGACAAAACTCCGCTGCACGCTTTTGAATTTCCTGCTCTGCTACATTTAATTGATCGTGAAAATTGAATGGGTCTTGCCAGTTGAATGGCGCGTTAAATTGCATCATGTGTTCCTTCAAAGCCTATGGGTTGAAATTGGCAATAGGTGTTATTAAATCTCAAAACGAATTCCTTGTGCTAAGGGTAAAGCGTCGCCCCAATTAATAGTGTTAGTTTGTCGACGCATATATTGTTTCCACGCATCAGAACCGGCTTCACGACCACCGCCAGTTTCTTTTTCACCACCAAACGCGCCACCAATTTCAGCACCTGAGGTGCCAATATTAATATTAGCAATACCACAATCGCTGCCTTGTGCTGCCAAAAAAAATTCGGCGTGTTTTAAATTTGTGGTAAAGCAAGCCGATGACAAACCTTGCACGACGTCATTTTGCATTGCCACCGCTTGTGCAAAGTTTTGGTATTTCATCACAAATAAAATGGGCGCAAACGTTTCAGCTTGGACGATCGCATAATTATTTTTAGCCGCAATAATGGTTGGCTGTACGAAAAAACCCACTTGATCTAACGCCTTGCCGCCATACAACATCTGACCACCTTGTTGTTTGGCACACGCTACTGCTTGCGAAAACGCAGCCACTGCCGCTTCATCAATTAATGGCCCCATATGATTTTTTTCATCCAGCGGATCACCGATTTTAATTTTTTTATACGCTGCTACTAAGGAAGCCACAACACGATCATAAATTTTCTCATGCAAAAATAACCGTCGCGTACTGGTGCAACGTTGTCCCGCTGTGCCTACTGCGCCAAACACCACTGCTGGCACCACTAATTTCAAATCGGCCGTATCATCCACAATAATAGCGTTATTACCGCTACATTCTAAAATACTGCGTCCCATTCTTGCGGCAACACGTGCATTTACTTTTTTACCTACAGCAGACGAGCCGGTGAATGACAACAATTTAATGGCTGGGTTATCTATAAAATCATCTAAAATCACTTTATCTTGCGGAATGATCAGTGAAAAAATAGCGGGAACTTTATTACGCGCCAACACTTCATCGCAAATTTTCTGCACCGCAATAGCACACAAGGCTGCACTACGAGACGGTTTCCATATAACCGTGTCACCACAAATTGCAGCTAAAAATGCGTTCCACGCCCATACTGCCATGGGGAAATTAAATGCCGTAATGACTCCAACCGTTCCCAACGGCTGCCATTGCTCAAACAATCGATGTTGCTCGCGTTCAGATGGCATTGTTTTACCATACAACATCCGTGACTGCCCCACAGCAAAATCCACCATATCAATCATTTCTTGAACTTCGCCGTCACCTTCTTGCTTAGATTTTCCCACCTCTAATGAAATCAAACTACCTAATAACGATTTTTTTTCACGTAATGCGGCACCAATTTGGCGCACAATTTCACCACGCTTTGGCGCCGGCACCAAACGCCATTGCAAAAAAGCCGCTTGCGCTTGTTTGAGTACTGCTTGATATTGGGCAGGTGTGGTTGCCGCCACTGCAGCAATGGCCTTACCAGTGGCAGGATTAATGGTGGTAAAAGAATTTTTACTTTTTTTAAGCCAAGCGGATTGGGTGAGGGCTAATTTTTTTAATAATGGGTGCATTACTTTTCTCGCAAGTAGTCAGCAAACCGATTGTCTAATATCAATTTGAGCGCAAAAGATTCTTGGGTAATACGCCCCTGATAGTGACCGGGATTACTGAGCACAATATCAATTACACAAGCAGCTGCAGTGGCGGTCACCGTCTGTATTGCGGAATAAGTGATTCCATCTATTTCGCACGGATAGAATTTTTTAATGTAATTTTTTTTCGTTAACTCGCCATCAATGTAACCATTTACTGAAATATACACCATTACTACATCTTGTTTAGTGGCAGGCAAGGCTGTCACCAAAATTTGTTTTAGCCAATCACGGTGTTCATTTAGATTTAAACCATTCATTAAAAAGTGCATCTTTTCACAATGCCCTGGATAACGAATTGATTTATAATTCAGTTTTTTTACTTTTTTTTGATAAGTTTCAACTAAACTGCCAGCACCACCAGAAGTATTAAAAGCTTCGTAGTTTGCACCGTCTACTTGAATTTCTTCTAAATCAGCCAATGGACTCACTTCTTTAATTTTATGATTTATAAGTGCTTGGCAAGAATTACCGTATTCATTAATCAACCCATCCACTGACCACGTTAAAGCGTAGCCCAATGCGTTACTTGAATGTTCTGGCAATGCGCCGCAGCGCAATTTCACTTCCAACGCTTCATCAAAATACTGAATCAAATCGCCGGCAATAATATTAATCAACCCTGGTGCAACGCCACACTGTGGCACATAGGCATTTTTGGCATCAATGGCGTAGTCACGAATTAATTCGACGGTGGCTAAATCTTCGGTTAAATCAAAATAAGCTAAATTATACTGTTTAGCTAATTGCGCCACTTTGGCATTAAAAAAATAAGGTAGTGCTGAAATCAATGCTAGCGGTTGTTGTTGCTGCAATAATGCGGTAATCGCTTGCTGATCATTGATATCACATTCGACGAACTCAACGTTTGATGGCAGACTGTCGCCAAAGTGGTGACGCGCTGCTTTTAATTTTATGTCGATTAAACTGATTTGGTAGTCTTTACACTGGCTTAAGATATGCGCTAATGCTACGCCAATTTTGCCGCTGCCTAATATAAAAATCCGCTTCATGTAATTAGTGTAGCGTTTTAAGTGTTGAATAAGCAAGCTGCTCTGCTAAACTGACCGCCATGAAACGCTATTCTCAAACACTGCTGCAACTGGCTAAAATTCTGAGTGACGGTGCTTTTCATGATGGCACCAGCTTGGGCAACGCATTAGACATTACACGCAGCGCTGTCTGCAAAACCATTAAAAAACTCACCCATTACGGCGTGGAAATTAGTGTCGTCAAAGGACGCGGTTATCGTTTGGCACAACCATTGCTGTTGCTTGATCCTGCTGAAATCAAAAAAGGTTTAGCAACCAACTTTCTTGATTTGCACTTTAATGAAAGCATTCACTCCACCAATGATTATCTGCTGCAACAAAAGCACACTCATGTCATACAAGTTTGCCTTAGCGAACAACAAACCGCAGGCAAAGGCCGTTTAACACGCTACTGGCATTCCCCCTTTGGCAAAAATATTTATTTATCTTTGGCGCGTGTTTTTCATAACGATTTAGCTGAATTATCCGGCCTGAGTTTGGTCATTGGCATTAGCATGGTGCAAACGCTTAAAAAATTTTGTGGTGATAACACGCTTACCTTGAAGTGGCCAAACGACGTGATGTTTAAAGAAAAAAAAATTGGCGGCACCTTAATTGAGTTACAAGCGGCAGCTAAAGGTGTATCGACAGCCATTATTGGCATTGGTATTAATATCAACATGCAAACCGCCACTGATGACATAACACAACCTTGGTCTTCACTAAGTAAAATCACGGCTAGCTACCATGACCGCAATAAAATTGCGATCGCACTGATACAGCAAGTAATCACGAATATGGAGCTGTTTGAAAAACACGGCCTCAGTCATTTTACTCAGTTATGGAATGAGTATGACGGCCTAAAAAATAAATTGATTCGGCTTGCTGTTCATAACCAAAAAATCGAAGGCACAGTTTTAGGCATCGATGAAAAAGGCAATCTTAAATTGCGTCATTCTAATAACGAAATTAAAAATTATTCTTCGGGTGAAGCTTCCATCATTAAAGATAAACATGCAGCTTAATAAAAAGCCACTTCGCCTGTTGCCACATCATACATCGCGCTGACCAAACCCACTTTCTGTGACATGATGAGCTGATTCAATATCTCACTGTCTTTAGCCAATTGTTTTTGCACCATGTCAACGTTAATACACGCCACTCGATCCACAAACGTCAGCGTTTCGTAACCAGCTGTTAAGTTGCCAGGCACCTGACTTAATGCAATAGCCGGTCTGATTTTTGATAATAAAAAGGATAAATGCCCAAGCTGAACATCATCACACGCAGCACTCACTGCGCCACAACGTCGATGTCCCAATACCACAATCAATTTTGCACCAGCAATTTCACAAGCAAACTCAATACTCGCCAGAATATCATTATTAATAATGTTGCCAGCAATACGCACTACAAAAACATCCCCCAAGCTGACATCGAAAACCTGTTCGACGGGCACACGCGAATCAACACAACTTAGCACCACCGCTACCGGATGTTGCGCCTCTGAAGTAGCCTGTATCTGGCCTTTAAAATCTTTATGAATAGGGGTGTTATTTTTAAAGCGTTGGTTACCTTCTTTGAGCACCTGCAGTATTTCCGCTGGTGTAATGCGATTTTGCACATCCAACGTTGTCGCGGTAATAAAATTGGTTTGATTGGCTAAGTTGTAATGGGGCTCTAACCCCAGCACGTTTAAACTAATTTGTCGGTGTGGTGCTTGAAATTCACTGAATTCTTTAATAATTTCCAAAATGTCTTGATCAATATAATCGGTTCGGTTTGCATCAATAATCACTTTAGAATTTTTGGGTATTTTTTTAAAAACATTCACAATGGCGGCTTTATTTAGAAAACTCAAATGCTGTGGAAAAATAATCCGCAGTACATCACCACTGGTGTGTTTTTCTTTGACATGCAAAAATTGATAGCGGCTGTTTTGATGCAAAATAAAAAATAATCCCACACCCAAACCAATTAATACACCCAACAATAAGTTCGTAAACACAATCGCCGCCACGGTAATAATAAAAGCAGCAAAATAAACTTTGCCCTGGCGATACATCTGCTTAAATAACGAAACACGAGCCAGTTTGTAGCCGGTGACAATCAAAATAGCAGCCAGTGCGGCCAACGGAATGGTATTTAACCAATGAGGGAACAATACGATTGAAGCCAGTAATAAACCACCATGAAAAATCGCGGATAATTTCGTACGGTTACCGGCATGAATATTCACGGACGTGCGCACAATAACCGAGGTGATAGGCAAACCACCTAACAAACCTGACAGCATATTGCCAACACCCTGAGCCATCAGTTCTTTGTTGCGTGAACAATAACGGTGATGCGGATCCAGTTTTTCTGCTGCTTCTAAATTTAATAACGTTTCTAATGAAGCCACAATCGCGATAATTGCACCATATATATAGATATTTAAATTAGTCCAGTCTGAAAAGCGCGGATGTTGCAGTTGCGCAAACAACGCTTTCACTCCTCCAGCAGGCACATCTACTAAATGCGAATTTGAAAGTGCCAAGTTGGGTGCGAATTTCAGCAACAATCCATTAATTAATAAGGCTGCAACCACAGCCAGAATTGGTGCTGGTAATTTGCGACAAAAAGAAAACGGCAACTTATCCCAAACCAACATGATAATAATTGCCGTGACACTAATAATAGTGGCAGAAATACTGATTTTATGAATTAATTCCAGCAAAGGCGCTAAACTAAACGATTGTTGCGCCGTCACCATGGAAACCGCTACTTCACCGCTGCCGCTAGGCAAACCAAATGCCAAAGGCAGTTGCTTTACAATAATCAAAATACCAATTGCCGCCAATAAACCTTGAATTACATTTGAAGGGACATAATCAGCGATAAACCCTGCGCGCACCGCACCGATTACCATTTGCAGCAAGCCTGCAAAAACCAATGCCAGTAAAAATGCCTGAAAACTACCTAGGACAACGATAGTGGAAAGCACAATAGCAATCATGCCAGCGGCAGGACCACTCACACTCACCTTGGAGTCACTCAGTGCGCCAACCACAATACCACCGATAATGCCGGTGATTATGCCTGAAAAAAACGATGCGCCTGAGGCAAGTGCGATACCTAAACACAACGGTATCGCCACTAAAAAAACAACGACGCTGGCGATAGCGTCGCTTTTAATCGAGCTCCATTTCATTTTATTCACCTACATAAAAATTTTTGTCAGAGACAGCATATAAATTATATAACCCAGTAGCAATACTGAACCCATAACACGACCAATGACAGCACGTTTACGCAGCAAAAATACAGCCGCCCATAAGAAAACAGTAAACGCCATCATCACCGCGTAATCACGATACAATACCAGCTGCGGAAACTCACCCGGCGAAATTAATGCCGGCATAGCCAATACCGCTAACGAATTAAAAATATTCGACCCCACTATATGACCAACAGCAATGTCATGTTCTTTTTTCAATGCGCTGGTTATGGTAGCCGCTAACTCAGGTAGCGAGGTGCCAATCGTAACAATAGTGAGACCAATCACTAAATCACTAATACCAAATAAACGCGCAATGGTTACCGCACCATCCACTAACATCTCCGAACTAATAAACAATAAGCTTAAACCGATTACCGCCCAAAAAATCGCTTTAGGCTTTGACATTATTTTAGGTGTTTCCGCTTTCAATTCTTTAACCAACGGATCACGCCGATCTGGTTTATGTTTGGCGGTCCAATATAATTGAATAACCAATACACCCAATAAAATCACACCATCAACGCGCGTTAAATTAAATTGCCAAAACAGCACCCCAATAATTACAGAAATTAAAATTAAAATGGGAAACTCGCGCTTAATTAAACGCGAGTGCACTTGCATGGGTGCAATTAGTGCCGCCAATCCTAATACCAAACCAATGTTAGCGATGTTTGAACCGATGACATTACCGATTGCAATTTCTTGTTTACCATGGATAGCGGCTACCGCTGAAACAATTAATTCAGGAAATGAGGTTCCAAAACCAACGATGATCATGCCAGTCAACAAGCGCGGCA
>JBGTHB010000041.1:0-2826 GCA_041746415.1 Coxiellaceae bacterium | reverse complement strand
GCAATTCACGCAAGCCTAACGTGTTAGGTGAAGAAACGTTTATAGTGAAGTAGTCAACGTAAGGATAAAGTTTTTCAAGGCAAATTAAATAATCTTCATGAGCAAGTTCATTCGGTGTCGATTTATTTTTTCCAATGTTAGCACCGACAATGCCAACAGATCGGCGACGCTTTAGTTTTGCCACCGCATGGTCAACGCCTTTATTATTAAATCCCATACGATTAATTAGCGCAGCTTGTTTTTTTAAACGAAACAGACGTGGCTTAGGGTTACCCGCTTGCGGTTTCGGTGTCAGCGCACCAATTTCAACGTGCCCCACACCTAAAGCAAATAAGGCATCAATATAATCCGCATTTTTATCTAAGCCTGCTGCGATACCAAAACGATTTTTAAAATTCAATCCGCATAGTTGTGTTGGTGTTGCTGCTAATTTAATTTGATAAAAACGGCTCATTAATCGCAACGCCTGCATAGCCAGGCCATGCGCGAGTTCCGGCGGCAAATAAAATAACAACGGGCGCAATAAACGATATTTCAACATTTTAGTCATTTACTACACATGCTTTTGACCATACGCGGAGTAGCACCTCAGCCCCATTAAATGATTTGTACGCCACGTGCTTTAACTCAACGCCATAATTGTGTTGTTGCAAATACAACAAAACCTCAGCTAGAGTTTGTTTGATAGCTTCGCCTTCTAATAAATACGGAAATAACCGCACTTCATGTGACACACGTAATAATTCTTTTATTAATTCTAAAACTGCTGTTTGATCTTCTACTAACACGCCCGGACAGCAAGCCAGTTTAAATTTATCTTCTTGCCACGGCATTTTCAGCGCATCTTTAATTGCAACCAAATAGCCTTGTTTTAAACCGTGCTGATAATCCATCAAAAACGCTGCGGCGATTTTTTGCCAATGGGAAATAATTTCTTCTTGATAACGCTTTTGATCATTGGATAATGCGCTATGCGTACGTTCCCAATCAAGAGAAACGGTTTGCATCATTTGATTTACCCATTTTTCAGCATCATAAGCGCTTTGGGCATACGCCACATCCGCACTTACTGGCACGATTTTGGCATGGGCTAATTCGGTAGAAACCGTTGAGACACCTGCAGGAAAAATCAATATTGTACTGGCTAAATGCTCTGATGTTAGCTCAAACATTTTCTTAGCATCCGCTAAATCAAACAACATCGGAGTAAACAGGGCGCGCGGTGTGATCATTGTGGTTCCTCACAGTCGTGGTTACAATAGTCCGTCTTAATGACGGGGTATCATAACATGATTCATGGACCAAACTTCCAGCTTAATGAAACACATCAACTATTGCGCGACAGCGTTTATCAATTTGCGCAAGAAAAAATCGCGCCTCGCGCTCATGATATTGATAACTCAAATCAATTTCCACGCGATTTATGGCCACAAATGGGCGCAATGGGATTGCATGGCATCACCGTCAGTGAGACTGATGGCGGTGTGGCAATGGGTTATTTAGCACACGTGCTAGCGATGGAGGAAATATCGCGCGCCTCAGCTGCCGTTGGTTTAAGTTATGGTGCACATTCCAATCTATGTATTAATCAACTCCACCGCTTTGGCAATGCACAACAAAAGCGAAATTATTTACCTAAGCTGATCAGCGGTGAATTTGTCGGTGCATTAGCAATGAGTGAAGCCGGATCAGGTTCTGATGTGATGAGCATGAAATGCCGTGCCGAAGTTAAAGGCGATCACTATCTTTTGAACGGCACCAAAATGTGGATTACCAACGGTCCTGAAGCGGATGTATTAATTGTTTATGCCAAAACCGATGCTAGCCAAAACTCAAAAAGTATTACCACTTTCATCATAGAAAAAAACATGCCTGGATTCAGCACCGCGCAAAAGCTCGATAAATTAGGCATGCGCGGTTCGGATACTTGCGAACTGGTTTTTTCAAATTGCAAAGTCCCCAAAGCAAATGTACTAGGTGAAGTTAATAAAGGCACTAAAATATTAATGAGTGGTTTAGATTATGAACGCGTTGTGCTCGCTGCTGGCCCAATCGGTATTATGCAGGCTTGCCTTGATATTGTGGTGCCCTACGTTCACGAACGTAAACAATTTAATACTGCCATTGGTGAGTTTCAGTTAATGCAAGGTAAATTAGCGGATATGTACGTTACACTGAATGCCTCACGCGCGTATTTATATTCTATTGCGCGTAATTGCGATACTGGCAATGTAAACTCAAAAGACGCGGCCGGCGTTATTTTATATTGCGCTGAAAATGCCACTCAAATGGCACTACAAGCAATTCAAACGCTTGGCGGCAATGGCTACATCAATGAATATCCAACAGGCCGTTTGTTGCGCGACGCAAAATTATATGAAATTGGTGCTGGCACTTCAGAAATTCGCCGCATGCTAATTGGTCGTAATCTATTTAGGGAGCACGCATGATGGCACAAGACAAAATCGTAATTGTTGGCGCAAAACGCACCGCCATGGGCAACATGGGTGGCATTTTTAAAAATGTCAGCGTCATTGATTTGGGCGCCACGGCCATAACTGCAGCGCTAACACAAAGCAAGCTCAGCGCCGATAGTATTGATGAAGTTGCTATGGGCTGTGTTTTACCAGCTGGATTAGGTCAAGCGCCAGCGCGCCAAGCCGCAATTAAAGCAGGCATAGCCGTTAGCGCTGGTGCGGTAACGATTAATAAAATGTGCGGTTCTGGCATGAAAGCGATTATGATTGCGCACGATGAAATCGTTGCGGGTAGCTTTAAAACCATCATTGCCGGCGGCATGGAAAATATGTCACAAGCACCGTATTT
>JBGTHB010000040.1:0-1942 GCA_041746415.1 Coxiellaceae bacterium | reverse complement strand
CCGCCAATAACACACTGAGGTTAGAAACATATAAGAAGCTGTGGTTAAAGCTGGGCGAGCGCAGAATTAGATAGATTACGATTAAGGTGATAAGAGTTTGAATGAGGACGGTAAACCGCACTGGCAGCCAATGGGTGCGGTGGGTGATGGCTTTAGTAAGGCCGCGTGCGGTGGCTTGCATCCAGAAAATCGCTTGAAATAACACACTGATGGCCACGGCATATATTACAACGTGCACCAACCAATAAGGTAAAAAGCGAAAAACATGGGATAGCGCAACGCTAAGCGAGCCTAAAAATTGTTGCTGGCCAAACTCAGAAATAGCCAAGCCGCAACCCACCAATAAAAACAAAATGACCGGAACGCTGATCCACAGTGCCACATTCCATTCTGTTTTTTTGGTGAAAAGCACGTCTGAATGCATAGTGGCAAGCTCTATGCCCATTAAGCTAAAAAATACCGTCGGAATGTAGTCCAGTTTTAGCGTAGTAAAATTAGGCAGGAAATAGTCGAGATGATGGTTGCTGGGTAAAGAAAAAATATGGATAAAAGCGTAAATGGCTAATATCGACATGGGAACAATAGCACCCAGTAAGGCCATTAAAGAGGATAAAGTTGAAGAAAAGGTGACGGGTAGTAAAGACATCAGCGTTAATGGAATTAAGATTAAAAATGCAAATAGCATTAATGAAATGTGTAACTGCAGCAGCGGAAAAACAAATTGTGCCAAGAAAATAATAAGCGTTGGATACCATAACACGTTGTAAACCCACAATAAAATTTCTTGAGCTGTTGCTGCTGTGGTGCCCAGTTCCATTGCTGTAAATTGATAAATCGAAGCCGCGCCACGCTCGATGCCTACCTCAGCGATGCGTCGGGAAAGGTGAGCAACTGGCAATAAAAATACGATGGCAACCGCAAGATAGAGTGTAAATAAGTTTGTGCCCAGCTGGCCGATAATCGGTAAATTACGCAGGCTATCAATGACCAACACATTTAAAAATACCAGTCGGGCGATATTTCAGATTTTCATAGGGAGCTATCCTACAGCAGTTTGCTTAAACGAGAAACTTCAAACCACTGGTCATTGTAATTTTGTTTGGAATTTGTTGTGATGTGCAGATGAAAAAGATTGTATTAGGTATAACTGGCGGTATTGCCGCTTATAAATGCCCGCAGCTGGTGCGGCTGTTGCAACAGCAAGGGTGTGAAGTGCGTTGTGTATTAACGGCGGCGGCGCAGCAATTTGTTACACCTTTTACGCTGCAAGTATTGAGTAAAAATCCAGTGATCAGTGAGTTATTTGATTTGGATCAAGAACAACAAATGTCACACATTGCTGTGGCACGGTGGGCGGATGAAATTATTATCGCACCGGCTAGCGCTAATTTTATCGCTAAATTAGCCAATGGCTTAGCCGATGATTTGTTAACAACGTTGTGTTTGGCAACCACTGCAACCATCACCTTAGCACCCGCCATGAACAGCAAAATGTGGCATCACCCTGCAACACAACATAATCTAACGTTGTTAAAACAGCGCGGCGTCAAAATAATTGAGCCGGAGTTTGGCGAGCAAGCATGCGGCGAAGTGGGAGTGGGACGTATGGCGTTGCTTGATACTATTGTAACGTCGCTGGATAACAAAAATAAAAAATTCAGCGGTAAAAAAGTAGTGATCACAGCAGGTCCAACACGCGAAGCCATTGATCCAGTACGTTATATTAGTAATCGCAGTTCGGGCAAAATGGGGTTTGCGATGGCGCATGCTTTGGCGCAATTGGGTGCACAAGTTATTTTAATTACCGGCCCAGTTAATTTGGCAACGCCCATGAATGTGCAGCGTGTGGATGTGGTGAGTGCTGAGCAAATGTATCAGGCTGTAATGGCCAACATAATTGATTGCGCTATCTTTATTAGTGTAGCGGCTGTTGCCGATTATC
>JBGTHB010000039.1:0-7137 GCA_041746415.1 Coxiellaceae bacterium | reverse complement strand
CACGCAAACTCTTCACGCTGCTGCTGCAATTGTTGCTCAAACCATGTTTGTTGCTGGTGCAAACGTGTCACAAATTCTTTCTGAAGCTCTGCTACCTGTTCTTCTAACTGCTTTTGCAATTGCTGTAGTGGTTGCACGGGTTGTATTAGCACGAATCGGCCTGGCCTCACTGCCGCTGCCGCACCATTTCCAGCTCCTGCTCCTGCTGTTTCCTTTTTTGGTAATACTGAAGCTGATTGACTGCCATTTGCTGGAGCTGTCGTTGAAGCCGTGGATGATTGTTGGCTTCGCCGTGTGTTTTTTTTCTTACCGTTTTTTGACCGCGCTGCGTTTTGACTCAACATTTCACTATCCTAATTCGTTTTAAATTTGTGACTGTGGTTTTTTTCAAAGCGCCTAGTGACGACAATACTGAAATACCACCAAGTACCACAATTAAATCAAAACAAACTTCAGGAAATATTAAATACATTGCAACATATAATAAAATTCTTTGCACAGAACAAAAACTGAATAAACGTGTTTTTGCAGTTTGCGTGGATCAACTATGTTGCGGCTAGTGTTTTTAATTTCGCATTAGCACAAATGAAAGGTGAGTCATGGCGAGCGAGTCATCGAGCGCGGCAATCCATTGCGATTTTTGTCCTGGGCAAAGAATAAAATTAATTTGGATCAACTTTCACCAACTGAGAATTACGCTCTTTAAAGATGGCGTAAAGAAATGCCAGTAATGCACAGCAGATGGTTACCAACATCAACACACTAATTGAACGCGCGCTATTCGCATAAAAATAGCTGGCAACAAACCCCATCAACCCACCAAATGAAGTTTGCATAAACCCAATAACGCCCGAAGTATAACCACCAATATCCACGAAACGGCCAATGGCATCCGAAATTAATTGCGGACTAGTAAAGCCGGTACCGAAAAATAACAGCATAACAAAAAATACATACCACTGCGGCGCGTTAATATAATGGTGAATTAAAATAAACAGCGTCGCCGTTAACATTAACCAGCACACCCCAAAACGAATACATTTATATGAATTGAAATACTGACTCAGTTTGGCTGTGGTCAAAGCGCCCAAGCAACTGCCGATTGCAGGCAGCAAAAAATACAAACCAAATTTATCCGGTTTAATTCCAAAGTGATCAATCATTAAAGAGGGTGAAAGCGTTACCCACACAAACACTGTGACATACAAAAAAGACAAGCAAATAACAAAACCAGTAAACATATGATCTTTGAATAACCGTTTGGCGTTAGCTAACTGCACTGACCAGCGTAAAGCGTTAACATTGGGTGAGGTTAACGTTTCACGAATCAATATAATAGATGCGACAAACATCAATGCCCCAAAAACAGCAATACTGAAAAAGATGACTCGCCATTCATAAAATGCAGTAATGTATCCCCCTATTAATGGCGCCAGCGCAGGCGAGAAAATATTGGTAGCGGAAATTAGCGCCAGCATTTGGGTGCGCTTTTCAGGATGAAAGCTATCCGCAACAATAGTTCGACACAACACAATACTCGCGCAAGCACCAAAAGCCTGAATCAAACGCGCCAGCAAAAACAACCACATCACATTAGAAATAGCACATAACAAACTGCCAGCGGTAAATATGACGATACCGGGTAATAACGCTTTTTTGCGACCAAAACGATCAGCAAAAGGACCATAAATTAATTGCCCAAATGCCAAACCAAATAAATACACACTCATGGAGATATCCATAGCGCTTTCTTTGATGTGAAAGCTGGACGCAATATAACCGTAAGCCGGCAGATACATATCAATACACAGCGAACTGCTGATTGGCAAAACAATTAATAGGGTGCAAAACAACAATCGTTTCATATCATCTCTACGTCAACACGCACGCAGACGTGCCTATCATCAGCAAATGCTTGACACTTAACTGCGTCTTTTTCTGTCATAATCACAATGTCATTGAAGTCCATGTCAGCTTGGCTAAACGTGTAATGATCCGGATACACGTGTGGAATAAACTCGATATTCAATTCACGTAGTGTGTTAAAAAACCGCTGCGGGTTACCAATTGCACACACTGCATGCACTGTTTTATGTTGCAACTCACTCGCGGCAATTATACGCTGCGGCTCGTTTAATTTAAATATCTGCGTTGGCTTTAAAATAAAATCTTTGCCGTTTACTAACACTTGATTGACATTTTTCAAACGGGATTTGGTTTCACGCAACGGTCCTGCTGGCAACAACCAACCATTACCAAATTGACGTTCGCCATCTATTATTATAATTTCCACGTCGCGCGCCAACGCATAATGTGCTAATCCATCGTCACTAATTATAATGTCACACTGCTTTTCATCAATTAATTTTTGCGCTGACTTAACTCGATTGGCCCCTGCACACACCGGCAATTGTGTTTTTTGCGCCAGCAACACCGCCTCATCACCCACTAAATTTGGATCTGTGACAGCACTAACACATTGTGGCCATTCGCTTGCTTGACCTTTATAACCACGACAAATAATACCGGGATGTTTGCCTTTGGCCACTAACTGCTGCGCTAAATAAATAACATACGGTGTTTTGCCTGTGCCACCTACGGTTAAGTTACCCACCACCATAACAGGCACAGCCAGTTTATGTGAATTAAAAATTCCTAGGCGGTAACAATAGCGACGCAGCAGCATCACCAATCCATACAAACAACTTAACGGCAACAAAAAAACAAATATAATTTTAAGCCAAAATGTAGTTTTATTTGCAGTTAAAAATGATCTGGGGTACCAGATTTTTTGTAACCACAACATTAGGCTTGCGCAAACTGCATTTGGTGCAGCTCCGTATAAACACCATCAAGCGCCAATAATTCAGCGTGCGTACCACTTTCAACAATACGCCCTTTATCTAACACTAAAATACGATCCGCTTTTTCAATGGTGGAAAGACGATGCGCAATAACCAACGTAGTGCGATTTTGCATGGCATTTTCTAATGCGCATTGAATATGGTGTTCTGCATGAGTATCCAAAGCAGACGTCGCTTCATCTAAAATTAATACGGGTGCATTTTTATAAAGCGCACGAGCAATAGCGATTCGCTGACGCTGGCCGCCAGAAAGCAGCACGCCTCCTTCACCCACTTTGGTATTAAATTGCTGCGGCATATCTTGAATAAATTCCAACGCGTGCGCAGCAGCAGCGGCAGCGCGCAAACGTGACGAATCGACGCTTGTTTCAGGATAAACAATATTGTTGGCAATCGTATCATTAAACAAATTGGTGTTTTGTGCCACCATGGCAAATTGGTGCCGCAAGCTGGTTAAGCTGTAATCCTGAATATTAATACCATCTAATAAAATTTGACCCTGGGTAATTTCATAAAATCGCGGCAATAATTTAATTAACGTTGACTTACCCGCACCTGAACGACCCACCAATGCAATTGTCTCACCCGCTTTTACGCTGAAATTTAATTGCTGCAATACGTTAGCTTGATCATCTGCATACGCAAATGATACCCGTTCAAAAGTAATATCACCGTGTACTCGCTGCGCTTTGTAATCACCTTGATCGCTTTCTTTTGCCTCATCTATAAAACGAAAAATACTGCTCGCACCTGCAATGCCACGCTGGATCATGCTATTAATCATTGTTAAACGACGTATGGGTCGCAACAAGCCCAGCATCGCTGCAATAATGGATGCAAAACCACCGGCGCTCACACCCCACTTTGTAGCTGTAGCAAAAAACAATACCAAGCCCAAACCAATTGCCGCTAATAATTGCACTGCGGCCGTCATAATACTGTTTGAAACAGTCAGTTTCATTTGATGTTGAAACGAGGTGTTAGTGGCACGTTTAAATTTTTCTGTTTCGTATTCTTCGCCACCATACACACGCACTGCTTGGTACGAATTAATTACTTCACTAGCAACATGGGTCACGTCACCCACATATTCTTGCACGCGTCGACTAATGGAACGCATGCGTCTGCTCATGGTTTTAATTAACCATGATGTCACCGGGGCCACCGCCAAAAACAATAAAGATAAATGCCAACTGATAGCAAACATCACACCTAATAAGCCTAAAGCCAAGGTTCCTTCGCGCAACACCACCATTAATGCTTGTGAGCTGGCGTCCGCCAACTGATCGGTATTATAAATGAGCTTAGAAAGTAATTGCCCGGAAGGATTGTGATCATAATAACGCGCCGGAATAAACAACATTTGCGAAAATATCATGCGCCGAAAATCGCGTATGGTAGCGTTTGAAACGCGTTCAATGCAGTAGCTCGATAAAAAACCCGCTATGCCACGTAATATAAACACACTAAAAATGATCATTGGCAGCCAATGAATAAAAATCGAATTTTTATCAACAAAACCTTTATCGATGATAGGCTTAATGAACCAGGTAAATATCGCATCACTAAACGAAACACCCATCGTTCCGACAATACCAATTATAAAAACCAACCAGTATTTTTTAGTGACACTCAGCAAACGCTTATAAATTACTATGCCGCGCTCTTCAATGTGGTGTTGTGACATAACGTATTTCTTACTACCGTTTTAATATTTATAGCGCCATTCGCCGCCAACTCAATGCGAACCGCACCGTCGCAAGCCGTACTGTAAAGCTGGCTGCCCACAAGCTTGTAACGGGCCACGACTAACGATGCTGGGAAATGATACCTATTATAATAGCCCGTCGCAAAGATGACCGCTTTTGGTGACACCGCCTCAACAAATGGCCAGGTTGAGGAGGTTTGACTGCCATGGTGCGGCACCACCAACACATCCGCGGCCAGCTTATCATGATGATGACGCAGCAACCATGCCTCTTGCGCCGCCTCAATATCTCCCGGCAACAGCGCGCTAACACGACCATTACTCACAGCCAACACACACGAGCTATTATTATCTGCTGCTGGCTGATGACTGCCCGGTGCCAGCACCCGAAAAACAACACCATCCCAACGCCAATGTTGCCCCGCCACACACGCTTTAGCCTGCTTAAAATAACGTGGCGCACTGGTTAAAAGTGTGGCCACCGCTATGTTTTGTAAGATTGACTGAGCACCACCGCGGTGGTCCATATCAGGATGACTAATCATCATCATGTCAACATGACTTAAGCGTTGCCATTTCAAATAAGGCAAAACCACTGCTATACCAGCGTCAAATCCACCATAGGTTTTCGGTCCTGCATCATAGATTAAAACGTGGTGTTGTGTTTGTATTACTGACGCCAAACCCTGCCCCACATCTAACACCGTTAGCCAAAATGCACCTGCCGCCGGTTGACTGGGTTTATAGAAAAACAAGGGCAATGCCATCAAACAAAATAGCCAGCGCCAACAACGCAATGGCAAGGCAATAAATAATATAACTGCGACAAAGGCTAACACCACTTGCCATACCGCAAACGGATAAAATAATTCATGTAAGTGAAAACGACTAAGCCAACTCAACCACCACCACAACCACGTTAAAGCTAATGCCAGTAGTTTAAATATCAGCAACGCCCACGTTTTGTTTATTAAAAAAAGAACACACGCTAAGAAGCACAACGGCATCACCACCAACGTCATCCACGGAATGGCCACAGCATTGGCTAACCAACCTAACAAACTCAATTGATGAAAAAAATAAACGGTCAGCGGCATCAAGCCAATGAATAAAACACTCTGCAGCCACAACCAGCGCTGCCAATTTGGCATAGCCTGATTAATACTTATTATGCCACCAATCAGCAACATGGCGGCAATACTCAAATAAAAACTGATGTCGTAAATGGCCAGCGGCTGCAATAATAAAATCACCACCATAGCACAACCCAGTCGCTGCCAAAATGTCACGCGACGATGCAGCAAACTGCAGCCACAATAAACTAATAACATAATTACAGCACGCCTTGCCGGTAAGGCAAAACCTGAGAAAATAGCATAGGGCAAAATAAAAAATGGCGTTAGCAAACAAATTATTTTATCGCGTGCAAGACACAACGTTAACGTCGGTATGCGTCTAATCAACGCCAACAACAGCAATATCACCATGCCGATTAATGCACTTAAATGCAATCCTGCAATAGCAAACAAGTGATTGGTGCCAGTAATTTGTAAAATTGTCCATTGCTGAGACGTCATTTCAGCACGCTCACCAAGCAATAACGTTAATATACTGGCCTGCTGTTGCAAATGGCGCAACTGCACATAATCACGTAGCGCATTGCGCCAATACGCAAGACCGTTATCCTTAGGTTGCGTGAGCAGTTTATTGTCGCCATGCGCGATCACACTGCCTACTGCAGAAATTTGCCTTGCTAATAGCCAGCGTTCAAAATCAAAACCCACAAAATTATGCAAACCATGTGGTGGTTTTAAATGAACCGCTAATTGCCACACCTGACCGCTTTTCAGTATGGGCGTAGGTGTATACCAACTTAGATATAAGCGTTGCGTTGAATGGGCCAATTGAAAGATAAAGTTCGTATGCGTTGTGGTGATTTTCTGAAAACGCTCAATGGTACCCTGGACGAGATGCGGTTTAGCAAAATAATGGCTAGGTAACACCAACGGCAAAGCGCGTTGATAGCGCCATAAAAATATCGCTATTAATAGTATGTAAATAATGATTCGCCACCTGCGCATACGCGATAAATACAGTGTAAAAACAAATCTGCCTAGACACGAATTTATTGCGCACTGTTTTGTACAACATTAGTCGTTCATATGGACAAACCCCAGTATTGCACTTTAATAATTACCCGCCATAATAAAAATTTTTCAAGGAGGACCCGTGCGTCACAAAAAATCGAAACTGTTTTTATTAGCACTATTGGCTTTTGCTGGGTTGGTTGTTTATAAAATATTGCAGCCAATAAAAGAGCCACCAGTTAACCCCTTGTATGCCGCTAAATTGAATCCCAATCCAAAAAAATTACTGACCTTATATGGGCATATTGATCCACGGTTGAAACAGGTGCAATTAAATGTGGCGTATTTTAGTAGCAATCCAAAATGCGAACATTGGATTAATACACTTGAAGGGGCGCGAGGACAGTATGCGAAAGAATACACAGTCACATTGCAACCAGATAAAAACGGCCAGTATCAGCAAGTGATTGCCATTGAT
>JBGTHB010000038.1:0-11366 GCA_041746415.1 Coxiellaceae bacterium | reverse complement strand
TCCCCCCACGAAAATTGATGGAGTGTTAAGGCATTGAGGATCAGCAATACAATAATGGCAATTAAATCTTGCATCAATAATACGGAAATCATGACTTCACCGGTATGCTGATGATGCAAAATGGTGGTCGGCAATAACTTAATACCAATAATGGTGCTGGAAAACATCATTGCAGCGCCCACGATTAAACATTCAACCAACTTGTAGCCACAAAAAAGCGCAACAAGATAACCGACTAAGCCGAAAATAACGGAGCTAACCAACCCCACCCAAGTGATTTTACGCAACATGTGATAGAGTTTTTGCGGTGGCAAATGCAACCCTAATAAGAATAATAAGAAAATAATACCGACATCACCGACACCGTGCACCAAACCCGAATTGCTAAAAAATTTCAGCCCCCACGGGCCTAAAATCACCCCCAGCAACATATAGGCAACTAACATGGATTGTCGCGTCATGAGGGCGAAAGTCGACAACACTGCAGCACCAGCAAAAATCAGAAAAATACCAAAAATTAAGTTATGCTCTATGCCCATCAATTGTCACGCTTATTATGTCGATACCATACAGCAGTTCTGCCAAATAAAGGCAAACCAATATAGCCGCGCAGATGCAACTCACTGCCATTTTTCTCTAGCCACATTTGCGCATGATATTCCTTACCATTGCGCGGATCTAATACTAGGCCGTCGGTCCATCTATTATATTCAGCCTTCATATCACGAATGATCGTCAAACCTAGCATCGGTTTATTATGTTGCTCACCAGTGCATTTAGTACAACGGTCCGTGTTTTTCTGGCCGTCTTCACGATAAATTTTCGCAATCTTGCCATAGAACAATTGATCCTTTTGCCAGATGTAAATGAGACTGGATGGCTTGCCTGTCTTATCATCTAAGGTTGTCCAATAACCGGTTACAGCAGAGGCAGCAAATGTGTTTACACACAAAAACATCATCATTATTGCTATTAATTTTAAAAATCGGCGCACTTCGCTCTCCTTATTCTGTAAATTCAAAACGCTATTGTAGCAACAGATTGACTGTAGAGGCACTGTCATGCAAGCAAATTGGGCGTTTGTTCAAAAAAGCTAAATGGTTGGGCCTAAACCTTGCCGTCGGTGAGATGATCATGCCATCAAGACGTAAACGTAAAGTGACAGCCAAAAGCTAAGAAATGGGTATAACTCAAACTGATGAGCTTAAATTAGGGACATCGCTATTTTATGTCTTCAGGTGACAAAGCCAACGCTTTATCAATCAATTCTTTGAGATTAGCCATGGCAAGTAATCCTGCTTCAGCATAAACAACTGTTTTATGTCGCACCACCATAACAAATGGCACTGAGACAATTTGAAAATCCGCCGCTAATTCCGTTTCTTTTTCGATATCAACTGCAGCAAAAAACACATTGGGGTATTCACCGACAAGTTGCTCCATAACTTTGGCAAAGTTCTTGCAGGGCTGACACCACTCAGCCCAAAAATCCACAACCACGGTTTCATGTTGACTGAGTTTTTCGGCAAAAGTATCCTTCGTTAACGCTGTAATAACACTCATTTCGACTCCTGTTTGAGTGACGCCAATATACGCTGCTGAACTTCATTTACTTTACCACAACCGTTTACCTGCGCATATTGTGGTGCATGCACATCGCCGGTTGCTAACCACGCAGTGTAATAATCCACTAAGGGTTGGGTTTGCTGTCGATACACTTCTAAACGTTCCAACACCGTTTCAGCTTTGTCATCTTCACGATGAATTAATGACTCACCAGTAAGATCATCAATACCTTCCTGCTGCGGCGGGTTTAATGTTTTATGATAAGTGCGGCCAGATGCTGGGTGCATCAATCGCCCACTAATGCGTGCCACAATATCGTCATCTGGCACCACAATATTAATTACAAAATCAATTTTAATTTCTTGTTGACGCAAACTTTGTGCTTGAGAAATGGTACGCGGAAAACCGTCGAGCAAAAATCCATTGGCGCAATCCATTTTAACAATGCGCTCAGCCACCAACGCAATAATTAAATCATCCGGCACTAACTGGCCTGCGTGCATAAACTGTTTTGCTTTTTGGCCCAGCACCGATTCCGCCTTCACTGCAGCACGCAACATATCACCCGTAGAAATTTTTGGAATCTGGTAACGTTGACACAACAAATTCGCTTGTGTTCCTTTGCCAGCACCGGGGGGGCCCAATAAAATAATGCGCATAAATCCAACCTCTCAAATTGCTGCTTAATCTATCATATGTCAGCCAAACGCACTATGCCTGAATGCAGCACCACAATGCGCTGACACTCAGTCGGAGTTGTCACCGCGCACAAGTAAAAACTTCCTTGTTGTCCAGATGTGGCACCATCCGCTAAAAAAATTAAATTATCATTACGGGAAAAACTAGCACGAAACGTAATCGATACGTAGCTCAACGGGAAATGCAACGTTCGTCGCCATTTATTATTCAGTTTTAGTTCACACGGCCCTGACCACGACAGCTCAACCGGCAAACCTTTTCTAAGTGCCAATGCCCTTGCGCCGCGTAAAATCATCAACCAATGCTGCGTCGCTTGCGTTAAACGTTGTTGACGTATAAATCCATTCCAACGTGGCATGGCTAATAGGATTAAAATGGAGATGATGCTCAACACACAAATCAATTCGATTAAATTAAATCCATTACAGGGGCTCGTACGGATGCGAATTTTTTGACTTTGGCCAAATACGCAGTTGTTGAATTTTGTTATCATCAATTTTAAGCACTTCAATTTTATGCCCAGAAAATTCAAGCGCCACACCAGCAGCAGGAATGGTTTCCAAATATTCAAAAACAATACCACCCAATGTTTTAGGTCCATCCGCTGGCAAACTCCAACCAGAAATGCGGTTAAACTCACGCACATTCATACTGCCTTCCACTTTATAACTGCCATCGCGACATTCAGTGGCACGCAAGGTGCTTACACGCGTGGTTTGCTGTGCCGCAAATTCACCCACAATTTCTTCCAAGATTTCTTGCATTGTTACTAAACCTTGGATATCGCCATACTCATCCACAACCAATCCAATGGTTTTGCTTTCGCTTTGGAAATTCAATAATTGTTGGCTTAATAACGTAATTTCTGGAATAAAATACACTTCTTCTGCCATTTGCACTAACGTATCTTTTTTAAAATCCGCTAATGGTAAACACAACAATACTTTTCGCAAACTCAAAATACCGACAACGTTATCCACATTTTCGCGATACAGCGGCAAATAAGCGTGCGGCGAATTTTTTAACTGCTCTAAAATAATCGGCCAGCTGTTATCCAAATCAATGCCTAAAATTTTATTACGCGGCACCATCACGTCTTCAACCGTCATTTGCTCCAGCTCTAAAATACGCAGCAACATTTGCTGATGCGCGGTGCCAATTTTGCTGGTGGCTTCTCGCACCACGGTGCGCAATTCTTCAATGCTCAACGCTTCATTACGGCGTCGATTAACATCCACCCCCAATAATCGCAACAACCCATTCGCCACCACGTTGGTAAACCACACCACAGGGTAAAGCAGCCGTAATAAAATAGTGAGCGGCAAAGATACGGGCAACGCCAAGCGCTGCGGATACAGCGCTGCAAACGTTTTTGGTGTTGTTTCAGCAAAAATCAACACCACAATCGTTAATGCGACAGTTGCCATAAACACACCCACATCACCAAAAAATCGCGCTGCTAAAATGGTCGCTACTGATGCTGCCAAAATATTAGCAAAAGTATTACCGATTAGAATAATGCCGAGCAAACGATCCGGCCGCTCTAATAATTTCACCACGCGTTTAGCGCTTAAATTTCCTTTGCGCGCCAGATGGCGCAGGCGATAACGATTAATTGCCATCATGCCCGTTTCAGAACCAGAGAAAAATGCCGAAATGAAAATCAGCAAAATAAGCAGAATAAAAAGAATCAGCGATCCCACTTGCGTCAAGACTACCCTTCCAAAGCCATTTGGCTAATGACATACACAATAACTAATAATAACACGCCACAGCCGATCGAATAAGTTGCTATGCGACCTCGCCAGCCAAATTGCCAGCGACCCCACAGCACCACGGCAAACACACTCCAGGCCAAAATAGCTAACAATGCCTTATGCCATAACCACGGCAATTGCCACACCAAATCAGCAAAAAAATAAAAACTGGAACTGATCAACACACTTAACAATACAAACCCAACAATAGTTAAACCAAATACCCAGCGCTCACTCGATTCAATTGACGGCAACCAATATAACCAGCGACCACGGCGACTGTAGCGCAATGAATAATCCTGCCAGCTCAACAGCAACGTAAATAAGCCCGCACCGCACACAAAAAAGCTGGTTAAAAGCGCTAAACTCAAATGAAATAACAACTGAAATTGGCTGATAGTATTGATCGTGGGGTCCATGGCCAAAGGATAACACAATCTTATTGCGCTACTCGCATATTGAAAAAGAATGGGTATAATGACGACCTATGTTTAATCAGCTAAGCACCAGACTCAACACCACACTCGATCGCCTTAAAGGCATCGGTCGTCTAACCGAAAGCAATATTCAAGACGCACTGAGTGATATTCGCCGTGCGCTACTTGAAGCGGATGTGGCGCTTGAAGTCATAAAACAATTCATCGCTCAGGTACAAGAACAGGCTATTGGTGAAAAAATCACTGCCAAAGTTCGGCCAGGCGACGCACTTATTAAACTTGTACAAGATGAGCTAACGCACATTTTGGGCGATAAACACAGCGAACTTAATTTAAAAGCGCAACCTCCCATCGTGATGATGGTAGTAGGCTTGCAAGGTTCAGGCAAAACAACCAGTGTTGCCAAACTCGCACATTGGCTGAACGAAAAACACCGCAAAAAAATCATGGTTACTTCGGTGGATGTCTACCGTCCTGCTGCAATTGAACAATTAGCCACACTGGCCAATCAAATTGGGGTAACGTATGTCCCCAGCAATACCCAGCAAAAACCCAAAGCCATCATTGAAGCGGCCATTGCCAGTGCCAAAACACAGTTTCAAGATATTTTATTAATTGATACCGCCGGACGTCTGCACGTTGATGACGCCATGATGCAAGAATTAAAAGACGTGCACGCCGTTGCCAAACCAACTGAGACATTACTCGTAGTTGACAGCATGGCTGGCCAAGATGCAGCCAACATCGCTAAACATTTTCACGCTGCGGTAGAGTTAAGCGGAATTATTCTCACCAAAACCGATGGTGATGCCAGAGGTGGTGCCGCTTTATCCATGCGCATGATTACTGGCAAACCCATTAAGTTTGTGGGTACCGGCGAAAAAATTGAAGCACTAGAAGCATTCCATCCTGATCGTGTCGCCTCACGCATTTTGGGCATGGGCGATATTGTTTCCTTAGTTGAGCAGGCACAAAGCCACGCCGACAAAAAAGAAGCCGAAAAAATTGCCAAAAAAATTAAAAAAGGCAAATCGTTCGACTTCAATGATTTTTTAGTACAACTTCAGCAAATGAAAAAAATGGGCGGCCTAAGCGCATTACTCGGTAAACTACCCAACATGGGCGCCTTACCAAAAGGTGCTGCTGCCATGATGGATGACAAACTCACCATTAAAATGGAAGCCATGATTCAATCCATGACCGCCAAAGAACGACGCTTTCCTGCCTGCATTAATGGTTCGCGCAAACGTCGCATAGCCGATGGGTCGGGCACGCAAATTCAGGATATGAACAAGCTGATGAAACAATTCACGCAAATGCAAAAAATGCTGAAGCGTTTTAAAGGCGACAAAATGGCTAAACAAATGAAAAAGATGCAGCAAATGCAGTCACAATTACCGCCTGAATTACAAGCGCAACTTAAATCAGCTCAGAGTTCTGGACCGTCAGGCTTACCTGACTGGCCAAAAGATAAAAAATAAGCGGCATAGCGCAACTTCAAGTGAAATGGGGATAGCACTTCACTGCTCGTGAGGCATTTTTTCACAGCGTTGCTCGTATGTTCGATAAAATGGATCCTGCATCGCTTGCGGCACGGTAATAAACTGATACCCCTCTTGGCGAAACAAATCAATTACATCTTTCATGAAATAGGCATTCAATAAATTCATATGAATTAAAAAAATCTGTTTCACATCACGATGCAGCTTGCCATCTGTTTGTGCTTCGGCCTTGTGGATGCGACGTTTAATTTCTTGTAAGTAACGTTGACGGTACGCTGGCAAACTCGCCTCTCGCCCCCGCCACGGCATTTCGTAAAACTGATAATTTAAACGGAAATCTTTGCTATCAATGGTGACCGGCACCACCACATAATCGTGCTGCTTTAAATAATCCAACACCTTAGTGTAACTTTCACAAGATCCTCCTGTGGCCAAAAATGGGTAACGAAAATATTTTGGCTGGGTCATGAATGGTGCCAACACCGCATCTGCTTTAGCAATATTGGCAATAAAGCGATCCGCCCCCACTGAATTTAGATTTAAATGGGTATCGGTGTGATTACCAATGATATTGCCATCTTGGTGGAAGCGCTCAATCAACGCCATTTGACCCGGCTCAATATAACCCGCCACCACAAAACCCGTTGCTGGCACATGTTCGGCCTTTAACGCATCGACGACTTGCATAAAACGCTTTTGTTCACGCCCCAAATTCCCAGCATGATTTCCCGCATTGCCAACAAACGGCAAATCATCAATAGTAATGGCCACTTCTTTGGCGCAAACAGTGAATGATAATAAAATCAAACACCCTACAAAACATCCTTGTAAATATCTTTTCATAAAATTCCTTTTTATGTGGGTGTTCGCATTTTCATTGGCGAACAACATAGTTTAGCTCAAGCCGCTGTATCCACCAACAATTCATAGCAGGGTAAAATATAGAATTTTCGCGTTTAGCCAAAAATCTACTATGCGATAGGATTGCTAAAGGGAAGTAGCGCTCACGTCCTCTCTCTTACCTTAACCGCGGGCGCTTAGCAGCAAGGTCGCCGCTATCCTGTTCATTATTCCTTTTTGCAAAAATAGTCTGGTGGCGTGGACGACATTGCTGCACCAGTTCTTCAGCCCAATCTAACATAGCAACATAAGTGGCAAGTGGAATTTTTTCTGTGCCATTTTCATTAACGTCTATTGAAATTTTTTGCTTACAATGCTTTTCATAATGCTGTTTTATGGTAGGGAAACTCACGTTTAAAAATGGCTGGCCCAACTTTGCTAGTTGTTCAGTGCAATAGCCACTACTCACATAGTTAAGATTGTGCCGTTGCGGTTCATTCAGATATTGATAATAAAAATCATAAAAAATTGAAAATTTAATATTAAACTCACCAAGAATTTTGGCTTGATTTACTAATTTATATAATTCTAACAACTTAATTTTATTATCTAATGTTTCAAGATCTGTCTTTGCTATATATAAATTTTCGACATCATCATTTGAACTAATATCGCAAATTACGATGTCAATTTCTTCAAGAAAAGAATAAAAAGCTTGTTGGCTAGTAAAATATTCTTCACCAATTTGCCAAACATTCTTTTCAGGAGCAATGTTAATGGAGGTTACTTCACTCAAATTAACGAAAAAACAATCTCGACAATAATCTCCCAAGAAAGGCACACTAGTCCCCCAATTATAATCATCATCGAAATCCCAGTCTTTTTCCAACTTATTTTTAACAATCCGCACAAACTCATCTTCATTTTCAGGAATGCGGTTTTTTAAATCCGCATGTATGGCGAAATTACGGAAAATTTGCCGCAAAATATCAGTTAACAACTCCACATCATTGTCGCGCATATTCAATTCTCATGTTTAAAAAAAGATTAATTTAAAAGCCTGTTTATGCTAACGCGCCATTCACAACACAATTATATTGTTTGTGTTTGCCGTTAAATAAAAATCGCACTACTTTATGTTGCCCATTTACGTCCAGAGCAATATTGATAAGCCCTTTGATAATATTTCTTGTTGCTGAATCAGAAATAAAATCCAATGAGCCACCAATGCCCATAGGATACAATGGCACTTTATTTCCTATTACAGTCACTTGTGCTTGCTGCGGATAGCCGCCATGAGCTGAATAACTTGCCCACACCACTTGACCTAATTGATTCGCAAATTTTTCTCGACAAGCCAAATTATACTGCGGCGCCATTTCTCCCTGTTGCGTCACCCCATACACATTCGTCATCACAATAGGTAATACGGTTGCTGTTTGTGCTAAAACAGGAATAGCCAAACCCAAAAGACTGATAATTAGAAAGCTTCGCATTATTTTCTCTTCTACTTGTCAATAAGGATAGTATATTCCACCCAGATTAAAGGCAGCTTAAGGGCCTCAGAGCCTATTTAAGGCGCTACCGTCAATAACGAATGCAGCAAACACATAATTCGTGCTTCCCTATTGCATCTATTTTGCGTAGAATGGCCGCCTAATTTCATATAAAGAGGTGTTACTGCACATGGTTGTTATTCGTTTAGCTCGCGGCGGATCCAATAAAAATCCGTTTTATCATATTGTGGCTGCTGATCAACGTTTTCCACGGGATGGTCGCTACATTGAACGTCTTGGGCGTTTTAACCCAGTTGCACGTGGCCAAGAGTCTCGTCTCAACGTTCTAAGTGAACGCATTGAGCATTGGATCAAGCAAGGCGCTCGACCCACTGAGCGTGTTGGCCACTTATTAACTGAAATCGCAAAAGGCGAAACCAAAGTGCGCCCTACTCGTGCTGAAGTGAAAAAAGCTCAACAAGAAAACGCTGAAAAAGCACAAGCGGCGGCACGCAAAAAAGCACAAGCTGAAGCGAAGGTCGCTGAAGCAGAAGCGGCTAAAGCCAAAGCGGAAGAAGAAAAAGCTGCGGCTGCTGATAAAGCGACTACTACAGAACAATCTTCTACTGAAGAACAGCCTGCTGCTGAAAACACCGCTGAAGCAAATAAGACTGACGGTGACAAAACAGAATAAAGTCATTGTCGGTAAATTCGCCGCGCCACTTGGTGTGCGCGGCTGGATTAAACTGCAATCTTTCACTCATCCTACTGAAAATCTCCTTGATTATCCTGACTGGTACGTCCAACACCAGGGTCAGTGGCAATTGCTGGAAATTACCGCTCGCAAAACCCACGGTAATTTTTTAGCCGTCAAAATCAAAGGCATAGATGACCGCGATGAAGTGCATCGCTTCACCAATGATCTGATTGGTATTGAACGCGAGCAACTTCCACCGCCAACAAGCGGCGAATTCTATTGGCATGATCTAATTGGTTTGACGGTTGAAAACTTGGATGGCGAAGTGCTAGGTAAAGTTACCGATGTGTTGTCGGCTGGCAGCAATGATGTGCTACAAGTTGAAACGCCCACCAAAAAACGTCTAATCCCCTATACCCAACACGCCATTCACAAAGTCGAGATCAAAGCCGGCAAATTGATTGTTGATTGGGACGCTGACTTTTAAACAGGCTTCAGTATGAAAATTAACATCATCACCCTCTTTCGCGAAATGTTTAGTGCACTGAACAGCGGCATTCCCAGTCGTGCGCAAACCAAAGGCCTACTCACACTGAGCTGCACTAATCCACGCGATTTTGCCGCCAACGCGCAAGGTTACATTGACGACAGACCTTATGGCGGTGGACCCGGCATGGTGATGCAATATCAACCTCTACGTGACGCTATTGCAAGTGCCAAACAAGCGCTGCCGAAAGCTAAGGTGATTTACCTCTCACCACAAGGGCAACCGCTAACACAATCCATTATTAATGAACTGGCCAAGCAAGCTGAATTGATTTTATTATGCGGTCGCTATGAGGGAATTGATCAGCGCGTCATTGAACAACACGTTGATAGTGAACTCTCTTGCGGTGATTTCGTGGTAAGCGGTGGCGAATTACCGGCCATGCTGTTAATTGATGCCATGGCAAGACTGTTACCAGGTGCCTTGGGTGATGAAACTTCCAGTGATCAAGACTCTTTTATGAATGGCTTACTCGATCACCCTCACTACACTCGCCCTGATGTCATAGATGATATGAAGGTACCCGCTATCTTGCAAAGTGGTGATCACGCAGCGATTGCACGCTACCGATTGAAACAATCCTTAGGAAACACTTGGCAAAAGCGTCCAGATCTGATAAAAAGACGCTCTTTATCGGCAGAAGAAAATCAGCTACTGGCTGAATACATTGAAGAAACAAAAACGCCGTCTGAATGAGGATTACCGCTATGAGCAACATCATCCAAGCAATTGAAGCAGAACAAATGCTAGATAAAAAAATTCCTGAGTTTCGTGCAGGTGATACAGTTGTTGTTCAAGTAAAAGTGGTTGAAGGCACACGCGAACGTTTACAAGCGTTTGAAGGATTGGTTATTGCCATTCGTAACCGTGGCTTACATTCTGCTTTTACCGTACGCAAGATGTCACATGGCGAAGGCGTGGAGCGCGTATTTCAAACTTACAGCCCTATGATTGCTTCTATTGAATTAGTACGCCGTGGTGACGTGCGTCGCGCCAAACTCTATTACCTACGTAATTTACGCGGCAAAAAAGCACGCATCAAAGAAAAAGTGTGAAGCAAATGATGACAAAGGAATTGTCATTTTATCAAGCCACCCTCGAATCACCACTTGGCATGATTGGCATTCGCACCAATGAAGAAAAAATTACTCACCTAGTTTATCTACTTAAAAATCACGCATTGATTAAACCAGCGACTTATATCGCAAAAGAAGCCGTGGTGCAATTACAATGTTATTTTGCTGATCCAACTTATCCGTTTCAGTTAGCATTGCAAATCAAAGGCACACCCTTTCAAGAAAAACTGTGGCATCATTTATTAACTATACCAGTTGGTGCAACTTACACTTATGGTGAAATCGCCAAAGCACTGAATAGCAATCCTCGCGCTGTGGGCAATGCCTGCCGCGTTAACCCTCTCCCCATCTTCGTGCCATGTCATCGCATCGTAGCTCAAGATGGCATTGGTGGTTACACTGGTGAAACAAGTGGTATTGAAATTGATCGCAAGCGTTGGTTGCTAACGCATGAGAACACACGCAAAACCATGCCCCCCGCATTACACCATAGCGCACAAGAACTGTTCACTGTTTAAGAGCAATTGTTTAAACGAAATTTATCTTTGCACAGAACAATTTTTTCAAACTCGCGATTTATGCTGCGTTGCTCCTTGTTGTAGGTTGTATGGATCAACTATGTTGCGGCTAGTGTTTTTAATTTCGCATTAGCACAAATGAAAGGTGAGTCATGGCGAGCGAGGTACGAGCGTCGCCATCCATATACCGATGTTTTTTAATGGCACTTGTACATGGATCACGACGCTCGA
>JBGTHB010000037.1:0-10199 GCA_041746415.1 Coxiellaceae bacterium | reverse complement strand
TTTTTGCGGTAACGCACGTCTTTGGTTTTCACATCGGCAAAACCCACTGTTTCCATAATTTCAGCCACCGTGGCAATTTGCGCTACGGCCTCATGACTGCGTTGATGCGTTAAAATAGACTGGCACACTTTTTGCATGGCACGATAAGCAGCGCGCAATTGATGGTTAGCATAAATCACCACACTAAAGCCACGGTCAAACAATTCAATATCCGTTACTTCATTGTAAGTGGTTGGCACACAAACAACCGGTTTGAAGATGCCTTTGCGCTCACACAATGCTTGATAGGCTTGCATAAAGTCATACACTTGTTGCGGCGATTTTTGGTTGGAATGAATAAAAATTCCATCCGCTAACGAATCCAAATAAATTTCAGCGCGTGCAATGGCATCCGCTAATCCACATCCCGCAATAAAACTCTCAATGCGTGTAAAAATCATAAAGTCATCTGAAAGACAAATGCTTTTAGCACGATTCACTTTAGTCGCAAATTCATGCGGGTCTTCTAAATTTTGAATCGCGTCTTTTTCTAAACTGTTACGCTTAGGATATTTTTTATCTTCAATAATGACAGCAGACACACCGAGACTTTCTAATTTACTGCAAAAATATTCAAATTGCGTCGGCTCACCACCGGTATCCCCATCAACAATAATGGGTTTGTTGGTAACTTGCAGCAATTCCTGAATCGTTTGCAAACGACTACTGGTATCAATAACTTCCGTATCTGGATGCCCTTTTGCTGCGGAGTCAGTCAAGCTTGACACCCACAGCGCATCAAAACCAGCTTCACCGCCATCTGCTTTTTCAACTGTCGCCGTCGAACCAATTAAAGCCGACAACCCATCGTGTGCCTCAATAACACGAATACCGGTTTTAGTGGCTAATAGTTCTTTTAAAATACTACGGCGTTTTGCCGGTAAAATGCGATGTCGTAATGTCATGCCTTATCCTTTGTTCTTTTTGCCAAAATACAAATAACGATCTTTAATGTCTGTCACCAAACGATTGAATTTTGATATTTCAGGCGTGGTTAAATATTCTAATGTTAAAATAGCCCGATATTCATTTTTGCCTAGCGGCGTTACCTCGTGCCACAATTTATCGCCATTAAATAAAACAAGAGTGCCTGGATGAGTAATGACTTTTAATGGATTTTTGTAGCGATTGAACTTACTTGCCCCGCGATAACACATTAAATTTGATTCAGTGGAATCCTGCACCATGCCAAGTAAAACCGTGTAGCGCTTACCTTTATAAAAAGATTTATCGTAGTGAACACCAATGTGATCACCTGGTTCAGTATAATAATAAAGTGCTACGCCATGCTCGTCCCACTCAGGACAGCGATACAACTTCACACCCACCACACTCTCAATAAAAGTGTGCAACCAAGGCGAATAATACAAGTTATGTAAATTGGGGGCGTGCTTTTTTAATGTGCTGCGACCCACGCTGCCTGACTTTTTAAACCCGCCCATTTTCACCCGGTGGATATAAGACTCGCAGCGCTTTACTTCTGGCAAGTAATTTTGCGCAACAGCCTCCTGCGCGATGAACTCATCAAGCACCAGCATTTGGAATGGATTAAACGTTTGCGCGTAAACACGCCCATCGCTAAAGATCTCTGGCTGCAGGTAGTAAGTTTGTACGGATTCCATTTTATTAAGTCCCAGCTAAGTCATACACTTAAAAAATTCCGGCAATAGTACCACAAACTTAGCGCGATAATAAAAGCCTTGCTACGCTGTGTTTTCACTACTGTGAAAATTTGCCACAAAGCTTGAATTATTAAGCAAGCTGCACCATCATCTGTTAATGAAACTCATGCGATTATTCATTTTGCTACTGCTCAACTTAGTGGCCCTAATTGCTTTAGCACAGCCAACTGAACCTATTGCAGCAGACCAAGCTTTTCAATTTAGTGCCACTGCACGTGATAACCAAACCGTATTGGCGCTGTGGCAGATTGAAAAGGGTTATTATTTATACCGCGATCGCATTTATTTTAAAGTTATTAAGCCAACCACGGATGAGATTGGCCAAGCGTTGCTGCCCGCCACCGATCAAACAAAAGATTATCCTGGTATCGGCGTGATGAAAGTGTATACGGGCGCGCTGCGCATTCCGGTTCCCATTATCACCAGCACGGCGAATAACATTGTACTGCAGGTTTCTTATCAAGGTTGCTCCCAACAAGGTTTTTGCTATCCGCCTACCCATAAAATAGTCGAGGTGAATTTAGCGGGTAATTATATGGTTCCCACGCAACCACTGGCAGTGGATGTGGTTGTCCCTAATAATCAACCCACTGCACAAACAATCACTGCTCCATCTGCACCAGAAAAAATTGCGGCGTTACTCACCCAACACAATCTGTTGACGATCGTGCTCGCCTTCCTCGGTTTCGGTATTTTGATTTCTTTAACGCCATGCGTATTACCTATGATCCCAATACTGTCGGGCATCATTGTCGGCCAGGGTAAAATATCACATGGCCGCTCCTTTGCGTTGTCTTTAGCTTACGTGCTGGGCATGTCAATTACGTATGCGCTGGTGGGCGCACTGTTTGCGGCAGCCGGTTCCACTGTGCAAGCCTATTTGCAACAGCCGTGGATCATCACTTTGTTCAGTTTAATTTTTATTGCGATGGCACTGTCTTTGTTTGGTTTATACACTTTGGAGCTGCCACAAGTATTGCGCTCAAAGTTAGCTCACCTATCTGAACATCAAAAACGCGGCAATTATCTTGGTGTGTTCATCATGGGCGTGTTATCCACTTTAATTTTATCCCCGTGTGTTACTGCACCCTTAGTGGCGGTATTGGGCTACATCAGCCAAACCGGCAATGCGTTATTAGGCGCATTCGCTTTATTTTTTATGGGCCTTGGTATGGGTGTGCCGTTACTGATTGTGGGTATTTCCAGCGCCAAGTTATTACCCAAAGCAGGCCGCTGGATGAACATCACCAAATATATTATGGGTGTGCTCATGCTTGCGGTTGCCATTTGGATGTTATCTCGCATTCTACCCGACGCAATCACGATGCTATTGTGGTCGCTGTTAATGATTGGTTGTGCCGTCGCCATGGGCACTTTCCGCTCTGTCGCAACACGGTTAGCATGGTTGGCAAAAGCATTAGGCCTACTCTTTTTTGTCTACGGTATGTTACTTGCGATCGGCGCACTGAGTGGCACAACCAATCCACTTAGACCCATTGAATTAGCACGCTTGAATGGCCATCCTTTAGCTACCACTGAAATTCATTTCATCCCAGTGACCTCAGTGGCTGAGGTGCAACACCAAATTACGCTCGCCAACAAACAAAACAAACCTGTTATGCTCGATTTCTATGCTGATTGGTGCATGGCTTGCATTGAAATGGATCGTTATACTTTTACTCAACCCGCAGTTACCAATTTATTAAAAAAATACGTGTTGCTGCGCGCCGACGTCACCAAAAACACCAATGCCGATAAAGCATTAGAAAAATATTTTGGTGTCATTGCCCCGCCTACTATTTTATTTTTTAATACCAACGGCCAAGAAGTAAAGAGCGCACGCATTGTGGGTGAACAATCTGCCAACACCTTCAGCCAACATTTGAAAAAAATTAATTTGGCTGTATGAAAACAATTATTAACTGCATTCAACATTGCGCTGCTCAACTCAACGAAGGCCCTGTGTTTTTTGGTCATGGGATTGATAACCCCTGGGATGAAGCGGTGCAATTGGTGTTGCATGTGATGCAACTGCCGCTAAATAGCGATAAAAGCGTTAGCCACCACCCAGTCAATGCTAAGCAATGGCAAACCATGCAAACACTGTTGGCTAAACGAATTAATCAACGCATTCCGCTGGCTTATTTAATTCATGAAGCTTGGTTTATGCACCAACCGTTTTATGTTGATGAGCGGGTTTTAATTCCACGCTCACCTTTTGGCGAGTGGTTAACAAAAAAATTTCAACCCTATATTAATCCCCAACACGTACAACGCATTTTAGAAATTGGAACGGGCAGTGGTTGCATGGCAATTGGTGCCGCTTGGTCATTTCCCCATGCCCAAATTGACGCGGTGGACATTAGTAGCGATGCCCTCGCTGTCGCAAAAATAAATGTCGAAAAATACCAACTGCAAGCTCGCGTTCACTTAATTCAAGCCGATTGTTTTCCGCCAACACCACAACGCTACGATTTAATTATCAGCAACCCTCCTTATGTGCCAGAAGTGGAATACCAACAATTGCCTACTGAATTTTCTCACGAACCCAAACTGGCGTTGACGGCTGAAAACAAAGGTATGGCAATTGTGAAACGCATCATCGAGCAAGCGCCCAACTATTTAAGTGCTAACGGTGTGTTAGTCATTGAGGTTGGTGCCAGCATCGGCATTTTCCGCCAACAATTTCAGGGATTGGATTTAGTTGAACTGCCTCTTGAGCACGGCGGGAATGGCTTGGTTTTAATCAAAAATAATTAAAAAGCAGCGAAATGCATTAAAATTGACACGAACTTTCGTTTTCGGCACAATAGCGGCATGAATATATTAGTCTTACATGGACCCAACTTAAATTTACTGGGTAAGCGCGAACCGGCCATTTATGGTAACAAGACGCTTGCTGAGGTAAACCAAACGCTCGAACAGCTTGGGAGCGAACTGGGCTGTGAGATTAACACATTCCAATCAAACTCGGAACACCAACTCATTAATGCCATCCACTACACCACAGCAAATATGATTATTATCAATCCCGCGGCATTTACCCACACCAGCGTCGCCATACGGGATGCTTTACTCGCCCGAGCTATTCCGTTTATTGAAGTGCACATTAGCAACGTTTATCAGCGCGAATCGTTTCGTCATCATTCTTATTTTAGCGATATTGCTAAGGGCACCATCACAGGTTTTGGTATTTACGGTTACGAGCTGGCCGTTCATGCCGCCATGCAACTAAGACAACAACAGGCAGAGGTTATCTAAATGGATATACGTACCATTAAAAAATTAATTGAGCTTATCAGTGAAACCGGTGTCGGTGAAATTGAAGTGAAATCCGGTGAAGAATCAGTCCGTATTTCACGCCACACCGGCGTTGGTCCTTCTCCTGCTCCAGTGGTGTCGCATTCACCCGCAGCGCATTTTGGTGATAACCAGAATGCAAATGAAGCCTCGAAAGCAGAGAAGGCGAAAAAAAATAACGATGGCCACAGTGTTAAAGCGCCTATGGTTGGCACGGTTTATTTATCATCGAAACCCGGGGCTGGACCTTTTGTTAAAGTAGGCGACCACGTTAATGTCGGCGACACACTGTGCCTAATTGAAGCGATGAAAATGTTTAACAAAATTGAATCGGATAAAACCGGTGTCATTTCTGCCCGCTTAATTGAAAACGAACAGGCTGTTGAATTTGATCAAGCGCTCTTTATTATTGAGGAATAAGCATGTTTAAAAAAGTGTTGATCGCCAATCGCGGTGAAATTGCGTTGCGCATTCACCGTGCCTGCAAAGAATTAGGCATCAAAACAGTTGCGGCCTACTCGACGGCCGATAAAGAATTAATGCACGTAAAGTTGGCCGATGAGGCCGTTTGTATTGGTCCTGCCAACAGCGCCCAAAGTTATCTAAGCATACCTGCCATGATTGCCGCCGCCGAAATTACGGGCGCGGATGCCATTCATCCTGGCTATGGTTTTTTAGCAGAAAACGCTGACTTTGCCGAACAAATTGAAAAAAGTGGTTTTACGTTTATTGGTCCGTCTTCAGCTGTTATTCACCTCATGGGTAATAAAGTTTCTGCTATTAAAGCCATGCAAAAAACGGGTATCCCCTGCATTCCTGGATCCGGTGACGCACTAACCGATGACGACGACAAAAACCTAGCCATTGCAAACAAAATCGGTTACCCCGTATTAATTAAAGCGGCGGGTGGAGGTGGTGGACGCGGTATGCGCGTGGTTCACAACGCCGATGCGCTTATTCGCTCAATTGACATGACCAAAACAGAAGCCGCTGCCGCTTTTGGTAATGACGAAGTGTACATGGAAAAATTCCTTGGCCATCCGCGTCATATTGAAATCCAAGTATTAAGTGATGCTCACGGCAATGCCATTCATCTTGGTGAACGCGACTGCTCCATTCAACGCCGCCATCAAAAAGTAATTGAAGAAGCACCCGCGCCTGGAATTACTATCGAACAACGTAACGCCATCGGCAAACTATGTACCGACGCCTGCAAAGAAATCAAATACTGTGGCGCGGGCACGTTTGAATTTTTATTTGAAGACGGTAAATTCTATTTTATTGAAATGAACACCCGCGTACAGGTCGAACATCCCGTCAGTGAAATGATTACCGATATTGATATTTTAAAAGAACAAATTCGAGTAGCCGCAGGTGAAAAACTGAGCTTTACCCAAGATGAGGTAAAAATTCGAGGCCACGCTATTGAGTGTCGTATTAATGCTGAAGACCCCCATAATTTTATGCCCTGCCCTGGTACGGTTAATCTATATCATGCACCTGGCGGCATGGGGGTGCGCATGGATTCGCACTTATATAGTGGTTACAAAGTGCCGCCAAATTACGATTCTTTAATTGGCAAATTAATTACGTACGGTGAAACGCGCGACATCGCCGTTGCCCGCATGAAAAATGCCCTGGGTGAATTAGTTGTTGAAGGCATTAAAACGAATATTCCATTGCACGTAGATATGATGCAAGACCCTGAATATCAAAAAGGTAAATTAACTATTCACTATCTTGAAAAAAAACTCGGCCTCAATCAAAAAGATTAACGACATGCATTATCAACAACTGGTTTTTATTGTCGATGCCGAACTTGCTGAAAATTGCGCGGAGTGGTTAGAAGAGCGCGGCACGTTAAGCGTGATTTTTTCAGAATCGGACAACGAGCCTTTGTTTCAAATAGGCGTGAATGACACACCGCTGTGGAAAAAAACCAAGGTAACCGCGTTTTACGAACAAGCAGTTGATCTTGCGCCACTTATTACAGCGTTCACCAACCAATTTAAAGAAATCGAAACCCTGCACGTGGAAATTATTGAAAATCAAGATTGGGTGCGACTATCACAACAAAATTTTCCAACACAATGCTACAGCAATAATTTATGGATTGTGCCAAGTTGGGAAAAACCAGAAAAACATTTTCACAATATTGTGCGCATTGATCCGGGTTTGGCATTCGGCACCGGCACACACGCCACCACGGCAATGTGTTTGGATTATCTTGCTAACCATCCACCTAAAGCACAAGACGTGATTGATTTTGGATGTGGCTCAGGAATTTTATCACTGGCTGCGTTAGCCTTAGGCGCCAACAAAGTGTATGCCCTTGATCACGATGAACAAGCTATCCTCGCCACGAATAATAATGCGGCATTAAATGATTTTACTAATCCACATAATTTGTCGGTGAGCGACAGCCGTACCCTACCAAAAATAAAAGCGCCGTTAATTATCGCTAATATTCTGGCTACGCCATTGATTCAATTGGCGCCTCAAATTCTTGAATTGCTGCAAGCTGACGGTAAATTAATTCTATCGGGATTGCTCAAAGAAGAAGTGCATACTGTCTTTGCTGCTTATCAGAAAAATTGCACTTTGCTCAATACTGTTATCAAAGATGAATGGGCGTTGCTGGAGTGCATTAAGTCGTAATCAAAACGACAATCTGCTTATTAGCACAAATGTAGAGTGAGTCATGGCGAGCGAGGTACGAGCGTCGCCATCCATATGCCGCTGTTTTTTAATGGCACCTATACATGGATTGTTACGCTTGCTGCGCGCGCTCACAATGACGGAAAAGAATTGCACCCGTTGCGCATTAGCACAAATGTAGAGTGAGTCATGGCGAGCGAGGTACGAGCGTCGCCATCCATATGCCGCTGTTTTTTATCGCTCTGAGGGAAAATCAAACCAACATACCAAATAAATTTTTAGGATTTTTTAAATTAGGAATCATATCCATCATATGACCGATGTGCAGCTCATCTGCTAAATGCGACACCAAACGCAGCACAGAATAATCTTCAAGCGCAAACCCAACGGAATCAAATAAAGTAATTTCTGTGTTGTTTTCTCGGCCTGGTTTTTTATTTGCAGCCAGTTCCCACAGTTCAGCATAAATTTCTTTTTTAGCGAAATTTTGCAACTCACCTTCAAATTGCGTTTGCTCAAAATATTCAACCACTATTTTTATTTGATCTAACATGTCTTCATCAAGCTCAGTTTTACCAGGACAATCCCCACCAATACCATTAATGTGCATTCCTTCACGCAAATCACTGCGTGATAATATCGACACTCGCTGCTTACGTGCGGTGGCTGTGGTAATCACATCCGCTTGCTCAATCGCGGCTTTTACGGATTGACAGGCACGCAATTTAAATTTTTGTTTTTTTAAATTGTTAGCAAATTTTTCCATCGCATCCGTATCAATATCAAAATAACTTACTTCTGCTAATGGCAACACACAACAGTGTGCTAACACTTGAAATTCACTTTGCGCACCGCAGCCAATCATAGCAAAATGCGTTGAATTTTTTTTAGCAAGGTATTTGGCGGCTAATGCAGAAGTAGCGGCGGTACGAATCGCCGTCAACAACGTCATTTCACTAATTAAAACGGGATACCCTGTTTGCGTATCGGCCAACATACCCACGGCACTAACACTGAGTTTATCTTTCAACGGATTTTTAGGATGACCATTAACGAATTTAAACGCGTAATGATGTTCGCTGCAAATGGGCATCAACTCTAATACGCCGCGTTCCACATGCGTTGCAATGCGCGGCATTTTATCAAACTCGTGCCAACGCGCATAATCTTGTTGCAAACGCTCAATGAGCTTTTGCATAAAAACCGGTAACGTCACTTTACGAATTAAATTTTTAACATCATCGACCGTGATTATGCGTACCATAGCGTCCTCATTTTTTAATCATTCATCCCAAGATAATACAGCAAATCACTTCTTTGGCGTAGAGGATCACTTGCGCTGCGGGTGCATTAAGCGATACCAACGCCAATAACCGACAATGGCTATTACTAAATAAACAGCATGTAACACAGAGTGCACTGGAATACCCTTATAAAAAAACAATCCCGTATAAATCACATCGGTAATAAACCACAATACCCAACTTTCAATAATTTTACGGCACGTTAACCACTGAGCGCATAAACTAATAATAGTGGTAAAGGCATCTAAATAAGGTACTTGTGAATTCGTTTCATAATGCAAAAAATAGTGTAGTGAAAAAATTCCTAGCACGGCCAATAAAACTAATATCATTGCATGAAGCCAGCCAATGTGAGATACATTTAATTCTTGTTTATTCCTGCCGCCGTGTAACCATTCATACCATCCATACAGCATCATAATGGAGTACAACCCTTCTAAGGTCATATCGCCATAAATACCTAACCAACCATACAAACCCATATTAATCAGAGTGGCGGCAATGCCCACCGGCCACGCTTTAATATCAGCGCGTACAAACAACAGCGTTGAAGCAAGTGAAAATATTGAACCAACCCAATCAAGGGTATGAAGTAGTGTAACCATATGGTCTCCTTACGCCGGTATTAACCGGATCAAGTTATATGGGTTCCATTAATAATGGTCTCAGCAAAACTTTTTGCACCCCAGACTATTTATATATTAAAGCCAATCACGAGGCACCAGGTATTTTTCATAGAGTTCAAATTCCTTGGTGCCAGGCTCAGGTTGCCAATTGTAACGCCACTCAACTAATGGCGGCAAGGACATTAAAATGGATTCTGTGCGTCCCCCGCTTTGCAACCCAAACAACGTACCGCGATCATAAATGAGATTGAATTCAACATAACGTCCGCGCCGATACAATTGAAATTGCCGTTGTTGCTCGGTAAATAATGTCGCACGTCGTCTGTCCACGATCGGCATATAGGCTTTTAAAAATGAATCCCCTATTTGCTGCAAAAAAGCAAAACAGGTTTCAAAACTCCATTCATTTAAATCATCAAAAAACAAACCGCCAATGCCGCGCGGTTCATTGCGATGTTTTAAAAAAAAATAATCATCACACCATTTTTTAAATCGTGAATACACATCGGCACCAAATGGTTCGCATGCGGCTTTTGCTGTGCGCTGCCAATGTTGGCAGTCTTCATCAAAGCCATAATCGGGCGTTAAAT
>JBGTHB010000036.1:0-8457 GCA_041746415.1 Coxiellaceae bacterium | reverse complement strand
CTTAGCGTCTTTTTGTGGTTCTAAGCTCGCCAAATCCGTTACCAAATCACCATACCATCGCAGCACACAAGCACGCGTTTTATCTATACCACCATCTAAATAAATCGCACCGATCATGGCCTCAACCGCATCAGCTAAAATTGAAGGTCGCTTACGCCCACCTGTTTTTTCTTCACCTGTACCAAGTTGAATATAAACATCTAACGTTAATTGCTGGGAAAGTTGGGCCAAAATATCACTGTTCACTAACGAAGAACGCATACGCGATAAACCGCCTTCTCGAATGGCGAGGTGCTGCTTAAATAATTCTTCGGCAATCAAAAATCCCAGTACGGCATCCCCTAAAAATTCCAGCCGCTCATTATTAGGCGTGCCACAAGAACGATGGCGCAACGCTCGTTCTAAAAGCTGCACGTCCTTAAAAACGTAACCTAATTTTTCACATAACGCCTGCATGTCTACCTTTAACTTTTTTTATCAATTTGCAATACCGATAAAAACGCTTCTTGGGGAATAGAAATTTTCCCTACTTGTTTCATACGTTTTTTTCCGGCTTTTTGTTTTTCCAACAATTTCCGTTTACGACTGACATCACCACCATAACACTTGGCTGTTACATTTTTGCGTAATGCCTTAACTGAAGTGCGTGCAATAATTTTAGCGCCAATGGAAGCTTGGATCGCCACATCAAACATTTGCCGAGGAATCAATTCTTTTAACTTCTCTGTCAATGCTCGTCCACGACTAGCAGAGTGATCACGATGCACAATATTGGTTAAGGCATCCACTTTTTGACCGTTAACCATAATATCTAATTTAATTAAATCCGCATTTTCAAAATGATGGAACGCATAATCCAACGAAGCAAAGCCGCGGCTAGCGGATTTCAAGCGATCAAAAAAATCCAACACCACCTCACTCATTGGAATATGATAAGTAATCGCAACTTGATTTGTCATGTAATTCATTTTCTTTTGCACGCCGCGTTTTTCAGTACACAACGTCAACACCGCCCCCACGTATTCAGATGGTGTTAAAATATTGACTTCAGCCACAGGTTCACGCACTTCTTTAATGTAATTCGATTCAGGCAATCCTGCCGGATTATCAATGTAAAGCGTTTCATCTGTTTTGGTAATCACTTCGTAAATTACGGTGGGTGCGGTAGTAATTAAATCTAAATCGTATTCACGCTCTAAACGCTCTTGTACAATTTCCATGTGCAGCATACCTAAAAAGCCACAACGAAACCCAAACCCTAAGGCTTCTGACGATTCAGGTTCATAAATCAATGACGCGTCATTTAAACGCAACTTAGATAACGCTTCACGAAATGCTTCGAAGTCCGCACTGTCGGACGGGTACAATCCAGCAAACACTTGTGGTCTTACCATTTTAAAACCAGGTAACGGTTTTTCCGCACCGTTTTTTGCGTGCACAATGGTATCACCGACTGGGGCGCCAAAAATATCTTTAATGCTGGCTACGATATAACCTACTTCATCCGTTTTTAATTCTTCTAAGGGAGTGCGTTTGGGGGTAAAAATCCCGACTTGATCCACCACATGTTCTTTTTGGGTTGAGATCATTTTTATTTTATCGCCTTTTTTCAGTCCACCGTTTTTAATGCGCACCAGCGACACCACACCTAAATAATTATCAAACCAAGAGTCAATAATGAGCGCTTGTAGTGGCGCATTCGGATCCCCTTGTGGCGGCGGCACATCGCGCACAATTCGTTCCAATAATTCAGTAATACCGATTCCCGCTTTAGCACTTACTTCTAACGCATCAATTGCTTGTATGCCAATGACGTCTTCAATTTCTTGGCGCACCTTATCTGGATCCGCTTGCGGCAAATCAATTTTATTTAATACCGGAATCACTTCTAAGCCTTGATCAATCGCGGTATAACAAGTGGCAACAGTTTGTGCTTCAACCCCTTGTGCGGCATCAACAACTAATAAGGCACCTTCACAAGCAGACAAGGATCGCGATACTTCATAAGCAAAGTCGACGTGCCCTGGGGTGTCGATAAAATTTAATTGATACGTCTTACCATCCATCGCGGTGTAATATAACGTTACGCTTTGTGCCTTAATAGTAATACCGCGTTCACGCTCAATTTCAAGCGAATCGAGCACCTGCGCCTTCATTTCACGCGCTGTTAAGCCACCACATTGTTGGATCAAGCGATCCGACAGCGTGGATTTACCATGATCAATATGCGCGATAATAGAAAAATTACGGGTAATAGCACTCATGCCGATAGCATAGCGGTTGCACACCATGGGTCAAGGATTAAAACAGAACTTTTGCCGTGATAAAGTAGACTCTCAGTCACCACTTAAAAAGATCTGCAAATTGGCCCAAGCTGAGGAGTTACTTTATTTGTCCTTAAAATAAAACTCTAACCCCACTCGCTCGATATGCTCGATGAGATCGGGGTTTTCAATTTGCTGCTGAATAGAAAGGTCAATAGTGTAGGGCAAAAGTAGATCGTCTAGCTCGTTGTCAATCGCAACCAGATCAACGTATTCAAGGCCCTCTCCTTGCAAGGTTAAATCAATATCCGACCCCGGCCTGTAATTTCCTTTGGCGCGCGAACCATATAGTATGACTTTGGTAATTTTTGGATGCATTTTAAAGACCCGCTGAATAGCGGCGATTTCAGTATCTTTTAGCCCAGAGCTGCACTTTTTCGCTTGGCTCATGCTTTTAAATTTTCCATTTTTTCGCGAAATAATTTAAAAGCGGGATAATAGTCTACTACCACTTTTTCTGTAATTTGGTTGGCGAGCAATTTGTTGTAGGTATGAGAAGCTTGATTGCGACTTTTTATCATTTCCATCCACACATTACCATCTTCAAGCAAGCCCATTTTAAAAGCTTCACGGGTTGCGTCACGAGAACCTGCAATGGTTATGTTACCTTGAAAATGCGCATAATCTTTCATCACATTCCAAGCAAGCTCATGGGTGAACTCAAAAGCTTGAATCATACCTTGCTGCTCCAATAAAGATAATTGGCGACTGGATGCCAAAACGACAGCATCAGCCAACTGCTGCAATGCACTATTGAGATTATTTAATCGCTGCTGCCAACGAATGTCTTGCTGTGTCATAACATTTTATTCTCATTTACAATCACGATAACACTCTAGTATTTGATTTTAACAGATGCGAGTTCTTTAGCAAAAGAAAGCTGAATCGTTTTTCTCTCTCAGAGCCTTTTAAAAAATCGCAGTCGATTGGCGTTAATCACGACTGTAACCGACGATAACGCCATCGCCAATCCAGCCACCATGGGGTTTAACAACCAACCAGTCAACGGATAAAACACACCTGCTGCTAAGGGAATAGCGCAAACGTTATAGAAAAACGCACCAAACAAATTTTGTTTTATGTTACGCACAGTAGCGCGTGATAAAGCGATCGCAGTGACAACGGTCAGCAATTGATTATTCATCAATGTCACATCCGCCGTTTCCATTGCCACATCCGCACCACTGCCCATAGCAAAACCCAAGTTGGCTTGCGCTAAAGCCGGCGCATCATTAATGCCATCACCCACCATGGCAACCACTTGTTGTGTTGCTTGCAGCTTTTTAATTTGTTGCGCTTTATCTTGCGGCAACACATTCGCCATTACCTGATCAATGCCCAACTGCTTTGCCACTGCCTGAGCGGTATTTTCAGTATCACCCGTTAGCATCACCACCCGAATACGCAAACTATGTAATTTTTCAATCACCTTTTTTGCGTCTTGCTTAATTGGATCGGCAATGGCAATCACCCCCAGTAATGTGTCCGCTTTTGCCACCAACACCGGTGTTTTGGCTTGCTTGGAAAATTGTTGCAGTGCTGTTTGCGCTTGTTCAATATTGATGTGTTGTTGCTGCATAAAAGCGACATTGCCCACAAAAATCGTTTGCGCACTTACGGTTGCACTTACGCCTAATCCTGCTGTGGCAACAAAATCAGTAGCATCAAACAAGGTTGCTGTGGTGGCTTGGATAATGGCTTGGGCTAATGGATGTTCTGAATGCTGCTCAATGCTCGCTGCCATTCTCAATAATGAATCTTTGTCTCCAGCATACACTTCAACATCGGCAACGGTAGGCGCACCTTGTGTAAGCGTGCCAGTTTTATCAAACACAACAGTTGTTAATTGTTTTGCTTGCTGCAGCGCATCACCGTTACGAATTAAAATACCCAATTGGGCTGCTTTGCCCACACCCATCATCACCGCAATCGGTGTTGCCAAACCAAGCGCACAGGGACAGGCCACAACAAGCACCGCAATTGCGGTGGTTAACACGAATGCAATACGCGGCGCTGGCGCCACCAATGCCCACACCAGTGCCGTGATTATGGCAATAATTATTACCGCCGGCACAAACACACTGGCGATTTTATCGGCCAATCGCGCCATTTTGGGTTTGGCTCCTTGCGCGGTTTCTACTAATTTAATAATTTGTGCCAGCGCAGTATCTTTACCAATTTTTGTGGCTTTAAATTCAAAGCTGCCCGTTTTATTTATCGTGCCAGCACACACTAAATCGCCTACTGTTTTTTTAGCGGGTATCGGTTCACCAGTTAACATTGCCTCATCAACACTCGACTGCCCATGAATCACTTCGCCATCCACCGCAATTTTTTCACCAGGCTTCACTCGTAATACATCACCTAGTTGAATAGCAGCAATAGAGGTAACGATTGTTTTACCATCACGAATCACAGTAGCGGTTTTAGGTTGTAGCCCTATAAGTGAATGTATTGCTTCGCTGGTTTTACCACGCGCTTTTAATTCCAGCGCGTTACCAAATAAAATAAACGCAATTAAAATATTAGCTGCTTCAAAATACACTGTACGCGCCATTGCAGGAATAAACATCGGCAACACCACCACCACGGTGGAATAAAGCCATGCGACGCCAGTACCCATCGCCACCAGTGTGTCCATATTGGTGGAAAATCGTTTCAAGCTTTGCCACGCACCACGAAAAAAACGTCCGCCACAAAACCACAACACCCACAAAGTAATCACACTCACCGTAATCCAAGGCCATTGAATACTGGGTTGATTAATATTAGGCAGCCAGTGCCAATGCATATCAATTAATAAAGGAAAGCCCACGCCAAAAGCAATAATGGAACGCCACCATAATAATTGAAGCTGTTGTTGATCCGTGTTGTGATGATCGTGCGCCAACTGTTGCTCACTCTCCACCAACTGCGCCATATAACCTAAACTCACAACAACATTAATTAAAGACTGCGGATCAATGGCATGTTGCGTTTCAATACGTGCTAAGCGTTGCGTATAATTCACAGTAACACTATTCACACCCTCTATTTTACACAGCGCTTTTTCCACACTCGTCACACAACTAACACAATGCATCCCATTAATCGCTAACTGCACAATTGGCATAATCTTTCCTTAGAATAAACATAATCCAATACCATGATTAACTCATCATTATAATAAATCAATGGGATTGTTTTACGCTGCCAACTAGGCACTTGCCATTGTTGCCAACATTTTTTTAGACGGTGGCGAAACGTTCTGCCCGGCAAATACAACTTTTCTCCACCTTGATAAAAACGAATGCTTAACTTGTCACGATTTAAATCTTTCGGTAATCCTTGTTGATGGGCTTTTTGTAAAATTTCACTCTGGTCAACCATACTCACTGCTTCAGTCTGGTTTGCGAATAATTTATTTTTAAAGCGTCGAATTATGACTGTGTCATAATTAAATTTAGGTGCTGCGTCTTCACGTGACAACACCAATGATTGATATAACTGCGCCAATTGTTTGGTTGAAGGCAAGGCAAATTGTTGTTGTGCCAGCCAATAACGCAACAGTGCCAATTGGCGCGGCACGGAGAATTTAATTAATTTTTGGCAGTCCAATTTATTTTGCACGTCGACACAGGTTATTAAATCCGCTTGCAAGTATTCTTCCAACAACGTTTGTGCCGTAGCGCAATGTGATGCGCTGCGCGCCAAAACCGTGGTTAAACTGGGCCAACGTTTTTTTAATTCAGGCAAAACATGCCACCGCAAATAATTACGCTCAAACCGACTGTTGTCATTGCTTGGGTCTATACACCAGTGCCAATTTTGTTGCTGTGCATAATATTGAATTTCTTCACGGGTGAAATCCAACATGGGGCGAACTAAATAACCTTCGCCTAATGGTTTCACCCATGGCATAGCACTTAATCCTTTTATGCCGGCACCGCGCATTAACTGCAATAAAAATGTTTCAGCTTGATCATCTTGATGTTGGGCAGTTAATAACACCTCATTAGGCTGCAGTTGTTGCTGTAATACGGCGTAGCGTTTTTCGCGCGCTTGCGCTTCAATGCTTTGGCCATTGTGAATATCCAAGGTAATGGATTGCGTCATCAACTCAACCGCTAATTCATCACACACGTTTTGACAAAACTGCTGCCATTGATCTGCATCACTATGCAAATGATGATTAACGTGAATTGCACGTATGCGCCAACCGCACTGCTGTTTACTTAAAGCGACCAAGGTACGCAATAACACTAGCGAATCCAAACCACCGCTTAGCGCCACACAAAAAAGCTGGCTTGGTGTCAGTTGTTGAATATTGGCCAAAAGGCGGGGGGCAAAATCATTAGTCTTTACCATACGCTAACCAACGTTGATAACGCGCTTCTACGAGGGTAGTTGGTGACTCTGTCTTAAACGCAACGAGCTTTGTAATTAAACGTTCCTTTATCGCTTGCGCCATTGCATCGACATTTCGATGTGCACCACCAAGCGGTTCTTTTATGATTTCATCTATTAACTTTAATTCTTTGAGACGATTCGCTGTTAAATTTAATGCTTCTGCTGCTTCATTAGCTTTAGTGGCGCTTTTCCACAAAATAGAAGCACACCCTTCTGGTGAAATCACAGAATAATATGCGTATTGCAACATCATAGTGTAATCACCAACGCCGATGGCTAACGCTCCGCCAGAACATCCCTCGCCAATAATCGTGCATAAAATAGGAGATTTAAGCTTTGCCATTTCAAATAAATTACGTGCAATCGCTTCGCTTTGATTATGTTCTTCAGCACCCACGCCGGGATAAGCGCCCGGTGTGTCTATGAATGTCACCACTGGAATATGAAATTTTTCGGCCAGTTTCATTAAACGTAACGCGCGACGAAATCCTTCGGGACTGGCCATACCAAAATTACGTTCAATCTTAGCTTTGGTGTCACGACCTTTTTGATGCCCGATCACCATCACTGGGTCACCTTCTAAACGGGCTAAACCGCCTACAATAGCAGGCCCTCTTGAGACATGGCGATCACCATGCAGTTCATTAAAATCAGTAAAAATTCGGTCGATATAATCTTTTGTATGAGGTCGTAATGGATGACGCGCTAGCTGCACGATTTGTTGCGCATTCAAATTGGTAAAAATATTTTTGGTTAGCTGCAAACTTTTTTCTTCAAGCTTAGCGACTTCATCCGTTAAATTAATATCCTGGGCGCTGCCCACACGCCGCAACTCGTTAATTTTTTCTTGCAGCTCTGCAATCGGTTGTTCAAAGTCTAGGTAATCCAAATTCATTGCCACACTCTCTTTCGGACGTCATACTTTACATCACTCTCGCACCGGCGAGCTTCGTACTTTATTAAATATAGCCCGACTATGCCAGTGATACCGAAACACAAAGGCCAATAGGAGCGCATTAGGAGAACGACCATTTTTTCCGCTAAGTTATTCATTGCCATTACCCTAATTCTGCTAACTATCGCCTGCGGCCAAGCAGCTATGCACGTGATGCAACACCGCCGTCGTTACTGGCATATCAGTGATGCTGTGGCGGACGGTATTTTCATTGGTGTGGCATTGTTTCATTTGCTGCCTCACGCTTATGTTGCGCTGGGTGGTGGTAAAGATGTTTTACTATTGCTACTGCTGCTGATGTTACTCGGCTACGCACTGTTATTTATTGTAACGCGCATCAAACACAAGCACAGCGCTTGGTTTTTATTAAGCATGTTATCGCTACACGCTTTCATTACCGGCAGCGTGCTCGGCATTGCCACTACGGTATCTGAATTACTGCTGGTGTGCTTAGCCATTTTAGCTCACAAAGGTTTTGAAACGTTCGCACTTATGACGGGTTTAAAACGTTACTGGCCACAAACTAACTTGCTCAAATTAGCACTGGTCTTTTTTGCTTTTATGACACCACTGGGAATTATGCTCGGCGGTGCACTGCAATCGCATTTAATTCTAAGCGATCATCCACATTGGCTGAATTATTTAAATGGCTTTGCTGCCGGCACCTTATTATTTATTGCTTTTTCCCACCAAGACCACGATCACCATGATACCCTCAACCGCTATCAAGAAATGAGTTTGTCATTTTTGGGTGTGATGCTAATGGCGGTGTTAGCGCTGTGGGTATAA
>JBGTHB010000035.1:0-12714 GCA_041746415.1 Coxiellaceae bacterium | reverse complement strand
TGCAGCGCTTCCTTGTTCCACTCGCAATGTTTAAATTGCTCTAATGCAAATAATAACGGTTCTTTTGCATCCACCACCAAATGCTTTTGCGCCGCTGTGGCGTCGTACTCAATTTCATCACTATAAAAATAGCGGCTCATCTGCGCCATTTCCGTTAGCGTTTTAGCCCGTTCTTTTAATACATCAATCACTTCATTTAAACGTGGCCCGTTATTAGGATCTAAATTTAGTAATTTTAATTGTTCTACAAATGGCTCAATTAATTTTTCCGGATTTTCCGTTTTTAAATAATGTTGGTTAACCCATAATAATTTTTCAGTATTAAAAGCAGCAGCAGATTTTGCTACTGAATCCAAATTAAATAACTCAATCATTTCATTTACGGAAAAAATTTCTTGATCGCCATGCGACCAGCCTAAGCGCACCAAATAATTCAATAACGCCTGCGGTAAAAAACCCTCTTCTTTATATTGCATCACCGATACCGCGCCGTGACGTTTTGATAAACGCTTACCGTCGTCACCTAAAATCATCGGCACATGCGCGTAACGTGGCAATGGCGCACCTAAGGCATTTAAAATATTAATTTGCCGCGGCGTGTTGTTGATATGATCATCGCCACGAATAACGTCAGTGATTTTCATTTCCCAATCGTCTATTGCCACTGTGAAATTATAAGTGGGCGCGCCATCGCTACGCACAAGGATTAAGTCATCTAACTCACTGTTAGCTACGGTGATGCGACCACGAATTCGATCATCAAACACCACCTCGCCTACTAACGGATTTTTAAAGCGAATAACAAATGGCGCAGCAAGATCTTGATGTAACTCACGGCAATGACCGTCATAGCGCGGCTTGTCTTTATCAGCCATTTGCGCTTCGCGCAAAGTGGTTAAGCGTTCTTTTGAACAATAACATTTATAAGCTTTGCCTTCTTTTAACAGCAAATCCGCGACCGCTTTATAATGGTCAAAACGTTCTGTTTGATAAAAGGGGCCTTCGTCGTAATCCAAATTCAGCCAACTCATGCCCTCTAAAATGGCATTTATCGACGCTTCGGTGGAGCGTTCACGATCCGTATCTTCAATACGTAACACAAACTGGCCTTGATGATGACGCGCATAAAGCCATGAAAACAAAGCCGTTCTTGCACCACCAACGTGCAAATAGCCAGTGGGGCTTGGCGCAAAACGAGTACGCACGCAACTACTTAAGTGATTTTCATCTTTGTTCATTTGTACTAAGATCCCGGTATATTGAGTGGTAAGGATAAAGATCGTATGATCAGCCATGCAGTATAAAGAGTTTCCAACTAACTGAAAAGGTACAAAGGCATGGCCACATTATCAATTAACGAACAACTACTGGATGCAGTTATAGGTAATCATGTGAATCAAGTGCAAGCATTATTAGAGCAAGGTGCCAATCCGAATTTTTTTGAAGACGAAGCACAACTGTGCACGCTGCATTTTGCCGCAACCTATGATTGCGCTGAAGTGATTCCACTGTTAATTACCGCCGGTGCGAATATTCATGCGGTAAATGAATATTATGACACGCCTTTAACTGTCGCCAAGCGTCATGGTCACACACGCTCAATTGAAGCTTTAACGCGGCTGTATACAGCAACAGTCGATCACGCCAATTAAAACACAACCGTTGCGGGTTCGAGAATTTGCTCCACGCTGAAGTGATGACAAGGCAGATTGTGTTTAGCACAAAAATCTAACTCTAACCGCATGCCATACGAGTCTGTCCATCCATCCAGCTCAAGCACAATCATACCTTTCGCTTGTTTTAACATCACTAAGTCAAATGGTAAAAAAATATCGCGCCGCTGCTCAACCGTAAGATCTTCCCCAAGCTGCAATAAACTGTGATTATGCACAATGGGGCTGAACACCATAATATTTTGTGCCAATAATTTTAAACACACTTTAGCACCCATTTCATAACGTTGCGTCTTTTGTGCAGGCGTGCCGTTATAAGGTTGTGATAAATAAAAATAACTCATGCCTGTTCCTCTTCTTCACCTTCACGCAATTTCTTTTTTTGCCAATCTTGGGCAATCCATAAATACATGGAAGGTACGACAAACAAAGTAAACAGTGTACCAATTGAAATGCCGGTGGCAATCACTAAACCAATATTAAAGCGACTCACCGCACTGGCGCCGGTTGCAAAAACCAACGGTATCACACCCAGCACCATTGCCGCTGTGGTCATCACAATAGGACGAAAACGAACAGCAGCGGCAGTAATTATGGCATCGAGCTTTGATTTACCAGCTTTTTGCTCATCATTGGCAAACTCCACAATCAAAATACCATGCTTACTAATTAAACCAATTAAAGTTACCAATCCCACTTCAGTGTAAATATTCAAATCCGCGCCGCCGATACCTAAGCAGACAAAAATCATCGCACCACAAACCGACATCGGCACACTGATTAAAATCACCAGAGGATCGCGAAAGCTATTAAAGAGTGCCGATAAGGATAAATAAATAATAATGAGCGCTAAAAAGAAAGTAATCACAAAGGCGCTGCTTTCTTGCACATATTGTCGTGATTGGCCGGCGTAATCAATACTGTAATTGCTCGGCAGTATTTGAGTTGCGATATTTTTTAATACCGTCAACGCCTGGCCCATACTCAAATAAGGTACCGCCACCGCAGAAATGGTGGCTGAATTTAATTGCTGAAAGTGATTAATGAATTCAGGTACCACACTATTTTTTAATGTAACCACAGTCCCCAAAGAGACGGGCACACCCGCTGCTGTATTAATATAATAATTTCTAATTTGTGAATCCGTTAAACGCGACCAACGATTGACTTGGGGTATCACCTGATAAGAACGTCCCATGAAATCAAAATAATTGACGTAGTTTTCACTTAAAAAATTACTAATCGAATTCCCTACTCCTTGCATAGTTAAACCAAACTGCGCAATCTTATCACGGTTAATTACCAGCTCCGTTTGTTCCTTATCATATTTTAAATCAGGATCAATATATAAAAAATCGCCTGTTGCTTGCGCTTGCTTGACAATTTCTTGTGTTACTTCATTTAACTTCACGTAAGGATCTGTGGTTTGAATTACAAACTGAATCGGCAAACCACTACCCCCACCTGGCAAAGATGGTGGCTGAAATAAAGCAACTTTAGCGCCCGCAATTTGTGAGTTAATTTGCTTTTGTATTATCGGTTGCAACTCGTTGCTGGTACGCTTACGCTCATCCCACGGCAACAACACCATACCCCCAATACTGTTGTTCAATGAAGGAGCGTTATTTGCACCACTGGTACCATTAATTTGAAATATGGCCAGCGTTTCAGGATATTTCGCAAAAATATCACTTACTTGATTACTGTAAACTGCCATTTGATCGAGTGAAGCATTAGCGTTAGTCATAGATTGCGCCATAATAATTCCTTGATCTTCTTGGGGCGCTAATTGGGATGACGATCCCATAAATAAAAAATAATTACTCGCTAATATAATGGCAGCAAAGGTAATCACCACCGGCAAGCATTTTAACGTCGCTTGGATACGGCTTTTGTAACGTTGGGTAATATTATTAATTTTAGCTTCAATATAACGGAATGTTTTATTTTGACTTTGTGTTACCGATTGCTCTAACAGACGCGAACACATCATGGGCGATAAAGTCAACGCAATAACTGCTGACACGGTTACCGCAGAGGCTAACGTAAACGCAAATTCAGTAAACAAAGCGCCAGTTAATCCACCCATAAAACCAATAGGCAAATAAACAGCAACCAATACTACCGTTATGGCCACAATGGGTTTTGTTAATTCTTTGGCGCTCATCAAAGCTGCTTTAAAAGGCGGCACACCGTCTTCAATATGCCGGTGCACATTTTCCACTACAATAATGGCATCATCCACCACCAAACCAATCGCTAACACCAGTGCTAGTAATGTCAGTAAATTAATTGAATAACCCAAAGCAAACATCACAAAAAACGTGCCTACAATCGACAGTGGTATGGCTATCACTGGAATAATCAAAGAGCGAAACGAAGTTAAAAATAAAAAAATCACTGCCGTCACAATAAGAAAAGCTTCAACAAGTGATTTAATTACTTCACGAATTGAACTATTCACAAAACTACTGGCATCGTAAACAACATTGGCCTCCAATCCACGCGGCAATTGCTTTTGTGTTTCATAAAATACTTTGCGCACATTGTTGATTACGGTTAACAAATTCGCTGTCGGCGCCACGGTTATACCAATATAAACTGCTGACTTGCCATTAAACGTAACCGACGTATTATAGTTTTGCGAACCCATGGTAACAGAGGCAATATCTTTCAACCGAATAATAGCGCCATTTTTTGCTTCAATTGCCATGTTTTTAAAATCATCAACAGACTTTAATGCGGTGTTAGTATTAAAATTTAAAATAAACACTTGGCCATCGGTACGACCACCTGGCGTCACAAAATTGTTTTCTTTAAGAATTTGTCCAACTTGAGCTGCTGTAATACCATAACCTGCCATTTTTGCAGGATCCAACCAAGCGCGCAAAGCAAACTGATTATTTCCTAAAATTTGCGCCTGTTGCACGCCATGCACAGCTTGCAATTTAGGTTGCACAACACGCAATAAATAATCATTAATTTGATTACTCTGTAAAAATTTACTGTAGTAGCCAATGTACATTGAAGCAATACTTTGGCCCACACTCACTTGCAAGCTGGGTACTTGTGCGTTTGACGGTAACTGGTTTAGCACCGAGCTTACTTGAGCACTAATTTCAGTAAGTGCTTTATCCGCATCATAATTTAGCAACAAATTAACTTGAATATTACTGACATTTTGGCCACTACTTGATGTCATATAATCAATGCCATTCGCTTGAGCAATAGCGTTTTCGAGCGGTGTCGTAATAAATGCGGCAATGGTATCTGGATCAGCACCAATAAAATTAGTACTCACCGTTACCAAAGCACTTTCAATGGTCGGATATTGCTGAACCGGTAGCAATCCAATCGAACGCACGCCCAACACTAATATCAACAAACTCAGCACAATGGCTAACACAGGGCGCTTGATAAAAATATCAGTAATATTCATCATTGCTCCGGCAGGCGTGGGTTCTGTGCATCTGGCGGCGACACTTTATTATTAATTACGACCATGGAATCATTACGCAACTTAAGCTGACCTGAGGTAGCAATCATGTCACCTTCCTTGATGCCTTTTGTTATTGCCACTTGATCTCCACGCATCATGCCGGTTGCAACAAATTGTTGTTGCGCTTGCCACACTGGCTCACCATCCGATTGCTGCGTGGTTTTTTTCAAAATAAACACAATTGCGCCATACGGATTAAACGTCACCGCCATTTGTGGCAAAGTTAAATATTGCTGTGGTTTACCTATCTCAATATTGATATTAACAAACATGCCCGGCAATAAAATTTCATGCGGATTGGCTAATGTTGCCTCCACTTCCACATTACGAATATCACTGTTAGCCATAGGATTAATGGTAGTGATTTTGCCTTTAAATGTTTTTCCTGGATCACGATCCGAGGTAATATCAACTGTTTCGCCCACCTCAACATCTTGAATTTGTTGCTGTGGCAAATAAAAATCAACATAGATAGGATTCAGTGTCTGTAGATTCACTACCTCCTGCCCACTATTGATGTACTCACCCGGGTTCACTTGCGAAATACCCAAGCGCCCCGTGAATGGGGCTTTAATAATTTTTTTAGCAATAATGGCTTGCTGTTCTTCTACTGAAGCAGCGCTGCTTTTGTAATTTGCGTAATCCGTATCTAATTGTTCTTTACTGACCGCGCCAAACGCATATTGCTTTTTATCGCGCTGATAAGTGATTTTATTTAACATCGCTTGCGCTTGTAGCTGATGCAGCTTTGCTACGTCAGGTGCAATATTTAATTTCACTAACACCGTGCCTTTTTTCACATCCGCTCCGGGCGTAAAATCAATGCTTTCAATCATGCCAGATAATTCCGTCGTGACATTCACGCCCTTAACTGTGCGCGTGCTTCCTACTACTTGAATAACATCATTCCACGCGCTGTATTTCACCGTTGTAGCACTAACAGTAACAACTTTATTTTGAAATTTGGCTGATACATTTTTCTCAGTCTTGTAAATAAATCTTTTCAGTGCGTATACACCAGCAAACAATACGGCTACGCCAATCAACATAATAACCATGGCTTTTTTCATTAGTGATAAATCTCCCGTTGTTTCAGCGCACCATATTGGCTAATAGTAGCGTGCCACCAGCCACCGCCCAATGCTTGATATAAGCCCGCTGTATCACTGTAGCGTGCGGCTTGCGCTTGAATTTTTTTAAGCACAATTTGTTCGTACTGTTGCTGCGCATTTAATACTGCCAAATAGTTTTGACCACCTACTTGATACTGTTGTTCTGTTAAACGTAAGGTACTCGCTGCGCTTTTTTCTGCTTGCACTTGTTCACGCAACGTAGCTGCATCATATTGAATAGCACGCAACGCATCAGCCACATTTTGAAACGATTGCAACACGGTTTGCTTATATTGTGCTTTGGCTTGATCAAATGCCGCCAGCGCCGAACGTCGCTGATTAATTAACTGACCACCATGCACTAAAGGTTGCAACAAACCACTGGCTAATGACCAAACTCGATTAGCGTGATCAAATAAATTAACCGTTGATTGTGATAACCAACCATAGCTTGCTGTTAACGTAATTTGCGGTAATAAATTGGCAGTGGCTATGCCAATCTGCGCACTGGCTTCATGCAATAATGCGGATGCCGCCTGCACATCTGGACGCTGCTGTACCATCGCAGAAGGCAAACTAACCGGTAATTGTGCCGGTAAATTTAATTGCGCTAGGTTTACGCTCAGCGGTTTAAACTGATCGGTACGTTCACCAACCAATACCGCCAACGCATGTTGTTGCTGACTCAACGATTTTTTAAGCGGTGGCAACGTCGCAATGGTTTGCGCTAATTGTGTTTGTTGCGTCAATACATTTTGCTCACTCACACCGCCGACGGCATATTGCTGCTGCGTAATTGTTAATATTTTTTGTTCTTCGTCAATCAGTTGTTGTGTCGCACTTATTTGATCGCGCAAAGAAGCGACGGTAATGGCAGTGGTGACAATGTTGGTGGTTAAAGTTAAATATGTCGCCAACATTTCATAGCGTTGATAATCCACTTGCGCGGCATAACTTTCAATTTGGCGTCGCGATGCGCCCCAAATATCCAGCAAATAAGAAGCCTGAAAACTCGCATTGAACACATCAAAAATGTTAGTTGCGTTGGGCACCCCAAACGAAAGACCATTCGTCTGCGAACGCTGAGCATTCGTGCCGAAATTCACGCTGGGAAACAATAAACCACCGGCTTGGGCAAACAAGGTGTATCTAGCTGAACGCAGCGCTGCCTTTGCTGCAGCAAGATTGGCATTGTTACTTATGCCTTTACTCACTAACGCGTTTAATGCTGGCGAATGAAAAATATGCCACCAATCCCCTTGGATATCGCGGTTAAAAGCAAATTGTTGGGACTTACCCGCATTACTGTTATCCGCGCTAACGGTGCTATTGGGTAAAGGCAAACTGGTGTAATGCTCGGTGGCGGGCGGTGGTAGCGGCGTAAAGTTGGGTCCAACCATACAGCCAGACAGCAACAGTGCGCTCAGAATGCTGCAAAATAGCGTCACTCGATGTAAAACGCACTTAATCCCCACTGGTCACACTTCCTTGTTAACACCACGTCTTACCATATTAAACGTATCTGTCTGAAGTTGCGAGAACAGCTGCTAATGACTGGAGCGCAATGCCAAACTCAACAACGCAGTGACAAAAAAGATGACCGGCAAAATGGATAACGCCGAAATTAAATTCAACTGACTAGCAGGCCCAACCGTAATAAAGCAGCTAACCAAAAAGTGAAAGAGACTGCCACCCAACACCACCAACATATTTGTAAAAGCCACGCCCAAACCCGTTAACTCTAGCGGGCAATGCAACGAAAAAATTTTCCATATCAACACCTGTGTGCTGGACAGCAACCCAAATAAAAACAGCAGCAAGTAAATGAGCTCACCCACTTGTGCGGGAAAATACAACATGACGCAACTCAAAAAAACCATCAGCATCGCTGAACTGAAAATCCACCTAGCAAATTTTTTCGACTGCTCAGCGTAATAACCTATCCAGGGTGAACCAATCGCCCAGCCCATAAACAGCATTAAAATACCCAGCGAAGCATCCGCCATGGTGAGGTGATAACTTTGACGCAAAAATGTGATGCCCCAAGCGGCGGCAAAAATAGAAGTAGGCAAATAAAACAATGAACCAACAATCCCATTAATTAAGATGATTTTATTTTTAGCAAAACCTTTTAAACTGCTCAGCATTATTTTCAATGGTGGCGTTTTTTCATCGGCTAATTTGTGTAGCCTTTTCAAGGGGAAAAACAACACCATAGCAACCACCGCAAAACCCCAGCAAGCTTGCAACGTCAAAACCAACTGCCAAGGACTACCTGTAATCAACACAGCTGAAAACGCCTGCGCGCCAGCGGCGACGATCGTACCAGCTCCAATCGCCACACCTGCAATTAAACTAAAATAATGGCGCGGCAAATAATGACGAGCCACATATAAGACGGCGACAAATGAAAAAGCAGACATGCCGCCAATAAAAAATCGGCTGAGCACACCTAGCCAGGGTGTCTGCAACCAGACAAACAAAACAAAAAATAACACACAAACGCCAATACTCAACCCCATTATTTTTTTAAACGCAAAACGATCCAACAAGTAACCGCTCGGCAACTGCATGAGCAAATAACCTAAATAAAACGCCGAGTAAAAGCTGCCGATGAGTTTGGGCCCCGAGTGATATTGGCGCAGCAATTCCGGCACCACCAAAGCGGGGACGATACGAAAGTAATAATCGAGACAGTAAAATAAAATGGTCACCGCCACCAACAACCAGGCCATAGTGAAAGATCGCTGTAAAATCACTGACTTTTTCAAAAGAGATGCCTATAATGATTTGAGTTCAAGGAGAGTCAAAATGATGCCATTTATAGCTGTTATAATCTATCTATTGTTACAAACCTGTCTAACCTGGGTAATTTATCAAAAACTCAACAACCCTATTGTAGTAGACGTTGCCTGGGTAGTGGGTCTTGCGGTAACCGGCATTATTTACATTCTCTTTAACCACTTCAACACACTGACGATTGTTTTTAGTACGTTGCTCGTTATTTGGGGATTACGTTTAGGCAGTTTACTGACCTGGCGAGTACTGCGATCTTATCACGATCCCCGTTACGAAGATCTCAGCAACCAATGGAAAATTAATAAATCACTGGGCTTTTTTTTAAATTTTCTACTGCAAGCCGGCTTCATTTTTATAATCTCACTGCCATTTTATTTTATTGCTATAAGACAAAACAGTTTTTCGGCATTAGATATCATTGCTGGTTGTATCGTGATTGCAAGCATCTTAGGCGAAACGGTGGCGGATTATCAATTAGCCCGCTTTCGCAAAAAACATCCTGGGCGCGTGTGTAATCACGGTCTGTGGCACTATTCACGTCATCCTAATTATTTTTTTGAATGGCTAGTGTGGTTGAGTTTTAGCTTGAGTGCATTAGGACATTTATGGGGCTGGCTTGGTTTATTTTCACCAATATGCCTCTACTTCATCATGATTAAAATCACCATCCCAATTACGGAGAAGTGTTCACTGGAAAGCAAAGGAGAGCTTTATCACGACTACATGGAAAAAACTCCGCTGTTTTTCCCTTTTAAAAATTTGTAACCGCTGTGTTTGTTACAAAAAGAAGTTATTGTGCTTTTATTTTTGCATACGCTGCAAGCGCTTGTTTGCGTGCAGCAGCATGATCCACAATTGGCGAGGGATAATTCAACTTGCCATCAAATAACCATGGCGTGTGTATCATTTTCTTAGGTAGATTTTTTAACTCTGGCAACCACATTTTAATATATTGACCCTCGGCATCAAATTTTTGCGCCTGCAGCGTTGGATTAAAGACACGAAAATACGGCGCTGCGTCCGCGCCACTTCCCGCTATCCACTGCCAACCAAACGCATTACTGGCTAAATCCGCATCCACTAAAGTTTGCCAAAACCAAGCCTGTCCGTGTTGCCAATGCAATAATAAATCTTTTGTTAAAAATGAGCCGACAATCATGCGCACACGATTATGTATCATCCCGGTTTGCCACAACTGCCGCATCCCTGCATCTACTAACGGGAATCCTGTTTCACCCCGTTGCCAAGCTAATAAATTTTTCTCATCCTTTTTCCAAGGAAAAGCATTAAATTTGTGCTGAAAATTTTGCTGTGGCAATTGGGGGAAATGAAATAATAAATGGTAAGCAAACTCACGCCAGACAATTTCAGATAAAAATTTTTCATGGTCTGGATACGCTGCTTGCCACACTTGTCGCGGCGATAATTCGCCAAAATGCAAATGCGGTGATAAGCGCGATGTTGCCTCATGTGCCGGAAAATCGCGCTCAGCAGCATAATTAGCTGCACTATATTTTAAAAAATGCTTTAAGCGTTGATGCGCACCTTTTTCTCCTGGACACCAACACGACGAAAATTGCTTAGCCCAATTTGGTTTTTTCGGCAACAATTGCCAGTCACTGAGCGCATCGCTTTCAATTGGTGTAGTGCTATTTAACCATTGACGTGGCTTTGGCAAAGGCGCGCTAATTTGCAGCTGCTGGCGAAATGCTTTGTAAAATGGTGTATACACTTTGAAATAACTGCCTTGCTTAGACTGCAACTGCCATGGTTCAACCAGCAAAGAACCATTAAAACTCCGCACCGCAATATTTAATTCATTTTTTATTTTTGTATCTCGCGCAATGGCGTAAGCTTCGTAACAATGATTATAAAATAGCGCCGTTATATCATGTTCACTGATTAGTTTTTTAAGCACCGTGATCGGCTTACCACGACGCAATATAAGCTCGGCACCGTATTTGTTTAATTCCTCTTTAAGCGCAATCAAGCTGTGATGCAACCACCATTGTTGTGCCGCACCAATTGGCCAATCATTTTGACTGTCGTTATCGTAGATATAAATAAAAACAAGCGGCAAACCACTTTTTATTGCGGCCTGCAAAGCCGGATTATCGTGTAAACGTAAATCTTGACGCAACCAAACCAGCGCTGTACTCATTGCTTTACTTTGTCAGAGAGTAATTTCAACCATTGCTGTAATCGATTTTTATTAACACCAAAATCATAATGCCCATAGCGCGAATAACTGTACATCATAATGCTGCTTTTATTATCAGCTAAAGCAACAAAGCGTAAGAAAACATAGTCTGGAAAATGAAACATTTTAGAACGTTGAATATAAAGATATTGATGCAGTTCTTTATCATGCGCCACTTGACGAGTTCGCGGCAACGTAAAACGCAGTGCCAACCAGGCCTGCTCTAATTTATCACGCGACACATCAAACACGGGACTGGTTTCATTTTGCTTATTGTCACATTTTTCTTTGGGACAAACCAAATAAAAATGTGGTGCCGTTGGTAAAATAATATGATCAAAATTAAATGTTGGTAATGTTTTCAATGCTAACCCCATCAATGGTAAAAACAACAATATAACTATTACTATTTTTTTCATAAAAATGCCGCCACTCCAGTTTGTGCACGACCTAAAATTAAGGTGTGCATGTTGTATGTGCCTTCATAAGTATTCACCGTTTCTAAATTTACCATATGCCGCATAATATGATTTACATCTAAAATGCCATTAGCGCCCAATAAATCACGCGCTTCACGTGCCACTTCCAACGCCATACGCGCAGAGTTACGTTTGATTAAAGACACCATTTCATGCGCTGCTTTTCCTTCATCACACAAATGCGCCACACGCAACACACTTTGTAATGCTAAAGCAATCTTGGTTTGCATATCCACCAACGAAGCTTGAATTAATTGATGTTGCGCTAATGGGCCATCAAATTGCTGGCGCTGCATAACATAACTGTGCGCTCGCAACCAACAATCTTCTGCTGCACCAATGGCTCCCCAAGCAATACTGAAACGCGCCCGATTCAAACACGAAAAGGGTGCCATTAAACCATTTGCTTTAGGCAGTTGCGCCTCTGCTGATAATTTTACATTTTGAAAATGCACCTCACCTGTTGGAGCAGCACACAAAGAAAGTTTTCCTGCTAAAGCAGGTGTGGTAACAGCTGCGCCACGCTCCACAATAAATCCATTCACCTTGCCTACTTCATCCTTTGCCCACACCACAAACACATCGGCAATGGGTGCCAAACCAATCCAACGTTTGACGCCATTTAATACTAAACCTGTTTTGGTTTTTTTAACGGTGGTTTCCATGCCTGCTGGATTTGAACCATGATCTGGTTCTGTTAAACAAAACGAACCAATTAATTCGCCTTGTTTAATTTTATCGACGTATTTTTTATGTTGCGCTTCACTGCCAAATGTTTCGATCGCATGCAACACCAAGCTCGATTGGATGCTAAATGCGGAACGATAGCCGCTGTCGACGCGTTCTATTTCACGCGCAATCAAACCATATCCAACCGCATTAACCTCAGGACCAATAAACCCCGCTTGACCCATTGCGCGTAATACAGTGCGATCCAGTGTTTCATCACGAA
>JBGTHB010000034.1:0-22210 GCA_041746415.1 Coxiellaceae bacterium | reverse complement strand
CGCAGGATTACAGGCAATCTTTCCTCGTATTTTTGGTGGTGGCCGCGCTTATTTAGAATTGGATGGAGATGATTTATTGAGTGCAGGTGTGTTAGTGCGCGCACAGCCACCGGGCAAGAAAAACAGTTCCATTCATATGCTATCAGGCGGTGAAAAAGCATTAACGGCAATCTCATTGGTATTTGCCATGTTTCAACTTAACCCAGCACCATTTTGTGTGCTTGACGAAGTGGACGCACCATTAGATGATTTAAATGTCGGGCGATTTTGTGCATTGGTTAAAGAGATGGCAAAAGAAACACAATTTATTGTTATCAGCCATAATAAAGTGACAATTGAGATGGCTGATCATATGATGGGTGTGACCATGCAGGAGCCGGGCGTATCGCGTATCGTTGCGGTGGATATGAATGAAGCCATTAAAATGGTTGAGTCTGCTTAATTGTTTTAGTACTAGGGAGTGATGTATGTATCTCGCCGCTATTCTCGTTATTGCTATTATTGTTTTTTCCATTTTTGTGATGTTAAAACGCCCTCAGCCAAATGAGGCTCGCACTACGCGTCACCAGCAAAAGCTTGCCTCGCGTACAGCGCCTAAATTTGCATTAAGCCCAGACAGTGAGATTGATGCCGATGCTGTTTTAGGTTTGTCTGAAACAGAGCAAGTTGCCAACAAAGTTAAGAATGTTGCGCCGCAATATATTTCACTGTTCTTGCACAGCAAATACAGCGATTTTGCGGGATATGAATTACTGCAAGCATTGCTAGCAAACGGTTTACGTTATGGAAAGCACCATTTATTTCATCATCAAAATGAATTCAGTTTAGCATCCAGTGTGGCGCCGGGAACGTTTGACATGCAAAAAATGGGAAGTTTTCACACGCCCTGCTTATCATTATTTGTGATGTTGAATGAAACAGCGGATCCACTGGTGGCATTTGATAGCATGTTAGAAACCGCTTACGCACTGGCAGAAGATTTAAATGGTGAATTACTGGATAATCAACGCCAGCCATTGGATAAAGTGACCATTTCAAAATGGCGCAAACAAGTTAAGCACTATATTGAAACGCAAACTGTTGGCGATTTATTTGCTACCACAACCAACTAACTCTTTTAATATGACCATACCCAACGACATTGCTGAACAAGCCGCAACATTACGTCAGCAACTTGAAGATTATAATTATCACTATTATGTATTGGCTGAACCGACAGTTTCCGATGCCGTGTACGATCAATTATTCCAAACGCTTAAACAACTCGAAACGGATTATCCTGATTTAGTCACAGCCGATTCACCTACGCAACGTGTGGGAGCTAAAGCACTGGCGTCACTGCCAACGGTGATGCATGCGTTGCCTATGTTGTCATTAGATAACGTTTTTGATAAAGCGGGACTCGATGCTTTTGCGCAACGTATTCAACAACGCTTAGGTGAGAATAATCCATTACAATTTACCTGCGAACCAAAATTTGATGGTGTTGCGATAAGTTTGCTGTATAAAAACGGGTTGCTGGTGCAAGCTGCGACACGCGGTGATGGTTATGTCGGAGAAGACGTCACCAGTAATGTCAGAACCATCAAAGCCATTCCATTAAAATTACGCGGTAAGGATTATCCGGCGCTGCTCGAAGTGCGCGGCGAAATTTTTATGCCAGTTGCCGGCTTTGAGAAAATGAATAAAGCAGCGATGACGGCAGGCAGTAAAATGTTTGCTAATCCGCGCAATGCGGCATCAGGCAGTTTGCGTCAACTTGACCCGGCTATTACTGCTGAGCGCCCTTTATGTTTTTTTGCCTACGCTGTTGGTATTGTAGAAGGGGGTCAAATTGCGGATGAACACAGCGAAGTGATGACATTTTTAAAAAAACTTGGATTGCCTATCACACCTGAATTCAAACTGGTGACTGGTATTGCTGCTTGTTTTGACTATTATGAAAAATTAGCACAGCGACGCGCTAGTTTGTCTTACGAAATTGATGGGGTGGTATTTAAAGTTAATTCGCGACAAACACAACAACAGTTAGGTTTCGTTTCACGTGCACCGCGTTGGGCCATCGCCTTTAAATTTCCAGCTGAAGAAAAAATTACTCAAGTCCTCGCTATTGAATGCCAAGTAGGGCGTACTGGTGCAGTAACCCCTGTGGCAAGGTTAGCACCAGTTGAAGTAGGTGGGGTGACGGTAAGTAACGCCACACTGCATAATTTTGATGAATTGCAACGCAAGGATATTCGTGTCGGTGATAGTGTTGTGGTGCGACGAGCCGGTGATGTTATTCCAGAAGTAGTGATGTATTTAAATGAGCAGCGCCCAAGTCATACTGTAAAAGTTTTGTTGCCAAAAGTTTGTCCCGTTTGTGGTGCAGAAGTATTAAAAGCAGAAGGTGAAGCGGTGGCGCGTTGTATGGGTGGATTGTATTGCCAAGCACAGCTCACACAAAGCATTAAACATTTTGTTTCACGTAAAGCGCTGGATATTGAAGGTTTGGGTGATAAGTTAGTGGATTTGTTGGTAGAGGAAAATATTATTAAAGATGTCGCGGCTATTTTTGAATTAAAAGCCAAGGTGTTAGCGACATTGCCACGGCTAGGCGAAAAATCAGCTGAGAATATTATTCTTGCTATTGAAAAAAGCAAGGCCACCACCTTAGCGAAATTTTTGTATGCGTTGGGTATTCGCGAAGTGGGTGAGGCCACTGCCAAAACTTTAGCAAATCACTTTGGTGAGCTAAATAAAATTGAACAAGCAACAGTGGAAGATTTATTGACTGTTGCAGACGTGGGACCGATTGTGGCGTCACACATACGTGGTTTTTTTCAACAACAGCATAATCGCGAGTTGATTCAAAAATTAATTAAGCTGGGTGTGCATTGGCCGAAAGTAATAAAGACACAGGCTGCCGCTAAATTAGCCGGAAAAACCTTTGTCGTTACTGGAACATTAAAATCCTTGTCACGTGAACAAGCGAAAGCAAAAATTGAAGCACTGGGAGGTAAAGTAAGCGGTAGTGTTTCAGCAAAAACCAGTTATGTGGTTGTGGGTGCAGAACCTGGTAGTAAATTTACTAAAGCGCAGCAGTTGGGTATCGCTATTTTAACGGAAGACGAATTTTTAGATTTAATTGCTGCAGCATGAAAAAATACCAGAGCTTTGCGTGCTACGTTTGAGGGCAACAAGTTGCGAAAGTACATCATTTCAAAGAGATAGAAGCTACTTGTGGCGCGGATTCTTTCAGTGATATGATGTCGCTAGTCAAAATTACGAGGTATTTATGCCAGACGTCTCACTCCCAAATTCATCGAAATACTATCCCAATGTAGATGGTCAAACCATGCAACAATTTATGAGCCAAGTGTATTTATGGATGATGGCTGGTCTCGGAATTTCGGCAGCAATTGCGCTTTATTTACAAAACAATACTGAATTATTTCAACGGTTAATTTCCAACTCATTGCTGTTTAATGGTCTTATTGTGTTGCAATTGGGTGTTGTCATTGCCTTTAGTTTTTTGCAACGTCGCATCAGCGCGGCTACAGCAACCCTCATGTATTTGGCTTACTCACTGTTAACCGGGGTGACACTTTCAGTCGTGTTATATGTGTTTACTAAGCAAACCATTACGCTGGCGTTGGCTAGTACAGCAGGTGCATTTTTAGGTTTGAGTATCTTTGGTTTTGTGACTAAACGAGATTTAGGCCCCATTGGCACATTTTGCATTATGGGCTTATTTGGTTTGATCATTGTTAGTGTGTTGACCATGTTTGTGCACAGTATGCAAACGGCTGCGATGAATTTAACACTGGGTGTGTTGGGAGTGTTGATTTTCTCAGGGTTAACCGCTTATGACACTCAAAAAATTAAGCAATCCTATGCTTTGTCACAAGGACAAGATCGTAAAAAACTCGTCATCAGTGGCGCGCTCATGTTGTATTTAGACTTCATTAACTTATTTCTCAGTATGCTGCGTTTATTCGGTGGTGGCCGTAGATAAAGCCTACGCTGCTAAATAACCATTCATCTATTAATTTTGCCAGCAAGATAAAGCGGTAAGGATTTTTTTTGCGTACTTTAAATGGCGAAAGACGCGGCACAAAAAGAAAAGCACCAGCTGCGCAGAAGGTGTTAAACAATCTAGTCAATACTGCTATATCTGACAGGGCTTATACTAACATTCATGTTAATTCCGAAGGAAAGAAAACACAGTTAGCGTTTTTTATGTGGGGTAGAATGTGGCTGCAGCTTGAGCCAAAAATCAACCCTTACTCCTCTTACTTTGTATATGTAGCCACTTTTTATCCTAGTAACACGAATGTTATCGCGTACTGTGTGATTGTTATGCTTGAGGCACAAATAAAATTTCAATTTTATAATAGAAATTTTCCTGCTAACGCATTATCGAAATCATTAAAACCATACGCTACGCCTCCTGAGTTGACGGCGCAATTGACAACAGGAGAGGAAACTTATGCTGTGTATTTGAAAAAAGATGCGGCTAATTTGAAATTATTGTTGTCAGAGTTAATGCAGTTTTGTTTGTGCTGTTGTGGAATTGAGAGAATGGATAAGCAAGTTACCAATGATGTCGCAAGTTTATTGTATGTGTTCTTAAATCACGAACGCTTGGATTTAACTCAAATCAAGGCTGAATATTTGTGTAAGGCTAATGGTCCTGCAAACAATCAAATTTTCTATACCATGTTGCGTTGATTTGTGGCTTTTTAACGCTAATACCGTCTCAGTCTTAACGAAACAGTTATTGTTGTTTAAACAAAAGGATGTAGATGAGCACAATTGCTATTTTAAAACGCACGGCCATTCTGGTGACTACACGCCTCCTATTAGAATGCGGTAACTGGTTTGCCATAAAGCAATATGCCAATCACGATCAGCAAAGCTTGGTAGCAGCAGGTTTGTTTTCACCTATGCGAATTTGGGTATCGACTCCTGCCATTTTATTGCTGCTTGGAGTGGGTAAGCTTATTAGCGATGAATTAGCGGCATCAAAATCACAAGTGAGTTCAAGTATTGCACCGCAAACCACACAAGATAATATTAGTTTGATAATGAAAAAGGGAGTCAGTTTGGCGGTTGTGGTTTCAATGGCGAGTGCTGTGATCATGTTACCTGCAGCATTTGCTATTGCAGCACTGTTTTCACCAACATCAACCACGTTACTGCGTACGTTTAAATTTTTTATAACGTACCTGCCAACAATTCCAGCCAGTGAATTGCTTTCGGTTGAAACCCGTTATTTGGAGTGTTACCAGTTTCATTATGCGCTAACCGCCCGTTATGCTATTCACAGCGGCCTACTTGTTATGTTGTCTTACTTTATGATGCAAAATGGAGCTGAGTACTTGCTTGGCTTATCATTTAGTTTGGCTGCCTGGGCGGCCTATTTAATAATGAGGCTATACCGTTATAAGATCGAAAATGGACGAAGTCGTACTTTATTACCAGATTCAGCAGCTGGTTTGCGAAACTTAATGGAAGAGTTTGGGAATATTGCCACCTATGTAAAAAGCACGCTATGTTGTACTAATCGCGATATCACTGCAGCTCATGCAACAGCTAAAAAAAACGCAATATATTCAGCGTTATTTGATTTTGGTGTGCCTATTGCATTACAAAATGCAGCTGAGATTTTGGCTATTTATCTGCAAAATTTAATCGTACAAAAATACCTGGGTGAAATAAATCTTGCAGCACTCGAAATTGTCGAGCGCTACACGTTACCCATATTGTTGATAACCGTTTATATTGGACGAGCAACGCGCTTGGTAATTGATGAGGTTAAATCAGATGACAATCTTGCCATTCAAAAGATGGCGTACAAAGCGGCTGCGTCGAGTGTCATGCTGATTGCGCTAATGGCCGTGGTTTATTATTTTGCCCAAGATAGTTTGGTTGCTCAATTTGGTTCTGGCATTCAGGATGAAAAAAACAAAAATTACATCATGAAGATAGCGGCAGCATCGCTGGTTGCACGCACAATAGTTTATATTGGACACGGTGTGCGTTTAACAATGACCTCTAGTCTTAGAGTTTATAGTGACACAAAATTTGCTATGCACGCCACGTTCGCTTCAGTGTATGGTGGTTTGGTGCTTAATTGGATTATCGCAGCAAAAGCAGAGATTTCGTTATTAACCTTCAACTGGTTATTAGGTATTGGACTCAGCTTTAACTGTGCCTCCTTAGTCTTTCGTTGGCAACGTGTTACTAATCAAAAAAATAGTCAAAGCCGATCAAGAGCAGCCATCGCAGTAGAGGATGATGAGGAGATGAGGTTAATTGATCAGACGAGTGATAATCCGAATCAGACATCATCAGATAGTAGTGTTAACTCGCTTTAGACAATTTTTCTTTCACCAAGCAAATACTTAGCAATGAAACAAAAACCAAACTCATTAAGTAAATAAATGCTTTGTAGTAATCATCTAGTCTCAAGCTCTGCACTAAGTGGCCGGGAGTTATGTGATGTGAGTGTACTTCTGCCTCGAGGATGCAGCCCAATATTAATAGTGAGATTACGCCACCAAAATGTTTGGTGAATTCGACTAAAGCCATGGCTGTGGCGGTAATATGTTTGTCAGCTTCTTTAGCCATGACAACAAAGGCTAATGTTTTTGAGCCAAGGCTAATACCAAATACGAATGCAAGCATGCTAAGTTCGATGCTGGTAAGAGAGGGTAAATATATTAAGCCTGCTAGCGTAAGACCAATAAAAAATGCACCTGCCGCTAACAGCGATTTACGGTGTCCGTAGTGACTGGCGCACCAAGAAAATGTAAATGCACCAAACAAATAACCGAAGCTGATTAATGAAACCGTTTTTGCCGCCAGAATGGTGGTAGCATGAATTTTTTCACTGATAAAGGGTACTGCCCAAAAAGCCACAAAAGAATCAAAAACACTCGAAATACCGAAGGTATAGACTAGGATCAACCAAAAGTTTTTTTTCTTAAAAAGAGCAACTACTTTTCGCCATTCATAATGCGTTGAACTGGTTTGATGCTTATTGGTATGAATATGTTTTTTAAAAAATGTAAAAATAGTTATGCTGATAGCTATAGCGATTATTGCCCCCATGTTCATTGTAAATCGCCACCCATACGCATCAATAATAATGCTGGCTGGTCCTGTGCCGATTAATACACCCATGACACCTGTCATGGCCGTAATACCATTGAGCAGCGTGAATTGTTTATCAGTAAATAAATTGCGTGCTAATGTTAATGTGCCGACTAACGAAAACGCCGCACCAACACCGATTAGAATGCGGCCTGTATAAAGCCATCCAACGGATTGTGCATTGGCAAAAACGATGGCGCCCATACCGCAGGCTAGGCTGGCAAAGCTTAAGCAGTAGCGTGTGCCAAAGCGGTCAGTAAAGTAACCAGTGAAAAACTGCAATATCAGATAAACATAATAAAATGAAGCAGCAATTGCAGATATCGTAAGTGGGGACAACGAAAAATCATGCTCAAGTTTGGGTATCATCGGGCTGATGGAGGAGAGTAAAAAATACTGATGAAAGTAAAATAATGAAGAAAGAAACCAAATTAATAATGAAAAGATAAAAGCAGTGCGTTTTTCGTTCTTCACTGATTATCCTTAATGTTGCGGGAGTGATTTTTGCAACCACGGCGTGCCATTTATTTTGTAACCATTAACATCATGAGTTAGACGCAAGGTATAATGATCGCCTGTTTTTACTAACCAGCCTTGCTGAAAGTAACCGAGCAAAGTGGCTTGCAACAAATTCGCTTGAGTGGTTGATAATTTCAATGCTGCTGCAGGTATGATAAGTTTTGCATCTAATTGTGAAGCATGAAACATACTGCTAACGGTTGGCAGGGGACGAATATTGGCGTTAATTTGCGGCAGCACAAAATTAGCTTTGGCGTCGATGGTGCCGAAATTAGATTGCAGTGTGGCTTGATTTAAATGTGCTGTCACACCTTGAAGCAGTTGCGTAACAAAAGGATCCAGCGCTTGATCGCGCAAATCTTTTGGCAGATTCATTTCACAAACAAACTTTTGAATAGCCATGAAGTTACCTAAATCCGCATCATAGAAATGTCTAATGGTAGCGTTAGCAACGAAAGGACCAATGGTGCTATCAATTAAAGCAATTTTCTGGATATCGAAAGTTAAGTTAAATAAATTTTTAGGGTCGTTATGATTGGTTTGCGTTACGAGTTGAATATTAGTTAATTTAGCACTGCCGAGTTGATCGGCAAAAGTGGCCAGCGGGGTCGTAATTTTAGTGATGCCTGTCCATAAGCCGGTTTTATCACGGTTAATATCTAAATTTAAGGCGGCGTATTGCACCGTTAAACGTGAACGCAAGGAGGGAGAATCAATGCTAACGTCATTTAATAGCCCATGTAAGCGAATGTGATTGTGATGCCGACTGTGAAATAAATGAAAAGTGATGCCACCGATATCTGTTCGAGTTTGATCAGGACGAATGATGGTGAATTCAGGAATATGCACGTGAATAATACTGTTTAAGTGCAAGTTTTGGCGAATAGCAATAAAGATTTCTTCGGGAATACCGTCATGGAGGAGTTGATCGAGATGTGGGTCGACCACTTTAAAATCGCCTTTGGCGGCAAAGTAGCTTAGATACCAATGCGATTGATGACGCCAATCTAAAAATAAAATCAGTGGCCCGTTATAAATTGATACGTCGCCTTCCAGACTTGTGTAAGTGGGGTTGGCTAAGAAAATTTTAAGGTGCATATGCGAAATAAACCAACCTGGTTGATATGAAACAACTTGGGCACGGATGGCAAAAGGGCTGGTGGTTCGGTTAATAACGGAGATAATTTGAGTGCGGGCGTAAAGCCCAATCAAAAACGGCGTTAGTAATAACGCCGCAATCAGTATGCCAATGACCAGCATGAGATTTCTTGGCCAGCGACGCTTCATTCAGTGATCGCTTCACAAGCTTTATTTGCTGCCATGACTTCTTTGCCATCTGGCAAAATAACATTTAGCTCTAATATAGAGTTGTTGTCTTTAGTATGCAAATCCACTTTGACGTGTTCAATGTTAACGTGTGTGTATTTGGCCACCACTTCTAAAATTTCTTTACGCAGCATCGGTAAATAATCAGTGGAATTGGTGCCTCGTTGTTGTGCAATAATGATTTGCAACCGATCTTTGGCTAAGCCGGCTGATTTTTTGCGGCGAAAATAGGTCATTATACTCATGCTACGACTTCCTTATCTTTTTGACTGCTGAACAGTCGTTTAAAAAATCCTTTTTTTGCATCACTTTCATCTGCTTCTTCACCGAGAAAGCGTGCGATAATGTTGCGGTATTCCTGACCGGCAGCGCTTTTTATATCACGAATAACAGGTGTGCCTGCATTGGAGGCGTTTAAAACAGACTTGCATTCAGGAATCACGCCTAACAGTGGAATGCCCAATAATTCTTTAATGTCATCAATCGTTAGCATTTCGCCAGAAGAAGCGCGTTTTGGATTGTAACGTGTAATGATTAAGTGTTCGCTTAACGGTTCACCACCTTCTTCAGCGCGTTTTGTTTTACTGCCCAAAATTCCTAAAATGCGGTCGGAATCGCGCACTGAACTGACTTCTGGATTGGTGACAATAAACGCTACATCGGCGTAATACATCGACATAATGGCACCGCTTTCGATACCAGCGGGGGAGTCACATACTACGAAATCGAAACCGTCATCAGACAGTTCTTTTAAAATGCGACCAATGCCATCTCGGCTTAAAGCGTCTTTATCGCGTGTTTGGGAAGCGGCCAGAATAAATAAATTATCAATATTTTTATCACGAATTAATGCTTGCTTTAAGTTCGCTTCACCTTGAATGACGTTTACTAAATCGTAAACCACGCGTCGTTCACAACCCATGACCAAGTCTAAATTACGCAAACCGATATCAAAATCAATTACAGCCGTTTTATGGCCTTTCATTGCTAGACCGGTTGCAATTGAGGCACTAGTCGTTGTTTTACCAACGCCGCCTTTTCCTGAAGTGACAACAATAATTTTAGCCACGGTATTTCCCTCTTAGATTGTATCAAAATGAAGTTGATCGTTGTTTAAATACACTTGAACCATTCCATGGTTCGTGGTGGGTGATTGAATGTTTTCTTTCACCGCATAATGGCCAGCAATGGCCACCAATTCTGCTTCTAAAGATTTGCAAAAAATACGTGCCTGGGTATTGCCGTTAGCGCCCGCTAAGGCACGACCACGCAGCGGACCATAAACATGAATATTGCCATCAGCAAAACATTCGGCCCCTGGATTGACGCCAGCTAATATAACGAGATCACCACCTTTAGCATAAACTTGTGAACCGGCACGAATTGGTTTAGTTATAATCTTGGTTCGCACTTCGCGATCACTGTTTTCAGTGGTTTTTTTTGTTTTGGGTTTGGTGGTTTTTTCGTTGTTGCTTGCTTGATGTGCCTGATGCATTTCAACAGTGGGCGTTTTAAGTTTTGCTAGACCCAGTTCAGCAGCCGTTTTTTCTAGAGCGCGAGTGGTGCCGCGAATACCAATGGCCATCATTTTATTCGATTTCAGCATTGCTACCAGAGCAGCTAAGTCTAATTCGGCGTTGTCTTCTAAAGCACTCACGTCAATGACAATAGGCGCGTTAGTGAAATAACCTGGCGCTTTTTTAATGGTATCTTGTAGTTTTTCTTCGATGAGCTGTAGCTCAGTATCGAGCACTTTAAGCACGGTGAAAGGGATGAAGTCTGCTTTTAATTGAAAAGGCGTCCCTGTTTTAATCATCGATTCAACTTCCAACCTTGGTTTTTAATCTGTTAAAAAATCTAAGTTTTATATAGATGCTTTTAGACATTATTTTAAGCATTGAGGATAGCATTTGTCTACATAAAAGAAAACACCTGTATAGCAGGTGTTTTTTGCATCGACATGCGAAAGCGAAATACTTTTTAAGTGTGAATTCGCTATTTTGGTTTGAGTGAACCACCAACGATTTTTTCGCAGTTACCTTTTAATACCATAATCCATTCATCACCCGTTGCATTTGTTTTGGCTTGTCCAGCGCAGGCGTGTTTAGAGTTGCCACATTGGTTTTGGCCTTTTTTGGCTATGCCATAGCATTTTTCAACAGCCATTTTCTGTGCGATGGCGCTGCTGGCCGTGCTTGCAATAGCAGCTCCTATAACGCTTATGGCGAGTGTTTTCGCGATCGCTTTATTAGTCATGTGATATCCCTTTGTTGTGAGTTAAACCGTTCCACTGCTAAAATAACACAGACCGACAAAAAAAAGGAATAACCTAATGATTCGGATTATTGCGCGCATCATCGCGCCAGTTTTAAAAGCCTTGGATTTGATTAAACCGTTAGTGGACTTAACGGCAAGATGGTGGGTGGCATGGATATTTTTCAAATCAGGTTTAACAAAAATTCATGGTTGGGATTCAACTGTGATGTTGTTTCAGTATCAATATCATGTTCCCTTGTTATCGCCCTATTTTGCAGCAATTTTAGGCACTACAGCAGAGTTGATCCTGCCAGTGTTGCTGGCAATTGGCTTAGGCAGTCGCATCATGATTTTAATTTTCTTCGCCTATAATTTAGTGTGCGTGATTTCTTATCATTTTTTGTGGACACCAGATGGCTGGAACGGCCTGGCGCAACACATTAATTGGGGAATCATTTTAGCGTTGTTGATGACGCACGGTTCGGGCAAGTTATCCTTAGATTACTGGCTGCGTCGTCGTCATGGACATCACTTGCTAAACCGGAGCGCCGCCAATGCCAAATGAACAAGATAAACAGCCTGATGGTGAGCTTGCCATTCGTGTCTTAGCCATGCCTGAATGCACCAATCCTAACGGGGATATTTTTGGTGGTTGGGTAGTTTCACAAATGGATTTAGCAGGCTTGAGTATTGCTGCACGCGAATCTAATTCTCGGGTAACAACTGTGGCAATTGATAAAATGATTTTTATTGCGCCAGTAAAAGTGGGCGATTTTATTTGTTGCTACGCAAAATTATTGCGCGTTGGTAGAACATCTATTACGGTGAAAGTGGAAACCTGGGCGCTGGGTCAGCGCGACGGTGAACGGCGTCAAGTGACAGAAGGTATTTTGACTTATGTGGCAATTAACGATGAGGGCCGGCCACATCCGGTCAAACGTTGACTATCTTGTCTGCTGCAGGTAATATGGTGAGTACAAAAGGAGATCGCCATGATTACGCGAAGTCAACGCAAAACCCTCGATTTTATTCAGTTATTTTTCGATAAAAACGATTTTTCTCCCACCACATCTGAAATTGCTGACGGTATTGGCATTAAATCTCGCGGTGTTGTTTATCGTTATTTAAAAGCATTGGCAGATGAAGGTTTAATTCGTTTGATCCCGAAACGCCATCGTAATATTGAACTGCTCAGCAGCGGTGCTAGTCAGCATCAGGTGTTCGGTGGTTTGCCATTAATGGGCGCGATCGCTGCTGGTCAACCTATTGAGGCAGTGCAACAAAATGAAACCATTGATGTCGCCAGTATTTTTCTTGGACCAAATCGTTTTGCATTAAAAGTGAAAGGCGATTCGATGATTGATGAAGGCATACTCGATGGGGATATTGTGGTGTGTGAGTCAAAACAACAGGCGCATAATGGTCAAATTGTAGTGGCACTGGTTGATCACCAAGATGCAACGTTGAAACGCTACTATCAGAATCCCAACAAAACTATTACGCTAAAACCCGCTAATCAAACACTCGAACCCATGACGTTTGCTGCTGAGCGTGTGGCGGTGCAAGGTATTTATATTGGTTTGTTGCGTTTGAATCATTAACATTCGATTCCCCCAAACCGATCGACATGACAGTGTGCTCCGCAACGAATATCACCAAACTGATTACTGACGCAATGTTGAGATTTATTTGAGGCGCACTGCACAGCTCCTGTTGTTTTTGCACAGTGATAGCCGCAAGCAATTTGTCCAAAATCGCTGGCCATGCACATCTCATCCGGTTTGGGTGCACAAGCAATGGCATCTAAGGATTTAATGCAGTCGTAGCCGCAAGCTTTGTCACCCAGCGGACCCATGATGCAATGCTGCGGAGGCCACAGTGGATGTAAACGCTGATGGTGTTTAGATTGCACAAAAACCGCATAACCATAACGCAAATATTCTTTGCCTTTATAAGCAATGTTACACGTTGCACTACCCGCTGCTGTTTCTCCAGGCTGCAAACTACCAGCGAAGTGTGCATGACATAAATAAAATGGTTTGCCATTTGCATCGCTGCCAACGATTAGCGCATCAGCAGGGATTTTGCCATTAGTAATAAAAACCCAGTTACCGCCGGAACGAGTTTTGTTATAAACCAGAAATTCCGCTTTAATTTGTATTTCTTTGCCGCCAAAAGCAATGTTGCACTGCGTTGGATGCTGCCACGTTTTTCCGGCAACATCACCCCCATTATAAAATGCTTGGCATAGATAAAGTGGTGTGCCATTTTTTTCAAAACCAACTAAAAATGGATGCAGTGGTAATAAACCATAGTCAGGTTGTACCCAGTGTGTAGCGTAAGCGCAGCAGGATATGAGCAGGGTTAAAATAGCGAATATTTTTTTAAGCATCCATACTTTCCATTAATTAAGAGTGACAAAGTATTATGCCGTCGTCAGTGTAGTTATTGTCAAATAACCATACTGGCTTAGAGCCTGTTCAAAATCTCTTGATTCGCTGCAAAAGCAGTGTGATTGGCTAAAATTTTCGCCTAAATCTATAGATCTTAAACAGGCGCTTAGTTATTAAAGCTCATTGTGGTTTAGGCTAGGTGACAAATTGGGTCTTGAGCTATATGAGTCAGCGTGTGGATCGCCAGAATGCAACGTGGTGCAAATGCGAATATTGCGACTTTGGAAAAAGCGGTATAGTTCGCGGTGTGGGCCAGGTGCCTCAACAGCGTCTTTTAATCGAGCCGTTGCGGTTCTGTCTTTTTCATCGGGACGGTTATTTAGAATAGCGTGGGCATCTTTTTTATTGGCAAAATGTGCGCCGCCCCAGGTTGCTGCACAGTTTATGCCATTGTTGCCGCAGCCGTGGGCAACTAATCGTTGCTGAAGTTCATTGTTGCGATGTGCAATATTGCCATCGCTGGCGCCTGTTAGTTTTGTTTTCATTTTATCTATGAATGCATGAGTGGAAGAGATTAATCCCAAACCAGAGTTAATTTTTTTAAGTCCCATTAAGCGATAAAAAAGATCGGCAAGTTGAGCGATGGCACTATTTTCTTTTGCTGCTCTAAGCGGTTCTCGTAAAATTTGACACAAATTATAAAAGTAGCTAGCTAAGCCACCACTGCGTGGATTGTGAATAGCATTAAATATCTTATTTGAGTCTAGTTTAATTTTATTGCTAACATTTTTCAGAAAGTAAATGAGATCACTTATCATTTCTTTTGCAAATGCCGCTACTTTGGGCATGGAGAGATTTTTGGATTGCAGTAAAGCTTCGACTGAGTCTATTTGTGTGCTTAATTGACTCAGTAAGTTTATTGCATTTTGGCGAGTGGTTCTAACAATAAAGTTTGCTATAAACCGATTCATTTTGGTTAAGCGTTCAAGCATTTTAGTTAAATTTTCTTCGGCTGTGTGGTACACATCCGAACCGTGGCAGGTTATGCCAGCCTTATTTAATCTCGCTTGAGCTTGACCTTGGATCACACAATCAATATTGTCTCCCTGGCGTCCCTCTAAAAAAACAAGTGGCCGACCCGTTTGTGAAATGGCTGCTGTTGCTTCGTCGGCGCTTGGCAGACTGTGCATCACGCCAGCAAGCCAAATGGTACCGCTACTTGATGGGTGTTCAGGAATGCAATAAACGACACCCTTATTTGCCGCAGCCGCTCCTGAAATGAAGCTAAGTAAAAGTAATGTTGTGCGACGAAATTTCATGCTGGCTTCCAAAAAACAGCTTATGTAGCAAGCATATTGCCATATAAGATTTAACTAAAGCTTAAAGCGGCTCAGTAGCGGATTATTCGTGGTAAAAGATCACATCGCACTGGCTTGTTTTAAATCGTAACCAGCGGGTATCGGGCTTTGTGGATTGTTTTGCTCATCAAACGGTGTGTACTTCATTTCAATTTGATCAAAGCTCAGGCTGATGCTTTCCTCAGGATAATTGTGGCCAGTTGATTCGCAGTTAATACTGTAACCACTGATGATGGCGTTGCGCAGGGTAAAGCTAGCGTAGGGCGTTAATTCACTGCTACTGGATTGGCAAATATCAATTTGCACCTGTTTTGCTTTGCCGCTGCACGCTTCAATAAATAGGTGCGGTGAGCTTTTATCCATGCGCTTGGTTAAAACGATTTCGCTAATAGCAGGGCGAGTGCCTTCCCGATCCGCTAAACGCCCAGGCGTGGCGCTTAAAGCACGTTTAACGTGAAAATTAAGTGTATTTATGGCAATCCACTGTTCGTGACCATTGGCGCTGACGTCGCCATGAATGCCATCAATTTTTAGATAGGTTGTCACGCTGGCTCTCCTGTTGATGAATGAACAGGTAGAGTTTTAATAAATTAACGTCCGGCTTCAATACCGGGATTTTGGGGCTTACCATCAGTTGGTGTGGGCATTTCTCCGTTGGCCTCACTATCTGGCAGCGTCTTATAATCTGTTTGATCAGCTTCCGGCTGTTGAATCATCACAGGATTAAAAATCCCCGCCAAAGCCGATAAGTTGGATAAGAAACAAAAAGGCGTCACCATGTATTCAAAATGTTTGCCGCTCCAGCCAAGGCTATCGTATTCGTTATTATTTACCGCGTCGTTTATACCAACATACACGCTAGTAATGGATGCCGCTGCCAAAACAGCTAACAGCACAAAGCCAATTAACTGGGCGCTACCGCGTGCAATTTTTTTGTTGCCGAAGTTAGTTTTAACTGCGGTTGCTTGTTCAGTTAAGCGTTCTACAACCTGAGCTGTTATTACAGCAAAAGTGGCTGAAACCGCAAGCGTTAGCAGGCCCCAGAGCGCTATATCGCCAAGTGCATTGCTTGAAGGTTGATTGAACAACAGTGGCATGGCAACACTTTCGGTGTTTTTACCAAATAGAAAATAGTAGGCAGTCAGTGATGAAGCAAAAACTAAAAAAGCAATTTTTTGTTGTGCAATAAAATCTTTAGCTTCATTAAGCTTCTTTTTTGGTGCTTTAGCTAAATCAAACGCGCCGTTGATGAATTGGTAATTCACATTAAAAGTAAAGGCGACGCCAGTGATTGCCATGAAGCTGAATACAAACAACCTCAGTGCGTGGTTATCATTTTCAAATTCTTGTTGGTAGAGCGCGCCTAGTGCCGCACCTGAGGCGAGTGAAAACAGGCAGGTAAGGGCAACTTCAGTGAATTTGCGGGCAGCACGTTTGTCGCTATTAAAATAATTTTTTATTTTAACTATTGGCTTGGTGGTGAGTTCGCTAACGCCAGGATAGTACTGACAAGCATTGCCAAGAGTGACGGAGAGGGCGAGTACTGACGCTACAATTAATTGTTCTGCGTCAGCCTTCTCTATAGATTCCAACAAGGTAAGTGATTTGTGATTGCGATCAATAGCCCATTTAAAACTCGAAACACTGACTACCAATCCAGCCAGTGTGGAAAATGAAGCACGTGCTAAGGCAAGCCTTTTAGAAGAAGATTGAGTCATTGTTAGCTGCTCCGTCGTTGGCATCCTGCATGAAAATAGTTTATTTAGTTTCAGCCATTCAAGTTCCAACTAGGGCTGCTTTTAAGTGAATCTGTAAGCATATCAAAGCCTAATTAAAGCAGTATTAATTTGTTTGTGTTTTAAAAAGGTAATTTTGCACAGGGCAATTTTTGCAAACTCGCGGTTTATGCTGTATTTGTCCTTGTGGTAGTTTGCGTAGATTGCTTCGAGGACTCGCAACGACGGAAAAACGAACTGCAACGACGAAACAGCGGCGGAGCAACAACACCGCCGTCGTTGCGAGCGAGTCATCGAGCGCGGCAATCCATTGCGATTTTTATTCTGTGCAATGAAAGGTAAAAAAGTGTGTTTAGCGGTTTCGAAACCCAAGCGTTTATTCTGAGTCTCTCAGTTAGCCCCAGCTCGTATTACTATTCGCCTATTTAATGATGAACGTTTAATATCAAGGCATGCAGGTGAGTTAGAATGTTATTTCAGCAACTTGAAAATTTATTTTTTGCGCGTGATCCTGAGCAAGTCGCGCCAGCATTATTAGGCAAGGTAATTTGTGTTCGCCATGCTAAGCGTTGGTTATATGCGCAAATAATTGAAACAGAAGCGTATTTACTGTGGGATAAAGCCTCGCATGCTTCGCTTGGCTATACGCAAAAACGCAAAGCTTTATTTATGCCACCTGGCACTATTTATATGTATTATGCCCGCGGCGGCGCTTCATTGAATGTGAGTTGTTTAGGTGAAGGTAACGCGGTTTTAATCAAGGCGGCTATTCCTTATCAAGCGCTGAAAAATCCGTTAATGATTCAATATATGCAAAAACTCAATCCACTGCCCAATAAAACTAAGCGCAAACCGCTGCGGCTATGTTCGGGTCAAACATTGCTATGTAAATCGCTTGGCCTGAATGTAACTGACTGGGATCAACACCAGTTTGATGCTGAGCGTTTCTATATAGGCGAGCAAAACTACAGGCCGAATAAAATTATTCAAACCACCCGCTTAGGTATACCGACTGGGCGCGATGAAAATTTATTGTTGCGTTTTATTGATTATGAATTAAGGGCCTATTGCACGAGTAATCCCTTAACTAAACGCAAGTGGTGTTTGGGATCAGATTATTTTATTCATGAGCAGCGCTAGTAGGCTTTTTCTCAAGACAAACAGATATTGTTACGCTTTAAGCACCACAAAAAATCCGTTCACGGGTTTTTTAAACTGTTCGCGCAAGGTGCATTCTGCAAATATATCAATGTTAAATTGATATTGTGCCGCTAGTTGCTCGATATAATTTTGGTGATGTTGATAGCGAACGTGTTGGGTAAGTTGATAATTTTCTGTGGTGCTTTTTTCAATAGTGAAAATAAATAACCCATTTGGTTGCAGTGCTTGTTTCACCAAGGCAAATAGGGCGTCCAGTTTGCCGATATAACCAAACACGTCTGCTGCCACAATAAGATCAAGCTCATGGTATTGTTCTAATGCAACGTTGATGTCAATGCACGCCATTTCGTCATACAAATTTTTTGCTTTAGCTTGATTTAACATTTTAGACGACAGATCCACACCAATTAATTTTTTAGCGTACGGTTTTAAAATCGCACCACTTAAGCCGGTGCCACAACCAAGATCTAAAATGACTAAAGATCTGTCTGGTTGGTAGTGACCACACATGTAATCACTGATTAATTGAGGCGCTTGATAATTGAGATATTCTTTTAAATGTTGATCGTAGTGTGCTGCATACTGATCAAATAAATCCGACACAAATTGGGTGGGTGAAGTTTCTGGCACCGCATCTTGTTTTAACGCATGTAATATGTGGGCAATTTCATTGTTTGTTGAATCTGTTGCTAATGCTTTTTCATAATAAAAAATGGCGTCTTTTAATCGGTGCATTTTAAGAAACGTAGCGCCAAGGTTGATTAATGCCGGCGTATAGTTCGCATCTAATTTTAATGCCTCTTGCAAATAATAAATGGTTTCTTCATGGTGATTTTGGTCACCATGTAAAATGCCAATATTATAATAGCATTCCACGTGCGGATTAATTTCAAGTTCGCGCAAATAATGTTTGAGTGCATTTTTGGTGTCATTAATAGCAAGATAGGCTGTAGCTAAATGCCAATTAGCAAATTCAATTTCACTCTCTAAAGCGAGCGCTGTTTCAAGTAATTGAATTGCTTTATTGAATTCAGAATGTTGCAGACAAATTGTGCCCAATGCAGCTAGCGCATTCGCTTGCTGGGGATAAATTTCTAATGATTGGGTAAAGGCATTTTGCGCTTTTGCCCAATCCCGCTGTTGTAAATAGATCTGCCCAAGTTGTGTTAAAGCACGAAAATGTGAAGGAGAGAGGGATAAGCAGTGTTGTAAATGGTCAATAGCGTTTTGCCAATGGCGCTGCACAATCTCAACGCGTGCTAAATTAAAATAACCTTCAAAAAAATTGGGATTTTGCTTGATGCAATGTTGATAATGCTGTTGAGCCTCTGTTAACTGATTGAGATTAAAATAGGCATTGCCTAAATTATTTAGTGTCGGGGTGTAATCGGGCTTTAGCTTTAAAGCAATGCTAAAAGCAGTAATAGCCTCATGGTTTTTATTTTGGCGTAAAAACATATTGCCTTGGCTGTTATAAAGCTGCGCGTCATCAATACGAACCGTAATGGCTTGTTCAATATAATATTCTGCTTCGCCATAATTTTGATTTTGGGCACAGCAAATTGCAGCTAAATGCAATGCGTCGGCATTTTGAGGAAAATGCACCAAATACTGCTTGCACAGTTCGAGCGCCTTTATGAAATCACCTTGCTCCAGTATGCTTTTTGCTTGCAGTAATAATTGTTCTTTCATTGCTTGTGTGTGGCCTGATATTTTTTCTTGATCGATTCACTGAGCTGATAAACCACCATCGCATAGGGTATACGCGGGTTGTAACGCATGATGGCCTTAAAATTATTAAAACTCAGCCAATAAACGTGTTGAGTGTCTTTGTTATTTGAAACTTCAATAATCGCCGCTCTTAATTTTTTTGGTAAGGATGCTTGCGGTGTTATGCCCAGTGCGTTAAGTTGTGCCGCTGTGTAACGTGGGATGGCGTGAGTGGATAGCCAGCCTTTTTGTATGGGGCGAGAGGGCTTAAATGACATGGCAATCGGTTGATTGGACTGCCACTTATTTTGTTTAAGGTAATTTGCAACGCTAGCAATAGCATCGTTGCTGTCGCCAAATAAATTAATTTGTTTTTTGTTGTCAAAATCCACAGCGTAATGCAAATACGCGCTAGGCATGAATTGGGGTATGCCCAACGCCCCAGCATATGAGCTTTGGATAGTGGTGATATCCAATTTGTTTTTACGCGTCAGCAATAATAAATTAGTAAGTTCACTTTTAAAAAATTTCTGACGTGGTAGATAATGAAAACTAAGCGTATACAGTGCGTTTAACGCCGAGTAGCTGCCAATATTTTTACCATAGTTGGTTTCAACCCCTAGAATTGCCACAATCACCCAGGGATCCACGCCATAGCGCTGTTTAATTTGCTGTAAAATTTTTTGATGAGATTTAAAAAAAATGACGCCTTGGTCAATGCGATTTTGTGTAAGAAAAAAACGTTGGTAGTCTTGCCACGCTTTTGATTCATAAGGATGAGTGATTTTTTCAATTACATCTTTATCGTAATGCTGATCAGTTAATAAATTGCTGAGTTGTTTGGGGTTGAAACCATATTGTTTACTAACCGTTTTTATATAACTGTGGACGTCAGAAGGGACGCTGGCCAAAGTTGATGTAGTGAGTAAACTAAGCAGCGTAGCCAGTGTGAAAAAAAATTTTGGATGATGTCGCAGCATAAATTCTCCTGGTTAAAATTAAGTGGGCCATAATTTCTTATGAGTGTGAACTGACATAATCATACCAAAGCCCGCCATTAAGGTGACAAGGTAACTACCGCCATAGCTAATAAGCGGCAGAGGAATGCCAACTACGGGTAGAATTCCTGTTACCATGCCGACGTTAATAAAAGCAGATAAGATGAATGTAAAGCTCAGTGAGCCAGCAAGTAAACGGGTGAAAGTGTCTTGTGCTTGCAAACTTATCATCACGCAGCGTAGTAATAACAAGCAAAACAGCGTAATTAAAATTACCGCACCAATAAATCCTAACTCTTCACCATTTACCGCAAAAATAAAATCGGTGGCGTGAGCAGGTAAAAATTCCAAATGTGATTGCGTGCCATGCAACCAACCTTTGCCAGTTAAGCCACCTGAACCAATCGCAATTTTTGATTGAATGATGTGGTAGCCCGCACCCAACGGATCGCGTTCGGGATTTAGAAAAGTTAATACTCGGTTACGTTGATAGGCGTGCATAAAATGCCATAACACGGGTGTGCTTGCTGTCGCCAGCGCGATTAAACCCAAAATCAAACGCCAGCTCATGCCGGCGAGTAACAATACTAATAAACCTGAAGCGCTAATCATGATAGCGGTACCAAGATCGGGTTCTTTGGCAACAAGTAATACCGGCACAATCAAAATCATAAAACCGTAGCCGAGATTTTTTAAACTGGGCGGTAAGGTTTTATTTTGAAAAAAATACGCCAGCATCATAGGCATGGCCAATTTCATTAATTCAGAAGGCTGAAAATTAAATATACCGAAGTTCAGCCAACGTTTAGCACCTTGATGCATTTGACCGATCACCAACACCCCCACTAATAACACCACCGTGGCGGTGTAAAGCCAAGGCGCCCATTGTAAATAACGTTCTGGCGGGATGCGGGCACAAATTAACATTACAATAAAAGCCAAACTTAAGTGCAGGCATTGTTTAATCACCATGGTGATATTTTGGTTGCTGGCACTATATAGAATGAATAAACCAAACAATACTAAGCTGAGCAAACTTAATATCAGTAAAGGATCAAGATGCCATGTTAGCCAACGTTTGTGAGCACGGCTATTTGAAGTGGTAAAGCGCATTATTCATTATCCGGATGTTTAAAATAATAATCCATGATTTTTCTTGCCATGACATCCGCTGCTGCGCTGTGTTCGACTACAATGGCTAGGGCAATTTGCGGATGATCGACTGGGGCGAAGGCAATAAACAGGTGATTGTTGCGCAGTTGTTCTGGGATGTTCAAGCGCGTGTGATCTTCATCACGCGAATGGCCATACACTTGCGCAGTACCGGTTTTAGCAGCTACAGAATAAGGCGGTGTGCGGCCAAAAAAATCAGCCGTGCCTTGTGGATTTGTCACCACTTGTTGCATAGCATCAATGACAATATTCCAATTATCGGGATTGTTCAGCACCACAGGATCTAAACCTTCTGGCATTTGATACGTCGTTTCATTGTGAGAGTCAACTGATTTTAACAGCAGTTGGGGCTGAAAACGTTGCCCGTGAGTGGCAATGGCGGCGGTGGCATTGGCAAGTTGAAAAGGCGTAACGAGTAAAAAACCTTGGCCAATTCCCGC
>JBGTHB010000033.1:0-8661 GCA_041746415.1 Coxiellaceae bacterium | reverse complement strand
GATGGTGTTGATTATCATGTGTTGCGTCCCTAGACTGTGAGCAGAAGAGTAGGAGTATAACGAGTCCACCACGGTATTCCAATGTTCACGAAGCTGCTAGGATGTGGCTGGTTAATGAGAGGAGCGCATTATGTTTGATCCAAAAAAATTAAATGAAGTGGTAAAGAATTTAGTCGATGCCTTGCCACCGGGGGTTAAGTCACTACCCGCCGATGTCGAGCAAAATTTTAAAGACGTGTTGCAAAGTGCGTTTAATAAAATGGATTTGGTGACGCGCGAAGAATTTGATGCGCAAGCAAAAGTACTAGCACGTACGCGTGAAAAACTGGAAGCCTTAGAGCGCAAGCTTAACGAGCTTGAGTCGAAAAAATAATGGGTTATGCATGCGTCTATGCGCGAGGCAGCGTAGGAATCAACGCGCCTTTGGTTAATGTAGAAGTGCATTTATCATCCGGTTTGCCGAGTTTTTCTATTGTGGGGTTGCCTGAGAAAGCATTGCGGGAAAGTAAAGAGCGAGTGCGTTCAGCCATTATTAATTCACAGTTTCATTTTCCTATGCGGCGTATAACAGTGAATTTAGCACCGGCGGATTTGCCTAAACAAGGTGGTCGTTTTGATTTGGCGATTGCGATCGGCATTTTATTAGCCTCACATCAATTAAAAGTGCATAACATTGATCAATATGAATTTGCCGCTGAGTTAGCCTTAGATGGGGAAGTGCGTCCCGTTACATCACTGTTGGCATTTGCCATGGCAACACAACAAGCGGGTCGGCAATTAATTGTGGCGGCACAAAATGCGACAGAATGTCAGTTGATTTCACGCTTGACGGCCTTTAAAGCGAAACAGTTTGTTGATGTGTGTCAGCATTTGCGCGGTGAAATAAAGCTGCCAAGTGTTACCTCAACAAATACAGCGACCCCAGTGACGTATGCCAAAGATCTATCTCAAGTGAAAGGCCAGCAACAAGCAAAACGCGCTTTAGAAATTGCCGCGGTGGGTGGACACAGTATTTTATTTTATGGGCCGCCCGGTACAGGCAAAACGATGTTGGCAGAACGCTTAATTACTATTTTGCCATTATTGAATGAATCCGCGGCATTGGAAGTGGCCGCGTTGTATTCGCACGCGCAAGGATTTTTCGACACCAAGCAATGGCGACAACGTCCATTTCGGGCACCACATCATTCGGCATCGAGTGCTGCAATTGTGGGTGGCGGTAAAAATGCGGACCCTGGAGAAATCTCATTAGCGCACCAAGGAGTGTTATTTTTGGATGAGCTGCCCGAATTTAATCGCGCGGTATTAGAAGCATTACGTGAACCGTTGCAATCGGCAGAAATTACGGTGGCACGTGTGAACGCCAAATGTAAATACCCGGCTAAATTTCAATTGGTGGCGGCAATGAATCCGTGTCCTTGTGGTTTTTATGGTGATCGTAAAAAAGCGTGTGTGTGCGCTCAGGATAAAGTGCAACGTTATCGCAATAAAATATCCGGTCCGTTATGGGATCGTATTGATTTGCAAATTGCCATGCCACGTTTAACCGCACAGCAAGTGTTGCAATCTGCAAATGAGGAAACCTCCGTTGCGGTGCGTGAGCGCGTTAGTGCAGCGCAACAATTTTTAACAACGCAACGCATTCAGCCTCCAGCCACAGTTTTAAATTTACTGGCTAAAGCGGCGGACAAGTTGGATTTATCGTTGCGTGCCCAAGCACAAATATTGGGAGTGGCTACAACCATCGCCGCGTTAGATCATATGGTTGGGGTTAATGCGTCGCACCTCAGTGAAGCATTGGCGTTGCGTGTAGTTGGCTAGATCCTGTTACGAAACTGCTGTAATCTTAAAGAAATGGTAGCTAATCTAAGGAGAGAGCCATGTCGCTTACTGCTAAAAAACCTTTATCAGTTCACGTGTCCAAACGTTTATTACAAGCACTGCATGGTGAGGATTATGTAGCGCAATTAGATGCGGCTAATAGTTTGCAGCACGAGTTACAGCAAGTCGTAAAAACAGTAGCAGAGAGTGAAAAAAGTGATATCGCCGCAACGTATAAGCCACGTAAAAAAGCGATTTCAATTCGATTAGATATGGATGTGTTGGAATGGTTTAAGTCGTTGTCCGGTAAATATCAGCAACATATTAATAAAGCGTGTCGTGAGTATATGCAAAAGCAAATCGCGGCGGTGGAGCAGCAAGAGTTAGTAAGTTGAAATCGAGCTTACTGTAGTGCCGCGCCTTTTCCTAGATAACAATATTTTTGCCTATAGGCGAAATTACTCGCGAGTGTTTTTGCCTGTAGGCAAAAATTATCGTATACTTGATCTATGTCATATCATAAACGCTACTTAACACTCCAAATTGAGCAAGATCTTAAGCGCAAGATGGTCTTCGTTGCTGGCCCGCGACAAGTGGGTAAAACGACTATAGCGAAGCACTTGTTAGGCAAGAATAAAAAAGGTTATTTAAATTGGGACATTGCTGAAGATCGTGCGGCGATCTTGCAACAGCAGTTACCCACTTCGCCAATATGGGTTTTTGACGAAATTCATAAATATCAAAAGTGGCGTAATTATTTAAAAGGTGTTTATGACCAGTTTCATTCTAGTCACCAAATTTTGGTAACGGGCAGCGCGCGTTTGGATTATTACCGACGTGGCGGCGATTCGTTACAAGGCCGTTATCATTATTTACGTCTTGATCCACTGTCAGTAGCGGAATTAAAAATTAATAACCAATCTGGCTTGGACCAGTTGTTGGAATTAGGCGGTTTTCCCGAACCTTTTTTTAACGGTCAACAGATTGAAGCGAAACGCTGGTCACGTGAATATCGGCAGCGTTTAATTCAAGAAGATTTGCTTTCGTTGGAAAATGTTAAAGATATTGGCACGTTAGAATTATTAATGCTTCGTCTCCCTGCTTTAGTGGGTGCGCCACTGTCGATAAATGCGTTACGCGAGGATTTGCAGGTAAGTCATAAAGCCGTGTCGAATTGGCTCGATATTTTCACGCGAATTTACGCCATTTTTCGCTTATCGCCATTTGGATCTCCGTTGCTTCGTGCTGTAAAAAAAGAACAAAAATATTATCACTACGACTGGACTTTAATTGATGACAAAGGACCGCGTTTTGAAAATATGGTGGGATTACATTTATTGAAATATGTGCATTACGAAAGCGATGTAAAGGCGCGTGATTTAAAATTGCATTACTTTCGCGATGTGGATGGTCGTGAAGTGGATTTTATTGTAACTGAAAAATCTAAGCCGATTATGGCGATTGAGTGTAAATCATCGGATAAAGACGTGAGTCAGTCTTTACGTTATTTCAAGTTGCGATTTCCTAAGTGTGAGACGTGGCAGGTTTCGCTCAGCGGCACGAAAGATTATTTATCGCCGGATAAAGTACGGGTGTGCAATGCATTAACTTTGTTGAAAGAGTTAGTTTAGTAAGGTTGTGGTGCTAACGTGTAGCTTGTATCTTCCTTTTTCGTCGTCGCAAGCGAGTCATCGAGCGTCATGATTCATGCATCAGTGCGACTAAAAAACACCGGCATATGGATGGCGACGCTCGTACCTCGCTCGCCATGACTCACCTGTCATTTGTGCTGATGCGTTGATGGTGCTTTTTTCTTTTGTTATCACGTCTGCGTGTAATTCTTTTTCCGTCATCACGAGCGAGTCATCGAGCGTCATGATTCATGCATCAGTGCGACTAAAAAACACCGGCATATGGATGGCGACGCTCGTACCTCGCTCGCCATGACTCACCCTATCCAGGTATAAGCACCAATAAAAAACAGGGTAGCGAGTGAGAGGAGCAAAACGAGACATTATTTTTCGAGGTACTTGTCTAGCGCGGCAAAAATCATTTCAGGTAGGCGTAACATTTTTTCACTGGTTTTAGGAAGATTATCAATAATTTTTTTGAGTAATTTGCGTGGGTTGTGACGATCACGCATGTATCTTTCTAATTGCGGTTTGGCCGTTTCCCATAAATCCAAATCAGGGTAGAGTTGGCGTCCTAAGCCTTCAATGCTCAGCAGCGTTTTTTGCAATAACATTAATTGCGGTTGTAATTGCATATTAAATTTTTCAGCGACTTGAAACAAACTCAATAACAATTTACCAAATGAAATGTCTTTTAGCGGCCGCTCGAAAATCGGTTCACACACGGTGCGAATGGCAGTTTCAAATTGATCAATGCGTGTGGTTGCTGGTACCCATTTACTTAATACGTGCAGCTCGGCGACCCGACGATAGTCACGTTCAAAAAAGGCATGAAAATTTTCGGCAATGTATTTTTGATCTTCAGGGCTTAATGTGCCCATGATGCCAAAATCAATACCGTTATAAATTGGGTATTCAGGATCGGTAATATCAACGAATAAATTTCCAGGGTGCATGTCGGCGTGAAAAAAACTGTCACGTAGTACTTGGGTGAAAAAAATCTCCACCCCATTTTCGGCGAGACGTTTAAAATTAACACCGGCTTGGCGTAAGGCGGCCACGTCTGAAATGCGAATACCATAAATTCGTTCCATCACCATGACGCGTCTGGTGACGTAATCCCAATAAATCTTGGGTACGTACATTTTGTCGGAATGCAAAAAATTACGGCGTAGTTGCGAGGCATTCGCCGCTTCGCGTTGCAAATTGAGTTCACCAAAAATGGTGTCTTCAAATTCGGCCACGAGTTCTACCGGTTTTAAACGTCGCGCTGTTTTTGAAAAAAAACGCACGATGCGCGCACCGAGATACATTAAGGCAATGTCGCTGCGAATGTTTTTTTTGATGTTAGGGCGCAATACTTTTATTACCACATCACTGCCATCTAATAATTCAGCGGCGTGCACTTGCGCAATCGACGCTGAGGCCAGCGCCACTTCGTCAAAGTGTTTAAAAAGTTGCGTAGTGGGAGCTTTGAGTTCGCGTTCGATAATTTGCTTGGCGATTTTTCCTGGAAAAGGCGGCACTTGATCTTGTAGCCTTGCCAGTTCATCGGCGATGTCAGCGGGTAAAATATCGCGCCGCGTCGATAATACTTGACCGAATTTAACAAAAATAGGCCCCAGTGTTTCTAACATGATACGCAGTGCTTCGGCACGTGAGCGCTTTTTACGTGTAAAGCGCATAGGATTTAAATAGCTGAGTAAACGCAAAATCGTGGATTGTTCGCCCACTACTTCCGGTCGCAGACCGTGACGCATAATAATAAAATTAATTTGAATAAAGCGAATCAGTTGTACGGGTCTGATCATGAGTGTTGATACCGATTTAATTTCGCTTCCAACCGTTCGACATCGTGTTGTAATTGAGTGACGTCGTCACAAAATTGCTGCACTTCATGCTGGGTTGGTAATTGTTGAGATTCAATTTGTAAGAAATGTTTAAGATGATCACGCAGTTTAGTTAAGGTGTCACGCATAAAATGCTGTGTATTGCGCGCGCCGTTTCCCACATTGTGCGCTACCACATCCCCTGTTATTTTAGAAAGCTGCTCTTCCCAGTCAATGTCGATGTTGGTTAATATGGATTGCAATGCCTCGCCGGTGTGCACATCACCGATTATAGTTATTTTATTTTTAAATAAAGCGGCTGTTGCGCCTTTTGCTTTGGCGACGCGCATTAAATCAAATAAATTGGCGGCAAGTGTGGTGGTGGGTTCGCCGCTGTATTGTGGCACCAGCTCCAAACCATTTTGCTGCGGCAGTATGAAAAAAGTAATACCCCAATCGCGAATATCCAGCTTAATTACACGGCCGTGTAATTTAGCTAACGCCTGGATAGTGTCAGGATCTAAACTGAGATAACGGTTAATGGCAAATTCTAATGGTTGTAACAACATTAATATTTCCACCCGCGGTGTACGGCGACGACACCGGCTGATAAATTATGATAACTGCAATCTTCAAAACCGGCGTCGATCATCATTTGCTGTAGCGTTTGTTGATCAGGGTGACGACGTATGGATTCCGCTAAATAGCGATAGCTGTCTGCGTCATTGGCAATCAGCTTGCCTATTTTAGGTAGCAGTTTAAAAGAATAAAAATCATACATTTTTTCCAGTAGCGGTAACGTTACTTTGGAAAATTCCAACACCAACGCACAGCCCCCGGGTTTTAATACGCGTTGCATTTCGCTTAACGCGTTTTCTTTTAGGGTGACATTACGCAAACCAAAACCAATGATGATGCGATCAAAGTAATTATCGGCAAACGGCAGCGCTTCGGCGTCGGCTTGGATGATATCAATACCAGTTAATTGCCCTTGATCCAACAATCGGTCACGACCTACGCTTAGCATTGAAAAATTAATATCCGCTAAAATGACTTTGCCATCGTTGCCGACTAATGGTTTTATTTTCAAACTTAAATCGCCGGTACCGCCGGCGAGATCCAATACGGTCTGGCCGGGGCGAAACTTTGCCAAGTTGATAGCGAAACGTTTCCACAAGCGGTGTAAACCGGCGGACATGACGTCATTCATAATGTCGTATTTTTCGGCGACGGAATGAAACACCGCGCCAACTTTTTTGGCTTTGTCGGCCACAGCGACATCTTCAAAACCAAAGTGGGTAGTGTCCTTTTTATTCATGGCGGTTATGGTAGACGGCTACACGGGTGAAAGCAAATAGCGGTGGAAGTTTGTTGGGCTGCGCTGCGCGTTGCTTTCCAACCCACATCAAAAGCGATTAAGAAGGACGTGGTGCTTGTCGGCAAATAATTTTATCTTCAAGTTGGTCTAACAGCCCCAATGAGCTAAGCAATTTGTTTATTTCGAGTCGTTGCTCGTCTTTAAATCCAGATAAATCAATTTTTTCGATGTGATCGAAGTTGGTGCGTAAGCAATGACTTTTTGTTTCTTTGTTCCACTCAAGCAGTGCTTTGACGAGCGAGAGTTTATCACCTGAATTTAGTGTCACGATGGTGCTGTCTTTGTCTGCGTAGCTGGTGAACAGCTCTTGCCAGAGTGGTTGAGCCACTTGTCTATTACCCGGTAGGACCGGAGAAGTATAGCCCTCACCTATGCGGTTATTATAACTACCTGTTTGTTGAGCATGAGCCATGATAACGGGACTAGCGCCGTTTTTATATTCAACCAATAGCTCTCCCGCGTTTTTAATATAACTCTCATTTATAGGGAGTTCCTTTATAATAGCACCTTGAATGCCAAGAAAGGCGGAGCCGGCGACGTAACCATGCGCCGAACTTAAATCTTCAGCCACTGGCCAAGCAATTAGAACAGTGTTTTCTCTACTCTTTTGTAATGGCGCAACTTCAATATAAGCACATAAGACAACAGTATTAGACGGGTATATTTTTGGCTGTTTTGTTATAGCTGGCTGGCCATCCTTGAAAAACATTAATTTGTTGGAAACAGACTTTGTAAGTGCACGCAGCGGATTCATTGCTTCATTTAAAAGATTTGCGCCAAGATATTGCATAATAGGAAGCATTAATTCTGCAGTATTTTTATTAATGTTGAAAGCTTCGATTCTATTCATTACTTTCTTGCTAAGTTCTAAAGCAGCAAATTTTTGCATGACTTCGGGTGCTGTTACTTTGGCTGCTGGAGTTTGTGCTCTCTCAGTGTGCCCAAGGGGAGGAAGGTAACCGTTTGCTGTTGCTGTGGCTGCTGGAGTTTGTGCTCTCCCAGTGAGCGCAAACAAACGAGGGTCACCGAATGCAGATGCTGATTGCGACGCGTCTGGTCTTTTTTCTTCTTCAGTAGAACGGGTGTTAGGGCTAGTTCTTGTGTTGTCAGAACCATCGACAGCGGTTGTGAGTGAAGGCGTTCCCGCGCGCGGGTGAGTGTTAGAAAAGTCAAATCCGTTTGCTACTCTTGCCGCTGGTGCTGATTGCGGCAGGTCAGATATTTTTGCTTCTGAATACATTGAGCTGGAGGTGCTAGGGGTGTTATCAGAACCATAGGCGGTCGTTTTGGCCGCGCTTGCATCGGATATGGGTGATCTCGGTGGTATACTTAATTTTGCTGGCGTGCCTCTTCTGGAATCGGGTTTTGTGCCTTGGCCGCGTGGCGTTGTTGGCGAAGCGCTTTTTTCTGGTGTCGACGAAGGACTCTTCGCGGTGCCTTGGCCGCGCGGCGTGATTGGTGGGGTTTTACTATCGTCACCACTAATTTGGTTGTGCTGCGAGGCCAGTTGCTCTGCGACAACAACAGCGGCACCATCCACTTTATCTGGAATTATATTATCAGATCTCATATTACCTACCTCATCTCTCTGACCTCAAAACATACTCCTATTTTGTTAAGTGATGATTAATTATCCGCTAAATTATGCAGGTTTGGGGCAGGGGGAGATTCCAATCTCGAGGGGTGCATTAGTCCGCAGACTGATTATAATTGGTAGAAGAGGAATTGATGACGAGGTGAGTATGAAACGATTATTGTTGGTAGTGATATTAGGGGGCTGTTTAATAGGCAGTGGTTTTGCTGGTGGCTTTGTAGATGAGAAAACCAACTACAAAACATGCAGTTGCAGTAACCGCGCCTATACTTGCTGTACTGAGAAAGGGGATTCTACGTGGTATTGGTACGACACCACTAACCACGCCGGAAACCCAGATGTTTGCCAGGCAAAATGCACCATCACGAGGCCCACGATTGAGAATTCAGGCGGCGTTAGCTCTCTTAA